>CAIXWN010000164.1 GCA_903923135.1 uncultured Caulobacteraceae bacterium | reverse complement strand
CCAGCGCCGGGTGGAGGCCCAGCAGCAGCGACCGCGCCCCGTCAGGGTCGCGAAGCCAGTAGGCCTGGAGCGGCGCCGTCGGGCTGGCGCGGATCCGGGCCGGCAGGTCGGCGGCCTTCAGCTCCGCCAGCCGGGGCGCCTCGGCGCGCGCGCCCAGATCGATCTGGCCGGCCCGGTCGCCGACGACGTGACGTTGCAACAGCGGCTGGCCGGCGACCACCCTGCCCAGGGCGGCCTGGACGTCGCCCTCGGCCACGTCCCGCCTGAATCGCACCCGGATGAACTCGTGGGTCACAACACCTGGTTCCCCCGTCGGCCCAGACAGTCGCGACCGATCCAAGGCGCGACTGTCGTTCAGCCCGCCCGCGCGCCCACGCGGGAAGACTGGCATGCGACCCGAGGATCCTGGCCGGCATGCCGTAAGCCGGTCTTGAATCATCGCCGGACGCGGCGCAAGCGAAATGCGGGCCAACGCCCGCCGTCCGCACACGGCGCACCGGCGCCTCGGGTGTCTATCGCCTCCGGGCCGGGGTGGTTAGAGTTCGAAGGGCCGCCGCGACCGGCCGAGGAGGAGGCACGCCCTTGACCACCCTGACCGTGGGAGTCCGTCCCAACCCCGATGGATTCGGCGCCGAGATCACCGGCGTCGATCTGTCGCGGCCCCTGCCCGGCCCGGCGCTGGAGGCGGTGAAGGCCGCCTTCGCCGCCCACGGGGTGGTGTGGTTCCCGGGCCAGCCGCTGACCCACGACCAGCTGGAGGCCTTCACCCTGCAGCTGGGCCCGTTCGGCTGGGACCCCTATGTGAAGCCGCTGGAGGACCGCCCGCACATCCTGGAGGTGCGGCGCGACGCCGACGAGACCTCCAGCGTGTTCGGCGGCTCGTGGCATTCCGACTGGAGCTTCCAGGAGACGCCGCCGGCGGCCACCGTGCTGCACGCCAAGGTGGTTCCGCCGGTGGGGGGAGACACGCTCTACGCCGACGGGGCGCGGGCGTGGGAGGCCCTGTCGCCGACGTTCCAGGCGATGATCGCGCCGCTGCGGGCGGTGCATTCGGCCGCCGGCCCCTATGGCTCGACGGGCTTCTACGCCCGAGAGACGGGCCGCACCGGCATGACCATCCTGCCCGGCGTCGAGGCCGAGACCGCGTTCAGCCACCCCCTGGCGCCGGTCCATCCGGTCACCGGGCGCCGGGCGCTGTTCGTCAACCCGGTCTACACCGTCGGCATCGAAGGCATGACCGAGGCCGAGGGCAAGGCCCTGCTGGGCTTCCTGTTCAGACACATGACCGACGAGGCCTTCGTCCATCGCCACCGCTGGGCGGCGAACATGCTGACCATGTGGGACAACCGCCGCTGCCTGCACAACGCCACCGGCGGCTATGACGGCCATCTGCGCCTGATGCACCGGACCACCGTGGCCGGCGACCGGCCGCGGCCCTGAGGACGACCGACGATGCTGCTTCAGGGACTGAAGGTGGTGGAGCTGGCCACCTGGATCGCCGCGCCGGGGTGCGCCATGATCATGGCCGAGTGGGGCGCCGAGGTGATCAAGGTGGAGAGCGCCGCCGGCGACGCCACCCGGGGCTTCTTTCCCGACACGCCGCTGGTCACCGGCAGCCCGATCTTCGCCATGGAGAATCGCGGCAAGCGGGGCATCGTGCTGGACACCGCCTCGGCGGCCGGGCGCGAGGCGCTGGTGCGCCTGCTGGCCGACGCGGACGTGTTCATCACCAATGTGCGCCCGGGCGCCCTGGCCCGCGCCCGCCTGGACTATGACTCCCTGAAGGACGCGCTGCCGCGGCTGATCTACGCCTCGGTGAGCGGCTATGGCCTGGACGGCGAGGGGGCGCACATTCCGGGCTTTGACCTGACCGCCTTCTGGAACCGCTCGGGGGCGGCCTTCGCCACCAATCCGCCGGGCGGCGAGCCCCTGCCCTGCCGCCCGGCCTTCGGCGACCATGTGACGGCCATGGCCACCCTGGGCGGCGTGCTGGCCGCGGTGCACGAGCGCGGCCGCACCGGCCGGGGGCGGCTGGTGGAGGCCTCGCTGGTGCGCATCGGCGTCTACGCCCTGGGCTGGGACATGTCGGTGCGGCTGCGCTACGGCGAGGCGGTGACCGCCCAGGCCCGCGACGACCGGCCCTCCGCCCTGGGCGGATACTTCCGCACCGCCGACGACCGCTGGTTCTACATCGTGGTGCGCGGCCCCGGCTGTTTCCCGGCGATCCTGCGGGCGATCGGCCGGCCGGAGCTGGCCGCCGAGGCCCGGTTCGCGCCGCCCATCGCCGACCTGGCGGTGGTGCGCGAGCTGCGCGCCGTCGTCGACGGAGCCTGGGGGCGGATGACCCTGGCCGAGGCGGCGCGGCGCCTGACCGCCCAGGACGTGGCCTGGGCGCCGCTGATGACCCTGGACGAGGTGGTGGACGATCCGCTGGCGCGGGCGGCGGGCTGCTTCACCAGCACCCCGGACGGCCACGGCGGCGCCTTCGCCGCCCCGGCGACGCCGATCCGCTTCCCCGGCCTGGAGCCCCCGCCCCCCGCCCCGGCCCCGAGGCTGGGCGAGCACACCCGCCGCATCCTGGCCGAGGCCGGCTATGGCGAGGCGGCGATCGAGGCGATGCTGGCGGCGGGTGCGGCGGTTCAGGGCGCGGGCGACTAGCCCGTTTCCGAACCCGTCGAACGGGCTTCCCAACCCTCATCGCCACGGGCATAGTCGGGGCGCGTCGCGACCCTGGGACGGGCGAGGCGTGAATTCCGTCGGGGGGCGGAGACCCTTCCCTGGATCTGTCGGATTGTGAAGGCGCGGGCCTGCCCCGACGCCAAACGGGGGGATACATGCGCGGTTTTCTTGTCCTGCTTCTGGCTGCGACATCCTTGGGAGCCTGCTCCACGGTGATGGAGGCCAACCGGCCGTCGGCCGTAAACATCAGCCGGTACAGCGTCGGCGAGGCCCGGCTGGATGTGCTGTCAAGCCTGGGCGCGCCGACGAGCACGGTCAAGGACGGCGCCAATTCCTGCGACATCTACAAGCTCTATACAAAGGGCACGAGCAAGGCCGGCAAGGCGGGGATCATTCTCACCGAGGCGGCCGCCGACTTCTTCACCCTCGGCCTGGCCGAGGCGGTGGCCACCCCGGCCGAGGCGGCGACCAAGAGCAATCTGCACACGGTGCTGATCTGCTACGACGAGCGGGAAAAGCTCGTCTCGCTGAGGGACGAGGGTCGGACGGTGCAGGAGGCTCCCGGCGCCGCCCGGCATGAGGCCGCCGTGCAATCCGCGGCCAACCCCGCGGGCCCGGCGGCTCCCGCGAGCGGGACCCAGGCCACGCCTTCCGGCGCGAACACGACGAACCCGTAGCCCTTGCAGCCGACGAACCGGGGGCCTCACCCCGGCGGCGGCGTGCCGATCAGTTCGATGACATAGCCGTCGGGGTCCTTGCCCATGCCGATGATCACCCCGCCCAGGGCCGGATAGGGGGCGGGCTCCAGGGTGATCTCCAGCCCCTCGGCGCGGATGCGCTCGATCACCGCGACCGGGTCGGTGACGTAGAACACCAGCTTGACCGGGTTGTCGCGGTAGTTGCGCGGCGAGCCGTCGGTCCAGTGCATGAGCACCACGGCGTTGCGCCCCTCGTGGGCCATGACGATCTCGTCCATATAGGCGATCTCGAAGGTGGCGGTCTGCTTCATGCCCAGGACGCGGGCGTAGAAGGTGGCCGAACGGGCCAGGTCGCTGACGCCGATGCCGACGGCGCCGATGTAGTCGGCCGAACGGGAGGTGGTCATGGTCAGGGGTCCTATTCGGCCACGCGGATGATCATCTTGCCGGCGTTGCGGCCCTCGAAGAGGCCGATCAGGCCCTCCGGGGCGCGCTCGAAGCCGTCGAGGACGGTCTCCTGGTACCTGATCTGGCCGCTCTTCAGCCAGCCGGTCATGTCGGCGACGAACCGGGCGTTGAGATGGCCGAAGTCGCTGGCGACGAAGCCCTGCATGGTGACGCGGCCATAGATCAGCAGGAAGAGATTGCGCACCCCCTCGCCGCCGCCGTTGTAGGTGGAGATCATGCCGCAGACCGGGATGCGGCCGTTCGGGTTCATGCGTGTGAGGGCCGCGTCGAGGTGGGCCCCGCCGACGTTCTCGAAATAGACGTCGATGCCTTTCGGCGTCGCCGCCTTCAGCGCCTCGGCCAGGGGCTGGGTCTTGTAGTTGATCACCGCGTCCAGCCCGGCGACGTCGCGCAGCCAGGCGGCCTTGTCGTCCGAGCCGGTGGACCCGACCACATGGCAGCCCTTGATGCGGGCGATCTGGGCGACCACCGATCCGACGGCGCCGCCGGCGGTGGAGACGAACACCTGCTCGCCGTCCCCGAGTTTGCCGGTCTCCAGCAGGCCGCCGTTGGCGGTCAGGCCGGTGCCGCCGAGGGCGTGCATATGGACCGACAGGGGCAGGTCGGGATCGGGGCGGATGATCGCCAGGCCGCGACCGTCGCTCACGAACCGCTCCTTCATGCCCGCGCCGTGGCGGACGATGTCGCCCTGCGCGAACTTCGCGTTGCGCGAGGCGATCACCCGGCCGATCCCCGAACCGATCAGGGCCTCGCCGAGGGCCTGGTCGCCGTTGAAGCGGGGCCGCATGTAGGGGTCGACCGACATCAGCACGTTCTGCACCAGCACCTCGCCCTCGGCCGGATCGGCGAGCACGGTGTCGACCACGGCGAAGTCCTCGGGGCGGGGCATCCCCTGCGGGCGGCGGACAAGGTGGATCTCTCGGCTGGCGGTCATCGGGCGTTCCTCGGAGTTTGGGGGTTCAGACAGGTTTTCGTCGGTCAGGGTCAGGGCGGCGGGATGACGCCCCGGTCGGCCAGCCGGGCCAGCCAGCGGGCGAACATCACCTCGGTGTCGACGCAGTCGCCGAAGCCGGCCTGACGCAGCTTGATGGTGCTGACCAGGGTCGAGGCGGGCGGGGTCTGGGCCCCCCAGGAGAACAGCAGGTCGGCGTAGTGGTGCGACTCGCCCAGCAGGTCGGCCATCCGGGTCGGCCGCAGATTGTGTTTCGTCACCAGGCGGTCCCAGGCGTCGGCGTGGGCGGGCAGGAACTGGGCCAGGGAGAGCGGCGCGCCGAAGACCGGCTCCAGGCCAACCGCCCGGGCGATCGCCGGCCAGACGTTCTTCCACACCATGACGTCGCCGTTGGTGATGTTGAAGATCTCGCCCCGGGCCGCCGGGGCCTGCGCGCCCCACGCCAGGGCGCGGGCGATCAGGTCGGTGTCGACCGCCTCGAAGATGTTGTCGTGCTCGCCCGGACAGGCGAACGGCAGGCCCAGCTCGCGGCAGAGGGCGGCGTAGGCGCCGATCACCGGGATGAGGTTCATCGCCACGCCCAGGGCGCCGCCGAACACCACCTGCGGGCGCCAGATGGTGAAGGCCCAGGACGCCCGGTCGCCGCCGGCGGCGTCGTGGGCGCCGCGGATATAGTCCTCCTGCAGCCAGTAGAAGTTGTCGTGCGGGTCGCGGGACTGGCTCTCGCGCGCCGGCACGGCCATGCGGTGGACGTGGGCGCCATAGGCCTTGGTGCCCTGCATCACGCTGACATGCCGCAGCCCCCGGGCGGCGCGCAGCAGCGGGTCCATCAGGTTGCGCATCATGGCCAGATTGGCGCGCATCTGGTCCTGCTCGTACCAGCCGGCCACCAGGCCCGGCTTCTCGAACAGGGCCGCGTAGATCACGTGGGTGACCCCGCCCAGGCGCGCCGCCGCGGCGCTGCAGGCGGCCGCGTCGTTGAGGTCGACGGCCAGATGGTCATAGGCCGGCGCCCCGTCGAGGTCGGGACGGCGGCGGGACAGGCCGACGACCCGCCAGTCCGGCAGGGCCGCGAAATGCTGGACGGCGGCGGCGCCGATGACGCCGCTGGCCCCGACCACCAGGACGGTGTTCATGGCTGACAGGACCTTTCCGGGTTCAGGCGTTGATCCAGCCCAGCGCGCGCTGGAACAGGCTCAGGGTGTGGGCGTGCAGGGCGTCGCCGGTGGCCGTCTCGGCCTTGCCGGCCGCGGCCCGGGCGTGGGTGCCCTCGAGGATGATGCCGAGCTTGTAGCAGGCCAGGACGGCGTACCAGGTGATGGCGCTCATGTCGCGGGTGGTCTGGGCGGCGTAGCGCTCGACGAGCTCGGCGGCGGTGGGGAACCCCTCCCAGGGCGTCACCGAGAGGTTGGCCGAGGCCGGGCGGTCCTCGAGCGGCCAGGTGGCCAGGATCCAGCCCATGTCGAGCAGGGGATCGCCCACGGTGGTCAGCTCCCAGTCGACGATGGCGGCCAGTTCGGGCCCGTCGAAGCGGTAGAGCACATTGGCCAGGTGGTAGTCGCCGTGAATCAGGCCCGGCTGGAAGCTGTGCGGCCGGTGCGCCTCGAGCCAGGCGGCGACGGTCTCGACGCCCTCGATCTCGCCCGGCCCTGCCCAGCCCTCGTATTCGGCGTAGCCGGCCAGCTGCTTGCGCCAGCGCCCCACCTGGCGCTCCAGGAAGCCGTCGGCGCGGCCGAGGTCGGCCAGGCCGGCGGCCACGTGATCCACCCGGCCCAGGGCGGCGATACCGTCGACCAGGGCCAGGCCCATGCGATGGCGCACCGCCGGATCGCCGGCGTGCAGCGGCGGCAGGCCCACGGTGGGGTTGAAGCCGTCGACCGGCTCCATGAGATAGAAGGCCGCGCCCAGGACATCCTCCTGCGGACAGGCGGCGATCAGGCGCGGATGGGGCACGTCGGTGTCGGCCAGACCGCCCAGCAGGCGGGCCTCGCGGCGCATGGTCTCGCTGCCGTTCATCCGCGGATGCAGCGGCGGCCGGCGCAGCATGAACCAGCGGTCGCCGCGGCGGAACTTCAGCAGCAGGTTCTGGGTGCCGCCGGGCGGCCTGGCGGCCTCCTCGATGGGCCCGCGCTCGAGGCCCCGCGAATCCATCCAGGCCGTCAGGCGGTCGAGGTCGACCAGCTGGCGCCAGGCCTCCAGAGAGGGACTGGGGGCGCTCATGCGACCGGCCGGAAACGGACGCCGCCGATCAGCACGCCGTCGTCGTCGACATCCAGGCGGTCGGCCCGGGCCCGGTCGAGCACGTCGTCGACGTCGGTGACCTTGAGGTCGACGCCGGCGATCCAGGTCAGGGCGTCGGGCCCCTCGCAGAAGCTGACCCGGCCGCGGGCCAGGGTCAGGGTGCGGGGGTCGGCCGGATCGAGGGGGGTGTCGAGCAGGGTCGACCACCGCGCGGCCAGGGCGTCCGGATCGGGATGGCTGAGGGTGAGGCCGACCAGATCGAGCACCGTGCCGGTGCGCGCCGCCCGCCAGTCCGGGCCGGCCGGCCACCAGTCGCCGAACGGCTCCAGATGGTCGGGCGCGGACCGCTGCTGGTCGATGGAGACCAGCATGCCGCCGAAATCGGCCGGATGGAAATGGGCGGCGCGATAGCCTGGGGTATCGATGTCGTCGACCACCCTGACGCCCAGGGCGGCGACACGCGCCCGGTGGGCCTCGGCGTCGTCGGTCTGGAAGATCACCATATAGCCCGCGTCGCCGCCGCGCCGGGCCAGGAACCGGCCGGCCGAGGCGCCTTCGGCGATGGGCTGCACCACCTCCAGGAAGCCCGTCCCGGCGGGCATGACCGCGTTCTTCAGGCCATAGTGGTGGATGTTGGGATCGTTGAAGGCCACCTTCAGGCCGAACACCTCGGCCAGGGCGTGCGTCACCCCGTCAAGGTCATGGGACGCCAGGGCGATCTGTCTCAGACGCATCGGGGACTCCGGTCAGGGGGGTGGGGTCAGCGGCCGTTGAAGACGGGCGGACGCTTCTCGACGAAGGCCTTGAAGGCCTCGGTGGTGTCCTCGGTCTGGAAGAACCGCATGTGCTTCTCGCTTTCGAGGCCGATGTAGTCGGCGAACCCCATCTTCTCGGCGGCCAGGAAGTTGCTCTTCATGGTGGCCAGGGCGAGGGGCGCGGCGGCGGCGAGACGGGCGGTCAGGGCGAGGATCTCGCCCTCGAAGGCCTCGGCCGGCGCCACGCGCGAGACCAGGCCGATGCGCAGGGCCTCGGCGGCGTCGAACTTGCCCGGCAGGAAGTAGAGCTCGCGCGCCCTGGCGGCCCCGAGAATGCGCGGCAGCGTCCACGGCCCGCCCATGTCGCCGCCGACGCCGACATCGAGAAAGGCGCTGTTGAACCGGGCCGTGGCGGAGGCGATGCGCAGGTCGCAGGCGCAGGCCCAGCCGAAGCCCGCCCCGGCGCAGGCGCCGCTGATCGCCGCGATGGTCACCGCCGGCATCTCGTGCAGCAGCACCGCGACATTGAACTCCCGCACCCCCGACCAGGCGGGGCGGGCGGCGGCGGACGCGCCCGCGCCGCCATAGTGCTTCACATCGGCCCCGGGGCAGAAATCCGCCCCCCGGCCGCGCAGCACCAGCACGCGCACCTGCGGGTCGGCGGCGATGGCGCCGAGCGCGGCGTAGAGCTCGACCATCATCGGCCCGCCGATGCTGTTGCGCTTGTCCGGCCGGTTCAGGCTGACCGTGGCCACCGCGCCCTGGCGGTCGACGAGGAGGGTTTCGTAGGTGTCGGTCAAAGGCGCATCTCCCTTGCCCGGTCGGCGCCGGGCTGTGGCTCAGTCCTTAAGGCGCGGCGCGGCGCGACCGCAAGCGGCGGCGCGCGCCGGGGCGTCACCCCGGCGGCCAGGGCGCGAAGGCCGGACCGCGCCGGGCGACGAAGGAGGCGGCGCCCTCGGTGGCGTCCGTATGGGCCAGGGCCTCGGCCATCACCGCCGCGGTGTCGATGGCGGCGTCGTCGAAGGTGCTGGCCAGGTGGCCGTGCACCTGCGCCTTGATCACCGCCACCGCCCGGGGCGAGACGGTCGCGGCCATCTCGGCCACATAGTCCTCCACCGCGTCCAGCAATTCGGCGGCCGGCGCCACGCGGTCGGCCAGGCCGATGCGGTAGGCCTCCGCGGCGTCGACCTTGCGCGAGCTCCACAGCAGGTCCAGCGCCCGGCTGAGCCCGACCATGCGCGGCAGGATCCAGCTCGTACCATGTTCGGCGATCAGGCCGCGGCGGGAGAAGACGGTGATCAGGCTGGCCCCCTCGGCCATGAACCGCAGGTCGCACATCATCGCCAGCACGAAGCCGCCGCCGGCCCCGACGCCGTTGACCGCGGCGATCACCGGCTTGGTGATGTCGAGCAGGAAGCTGAACATCATCGCCTGGCGCGGCGAGCGGGGGCGCGCCGGATCGGGGCCCGGCGCCCGGCCGGCGGCGTGGTCGGCCAGGACGCTCATGTCGAGGCCGGCGCAGAAGCCGCGGCCGGCGCCGGTGATGCAGATGGCGAAGACGGCCGGATCGGCCTCGGCGGCGCGCGCCACGGCCTCGATCTCGCCGATCATCGCCATCGTCAGGGCATTGAGGGCGTCCGGGCGCTCCAGGCGGATGAGCCCCAGCCGGCCGCGACGTTCATAGCTGACTTCGGGAAGGCTCATCGCCGGTCTCCACCCTGCTGCGGCGCGCCGCTCCGCCGGGCGCGTTCCGCAAAAGCTTAGGCCGAAGTCGCCGGTCCGGAAATGGCCTCAGTTGGCGAAGGTCTGCGCCGGGGCCCGCCGCCAGTTGTCGGCGTACATGCCCGAGGTCACCGATCCGTCGAGAAGCGACCCCGGCTCCAGGAAGGTGTGCAGTTCGCTGAACAGCCGCACCTCGGTGGCGCTGACCCGGCGGGCCAGATGGTGCGACCTGACCTGATCGGGATGCTGCAGCCCGGCCGCGCCGAGCATCTCGGCGAGCGCCTTAAGGGTGAGGTGGTGGAAGTTGAACACCCGCTCGGCCTTGTCCGGCACGATCAGGGCGGCCTGTCGGAGCGGATCCTGGGTGGCGACCCCGGTGGGGCAGCGGTTGGTGTTGCAGCTGCGCGACTGAACGCAGCCCACGGCGAACATGAAGCCCCGCGCCGCATTGGCCCAGTCCGCGCCGATGGCCAGGACGCTGAGAATGTCGAAGGCGCTGACGATCTTGCCGGCCACGCCGACGCGGATGCGGTCCCTCAGGCCCGCGCCGACCAGGGTGTTGTGGACGAACAACAGCCCCTCGCGCATGGGCGCCCCGACGTGGTCGCTGAATTCGGTGGGCGCCGCCCCGGTGCCGCCCTCGGTCCCGTCGACGACGATGAAGTCCGGGGTCACGCCGGTCTCCAGCATCGCCTTGACGACGGCCATGAACTCCCACGGGTGGCCGATGCACAGCTTGAAGCCCACCGGCTTTCCCTCCGACAGCGTCCGCAGGCGGGTGATGAAGGCCATCAGTTCCAGCGGCGTCGAGAAGGCGCTGTGCGCCGAGGGCGAGACGCAGTCCCGGCCCAGGGGGACGCCACGGGTCTCGGCGATCTCGGGGGTCACCTTGGCCGCCGGCAGCACCCCGCCGTGCCCTGGCTTGGCCCCCTGGCTGAGCTTGATCTCGATCATCTTCACCTGATCGAGCCGGGCGTTCACGGCGAACCGTTCCGGATCGAAGGCGCCGTCCGGCGTGCGGCAGCCGAAGTAGCCGCTGCCCAGCTCCCAGACGATGTCGCCCCCCATCTCGCGGTGATAGGGCGACAGGCTGCCCTCGCCGGTGTCGTGGCTGAAGCCGCCCCGTTTCGCGCCGGCGTTGAGGGCGCGGATGGCGTTGGCGCTGAGTGCGCCGAAGCTCATCGCCGAGATGTTGAACACCGAGGTGCTATAGGGTCGCTTGCAGTCCGGACCGCCGACGGTGATGCGGAAGGTCGACGGATCGGCCGCCTCCACCGGCATCGTCGAGTGGCCGATGAACTCATAGCCCTCGCGATAGGGGTCCAGCAGCGTGCCGAAGGGATGCTCGCCGGGCTTGCCCTTGGCCCGGTCGTAGACCAGCGAGCGCTGGCTGCGCGAGAACGGCGCCGCCTCCTCGTCGGCCTCAATCAGATACTGGCGGATTTCCGGCCGCACGAACTCCACCAGCCAGCGGATGTGACCGATCACCGGGTAGTTGCGCTGGATGGAGTGGCGCGACTGCCTCAGGTCGCTCACGCCCACCGCGGTGAGGGCGACGGCCGGCGCCAGCAGCCACCAGGCGAGGCCAAAGCCCGCCAGAATGGCCCCGACCGCCACACCCACGAGGAGGCCGCAGAGCCCGAACACCGCATAGCGGCTGGGCGGAACAAACGATCTGGACGCCATGGACTCTGTCTAGAGCAAGACGGCGCCGGGCGGAATCGGATTGACGCTCAGGCGCGGCAGGCCCTGCCCCCCCCTCTGGCGTCCGGCCCGGGATTGATGTTGGATCGCCGGCGGAGACCCGACCATGACCGCCGCCGCCATCACCCCCTTCACCCTCGCCGCCGATGACGGCGCGCACATCATCGCCTACCGGTCCGCGCCGGCCGGGCGGCCCCGGGCGATCGTGCAGATCGCCCACGGCATGGCCGAGCACATCAACCGCTACGGGCGCCTCACCCGGGCCCTGACCGGCGCCGGTTTCGCCGTCTACGCCAACGATCATCGCGGCCATGGCGCCTCGGCCGCGGTCCACGGGCTTGGGGACTTCGGGCCGGGCGGCTTCAAGAGCCTGATCGACGACATGGGCGCGCTGTCCCGCCACGCCCAGGCCGAGACCCCTAACACCCCGCTGATCCTGCTCGGCCACAGCATGGGCTCCTTCGCCGCCCAGCTCTATCTACTGGAAAACCACCAGCGGCTGGCCGGGCTCGTCCTCTCGGGGACCGCGGCGGTGGACGCCATGCTGACGGCCATGGCGGCCGCCGGCCAGGCGGCCGCGCCCGGATCGATGAACGCCGCCTTCACGCCAGCGCGAACCGACTTCGACTGGCTCAGCCGCGACGAGACGGAGGTCGACGCCTATGTCGCCGATCCCCTGTGCGGTTTTCCCCTCGCCGACGCCGCCATGGCGTCGCTGTTCCAGACCGCCAGTGTCGCCCGCCACGACCCCCGGTTGGCCTCGGTGCGGGTGGATCTGCCCATCCTGGTGATCTCGGGCGAATTCGATCCGGTGACCGGCCCCGGACAGGCCTTCGCCACGGCCCTGGTGGAGAGCTACCGCAGCGCCGGCCTCAGCCGAATCGATCACCGCATCTATCCCGGCGGGCGGCACGAGATGTTCAACGAGACCAACCGCGACGAGGTGACCGACGACCTCATCGCCTGGCTGCAGACGGCCACCGCCCGGGGCGCCTGACGGGCCGGGCTGTCCCGCCCTGCCCTCAGGACGACAATCGCACGTCATTTGCCGCAAAGCGCGGCAACGCTCTTGTGACCGGCCCACGCGCGTCGCTACGGTCTGTCACGGAGTCCGTTCTGATCCGATCGGCCATCTTGACTGGAGCCCGCCCTGTCGGTCCTCGCCGCCCTCCACCATGTCACCCGCTACCGCTATGACCGCCTGGTCGAGCTGGGGCCGCAGACCATCCGCCTGCGCCCGGCCCCGCATTGCCGCACCCTGATCCCCAGCTATTCGCTGAAGATCTCGCCCTCCAGCCATTTCATCAACTGGCAGCAGGATCCGCACGGGTCGTGGCTGGCCCGGGTGGTCTTCTCCGAACGGACCACGGAATTCACCGTCGAGGTCGATCTGACCGCCGACATGACGGTGATCAATCCCTTTGATTTCTTTGTCGAACCCTACGCCGAGCACTTTCCGTTTCCCTATCCCGAGGACACCGCCCGCGATCTGGCCGCCTATTTCGCGGTGGACGAGGACGGCCCGCTGCTGCGCGCCGCGGTCGAGGCCCTGGACCCCGCCGGGCGGACCACCGTGGATTTTCTCGTCTATCTGAACGCCGAGGTGCAGAGCCGGGTCGCCTATGTCGTGCGCATGGAGCCCGGGGTGCAGAGCCCGGACGAGACCCTGGCCCTCGGTTCGGGCTCGTGCCGTGACAGCGCCTGGCTTCTGGTGCAGATGTTCCGCAAGCTGGGCCTCGCGGCGCGCTTCGTCTCCGGCTACCTCATCCAGCTCAAGGCGGACATCGATCCCATCGAGGGGCCCCTGGGCACCCAGGTCGATTTCACCGACCTGCACGCCTGGGCCGAGGTCTATGTGCCGGGGGCCGGCTGGATCGGCCTGGACGCCACCTCGGGCCTGATGTGCGGTGAGGGGCATCTGCCCCTGGCCGCGGCGCCGCACTACCGGTCGGCCGCGCCGATCATCGGCGTGGTGAGCAGCGCGGCGGCCGAGTTCGACTTCGAGATGACCGTCACCCGGGTCGCCCAGGCCACCCGCATCACCCGCCCCTTCGAGGACCCCGACTGGGCCGCCCTGGTGGCCCTGGGCGACGCCGTCGAGGTGGATCTGGCGGCGCAGGATGTCCGCCTGACCATGGGCGGCGAGCCGACCTTCGTCTCGCTCGACGATCGCGAGGCCCCCGAGTGGAACACGGCGGCCTCGGGCCCGACCAAGCCCGCCATCGGGGAAGAGCTGCTGCTGAGGCTGCGCGAGCGCTTCGGCGCCGGCGGCCTGGCGCACTATGGCCAGGGCAAATGGTATCCGGGCGAGCCCCTGCCGCGCTGGGCCCTGTCGGTGTTCTG
>CAIXWN010000163.1 GCA_903923135.1 uncultured Caulobacteraceae bacterium | reverse complement strand
CCTCTTGCGGCTGCGCGGTCGCGGGGCTAGGCCTTGCTCCCGACAAGGGAGAAGGACCAATGCCCGCGCCCGACTACGACTCCGATGGCAGCCGCAGGGGCTCCCGTCTTTCGGATGTCGCCGACTACCGCGCAGCCGCGCGCCGGCGCCTGCCCGATTTCTTGTTTGAATATATCGACGGCGGCTCCTACGGCGAGAACACCCTGGCGGCCAATGTCGCCGACATGGCGGCCCTGACCCTGCGCCAGCGGGTGCTGCGCGACGTCTCGACCCTGCAGATGCAGACCGAGGTGTTCGGCCAGACCCTGTCCATGCCGGTGGTGCTTTCACCGGTGGGGCTGGCGGGCATGTACGCCCGGCGCGGCGAGGCCCAGGCGGCGCGGGCCGCCAAGGCCGCGGGCGTGCCCTTCAGCCTCTCCACGGTCGGCGTCTGCACCATAGGCGAGGTGGCCGCGGCGGCGACCCCGCCCTGGTTCCAGCTCTATATGATCAAGGACCGCGGCTTCATGGCCGAGCTTCTGGCCACGGCGCGCCAGGCGGCCTGCCCGGTGCTGCTGTTCACCGTCGATCTGCCTGTGCCCGGCTCCCGCTACCGCGACGCGCGTAACGGTCTCAACGTCGCCAGCCCGGCGGCGCGGCTGCGTCAGGCCATCGACGGCCTGGCCCATCCGGACTGGTTCTGGGACGTGCTGGTGCGCGGCGGGCCGCAGTCTTTGGGTAACATCGCCGCGGCCAGCACCGACCTGGGCGCGCTTCAGGAATACATGGGCTGGATCGGGCGCAACTTCGACCCGTCGGTCACCTGGAAGGACATCGACTGGGTGCGGGAGCGCTGGCCCGGCCCCCTGGTCCTCAAGGGCGTGCTCGACGCCGAGGACGCCCGCGCGGCCAGGGCCTGCGGGGTCGACGGTCTGGTGGTTTCCAACCACGGCGGGCGCCAGCTCGACGGGGCGCCGTCATCCGTCGCCGCCCTGCCGGCCATCGTCGAGGCCGTTGGCGATGATCTCACCGTGCTGATGGACGGTGGCGTCCGGTCGGGCCTGGACGTGCTCAAGGCCCTGGCCCTGGGCGCCAAGGCCTGCCTCATCGGGCGCGCCTGGGCCTACGCCCTGGGCGCGGGCGGCGAGGCGGGGGTGTCGGGGATGCTGGCCATCCTGCGCCAGGAACTGCGCCTGGCCATGTCGCTCACCGGCTGCCTCGACGTGCGCGAGGCCGGGCGATCTCTGCTGACGGATTAGAAGATCCGGCCCGCCCCTCTAGGGGGCGACGCGGATCAGGCCGCCGGAGCGTTGGCCAGCTTGGCCTTGACCTGCTTCTTGATCTTCAGGGCTCGGGGCGAGAGCGTCTCGTCGTGCGCCTTGAGCAGGAACACGTCCAGGCCGCCGCGGAAGTCGAGCGTGCGACGGGCGGCGTTGGATATCTTCAGCTTGAAGGTCTGGCCAAGGCTGTCCGACTGCAGGCTGGCCGGAGCCAGCGCCGGCAGGAAGCGCCGCTTGGTCTTGATATTCGAGTGGCTCACGTTGTGGCCGACCATCGGGCCGACACCGGTGAGTTCGCAGCGGCGTGACATGGCGCGAAGCTTATCCGAGACAAGGGGTTTGGGCGGGGGGGTCCCGCTCAGGAGGCGGCGATATAGGCGAAGGCAGGCGGGCGCGTCAAGCGCGGGCAGTCAGGGAGAGCGAAGGTGAGCCGCCCGACTTGTGCCCGGGCGTCGGCGACCCACCAGATGTCGTAGGGAACGAAAACTGAATCCGCCGGCATCAGCGATTCGGTCATGATTCGTTTCGGTCCTGTTCACGGCGGCGCACATCTTGCGTTAACCCCGTCTCGCGGCGTCCGCGCCGGTTGCCAGAGGGGGCGGCTTAGGCCACATCAGGGTCTCATGAGTCATCGGCCCACCGGACAGGCTCCGTCCCGGCTGGTCGCGGTCCTGGGCCCGACCAACACCGGCAAGACCCACCTGGCGGTGGAGCGCATGCTCGGCCACGCCTCGGGGATGATCGGCCTGCCGCTGCGCCTGCTGGCGCGGGAAATCTACGACCGCATCGTCAAGGCGCGCGGGCCCCGGTCGGTGGCCCTGATCACCGGCGAGGAGAAGATCGTCCCGCCGCGGGCCCATTATTTCGTCTGCACCGTCGAGGCCATGCCTCTGACGCGGCAGGTGGAGTTCCTGGCGGTGGACGAGATCCAGCTGGCCGGCGATCCCGAGCGCGGCCATCTGTTTACGCACCGGTTGCTGCACGCCCGCGGGACCTTCGAGACCATGTTCCTCGGCTCGGGGACCATGGCGCCGCTGATCCGCCGGCTGCTGCCCGGAGCCGAAATCGTCACCCGCGAGCGGTTCTCCACACTCAGTTCCGCCGGTCCCCGCAAGCTGACGCGCCTGCCGCGGCGCAGCGCCGTGGTCGCCTTCTCGGCGGACGACGTCTACGCCATCGCCGAACTGATCCGCCGCCAGAGAGGCGGGGCGGCGGTGGTGATGGGCTCGCTCAGCCCGCGCACCCGCAACGCCCAGGTCGCGCTCTACCAGTCGGGGGAGGTCGACTTCCTGGTCGCCACCGACGCCATCGGCATGGGCCTGAACATGGATGTCGACCATGTGGCTTTCGCCGGGCTGAGCAAGTTCGACGGGCGCCGGCAGCGCCCGTTGCATCCGCATGAGGTGGGCCAGATCGCCGGCCGGGCCGGCCGCTACCGGACCGACGGGACCTTCGGGGTGACCGGCGGCTGCGAACCCATGGAACCGGACCTGATCGCGGCGGTGGAGGGCCACAGCTTCGAGGCGGTGGCCGCCGCGCAGTGGCGCAACGGCGACCTGGATTTCCAGTCCCTGGCGGCTCTGCAGCGGTCCCTGGCCGCGCCGCCGACGCGGGAGGGGCTGAAGGCGTCGGAAGAGGCGATGGACGAGCGGGCCCTGCGCGCCCTCGCCGCCGAGGCGGCGGTGGTCGCCCGCTGCGCCGACCGCTCGGCCTTGCTGCGCCTGTGGGACGCCTGCCAGACGCCGGATTTCCGCAAGACCACGCCCGACGAGCACATCCGCCTGGTGCGAATGCTGTTCGAACACCTGAGCGTCGGAAACCGGCGGATTCCGGACGACTGGATGGCCGAGCAGCACCGCCAGCTCGACCGCCTGCACGGCGAGATCGACGCCCTGTCCAGCCGCCTGGCCGGGGTTCGCACCCTGGCCTATGTGGCCAACCGTCCCGACTGGCTGGCCGACGCGGCGCACTGGCGCGAGGTCACCCGCGGCCTCGAGGAGCGGCTTTCCGACACCCTGCACGAGAAGCTGATGGCCCGGTTCATCGACCGCCGGACCAGCGCCCTGATGCGCGGCCTCGGCCGGGCGGACGACCTGCTGGCCGGCGTGGCCGACGACGGGGTGGTCACGGTGGAGGGCCAGTTCGTCGGGCGCCTGCGCGGGCTGCAGTTCGAGGCGGCCAGGGGCGCGGGCGCCCTGGAGATCAAGGCCCTGCGCGCCGCCGCCCAGCGGGCGGTGGGGCCGGAGATGGGCCGGCGCATGGGCCGGCTGGCGGCCGAGCCCGACGACGCCTTCGCCCTGGAGCCCACCGGCGACATCCTCTGGCGGGGCGAGGCGGCCGGGACCCTGGCCGGCGACCAGCCGTTCAACCCCGCCGTGCGG
>CAIXWN010000162.1 GCA_903923135.1 uncultured Caulobacteraceae bacterium | reverse complement strand
TGGCGAGGTAGCGCAGCTCGCCCTCACCGGTGTTGACGATCTGGTGCGCCTCTGCTCCCGCGGGCGCCGCGATCAGGTCGCCCGCCTTGACCGGCTTTCGCTCATCGCCGATCCGCGTCTCGCCCTCGCCCGACAGCACATAGAAGAGCTCGTGGATCACGTGGTGGCGATGGAACGGCCAGGCGCCCTTGCCCGGCGGCACGACCACCAGGCTGCACCCAAGCCCGGTCGAGCCGAGCACCGGCCCCGCGCGGCCAACCTTGGCCACGAAGTCCTTGCCGTCGCCCGCGTCGTTCAGCGGCAGGTCGGCGATATTGACGATACGTTGCGCACTCATCCCACGCTCCCTTCGAGGCTCACAGCCACCAGCTTCTGAGCCTCAACGGCGAACTCCATGGGAAGCTCCTGCAGCACGTCCTTGACGAAGCCGTTGACCAGGAGCTGGACCGCCTCCTCCTGCCCCAGGCCGCGCTGCATCACATAGAAGAGCTGGTCCTCGGAAAGGCGGGTGGTGGTGGCCTCGTGCTCGAAGTGGGCGTGGCCGTTGCGGGCCTCGATGTAGGGCACGGTGTGGGCGGCGCAGTTCTTACCGATGAGCAGGCTGTCGCACTGGGTGAAGTTGCGCGCGCCGACAGCCTTCGGGTGGGCCGAGACCAGGCCGCGGTAGGTGTTGGACGAATGGCCCGCCGATATGCCCTTGGAGATGATGCGCGAGCGGGTGCCCCGGCCAAGATGGATCATCTTGGTGCCGGTGTCGGCCTGCTGGCGGTTGTTGGTGATGGCGATGGAGTAGAACTCGCCGCTGGAGCTCTCGCCGCGCAGGACGCAGGAGGGGTATTTCCAGGTGATCGCCGAGCCGGTCTCCACCTGGGTCCAGCTGACCTTCGAACGGTCGCCCCGGCAATCGGCGCGCTTGGTGACGAAGTTGTAGATGCCGCCCTTGCCGTCCTTGTCGCCCGGATACCAGTTCTGGACGGTGGAATATTTGATCTCTGCGTCGTCGAGCAGCACCAGTTCGACCACCGCCGCGTGAAGCTGGTTCTCGTCGCGCATGGGCGCGGTGCAGCCCTCCAGATAGGAGACGTAGGCGCCCTTGTCGGCGATGATCAGGGTGCGTTCGAACTGGCCGCTCTCGGCGGCGTTGATGCGGAAATACGTCGACAGCTCCATGGGGCAGCGCACCCCCGGCGGCACATAGACGAAGCTGCCGTCGGAGAAGACCGCGCTGTTGAGGCAGGCGAAATAGTTGTCCGACACCGGCACCACAGAGCCGAGATAGCGGCGCACCAGCTCGGGGTGTTCGCGGATGGCCTCGCTCATCGAGCAGAAGATGACGCCGACCTGGGACAGCTCCTTCTTGAAGGTGGTGACCACCGAGACGCTGTCGAACACCGCGTCGACCGCATACTTCGGCGACCCCTTCACCCCGGCCAGAAATTCCTGTTCTTTCAGGGGAATGCCGAGCTTTTCGTAAACCGCCAGCAGCTCAGGGTCGACCTCGTCGAGGCTGGCCGGCCCGACCTTCTCCTTGGGCGCGGCGTAGTAGTAGGCGTCCTGGTAGTCGATCTTCGGGAAGTGCACCCGCGCCCAGTCGGGCTCGTCGAGGGCCAGCCACCGGCGGAAGGCCTCCAGGCGCCAGTCGAGCATCCAGTCGGGTTCGCCCTTCTTGGCCGAGATGAAGCGCACCGTGGCCTCGCTTAGGCCCTTGGGGGCGAACTCCTGGTCGATGTCGGTGACGAAGCCGTGCTTGTAGCGCTCGAGCTCCTGAACCTGATCGGTCGTCTGCTGGACAGCGGCCATGACGTCTACGCAACCTCCAGCCGGCGCGAGAGCCGGCGTTCATTCAACTTCAGCCATGCCTCGCCGCAGCGGGCCCAGTCCCGCGGCGTGGTGGCCCATCCGCCGCTGACACGGATGGAAAAGGGAGCCAGATCCGGGCGCCCCATGGCGGCGACCACCGGGCTGGCCTTGACCTTGCCCGAAGAGCAGGCGGCGCCGGCGCTGACCCATACGCCGGCCAGATCCAGCGAGATCACCTGCAGTTCGGCGGCGAATCCGGGGGTGGCGAAACAGAGGGTCTGGGGAAGCCGGGGCGCGCCCTGGCCGAGAACCTGTGCGCCGGCGGCGGCGACCAGGGCCTCAAGCGCGTCTCGGCCGGCGCGGTCGGCGGCCAGCCTGGGCAGATCGGCGAGCGCGGCGCGTGCGGCGGCGCCGAATCCGGCGATTCCCGGCAGGTTCTCGGTGCCGGCGCGGCGGCCGTGTTCCTGGCCCCCGCCGTGCTGGCGGCGATGGATGACGGCGCGCGGACCGGCGACAAGGGCGCCCACGCCCTGTGGGCCGCCGATCTTGTGCGCCGAGAGGCTGAGGCTGTCGGCGCCCAGCGCCTCGAGGTCGATGGCGATCTTGCCGGCGGCCTGGACGGCGTCGACGTGCAGCCAGCCGCCGGCCGCGCGCACCCGTCGCGCCGCCTCGGCGACCGGCTGGATGACCCCGGTCTCGTTGTTGGCCAGCATCAGGCAGACCAGCGGCCGGCCGCCGCGCGCCAGGGCGGCCTCCAGCCAGTCCAGATCGGCGAGTCCCTGATCACTCGCGGGCCAGACGCTGAACGGGGCCCCGGCGACGCGGGCGGTCTCGAGCACGGTGTCGTGTTCGGTGGCGCCGACGATAACCCGGTCGCATCCGGCGGCAAGGGCGCTGTGGATGGCCAGGGCGTTGGCCTCCGCGCCGCCGCTGACGAAGGTGACCGAGGCCGGCGAGGCGGCGGCCAGGGCGGCGACGTTGGCGCGGGCCGCCTCGACAAGGGCGCGGGCGGCGCGGCCGGCGGCGTGCGCCGAGGACGCATTGCCGGTCATCGCCAGGGCCTTCAGCACCGCGGCGGTGGCTTCCGGGCGGACCGGAGCGGTGGCGTTGTAGTCGAGATAGGTTCCGGCGGCGGTCATTGCAGCGGCGCCTCGCCCACGCGCAGACGCCCGGCCAGGACGTCGGCCAGGGAGATGCCTGAGAGGTAGGCGTGAAGCTGCCGGCCCGTCTCCACCCACAGGTCGTGGGTGAGGCAGCGTGCGCCGCCGCTCATGCAGCCTGGCCCCTCGCCCTTGCAGCGAGTGGCGCGCAGCGGCTCGTCGACGGCGGTCACCACCTCGGCTACCGAAAGCTCGGCGGCCGGCCTGGCCAGACGATAGCCGCCGCCTGGGCCCCGCACCGACTGCACCAGGCCCTCGCGCCGCAGGCGGGCGAACAGCTGTTCCAGATAGGGACGGGAGATCTGCTGCCGCTCGGCGATGGCCGCCAGGGTGAGGGCGCGCTCAGCCTTCTGGTCGGCCAGTTCGGTCATGGCCATGACCGCGTAACGTCCCTTGGTGCTCAGCTGCATTCCGTTGCGTGTCGCTATTTTCTCGCAATCCGGGGCGGGTTGTTGATACATACCGCCCCCTTGCGGGAAGCCGGGTCCGGGAGGACCGAAGCGCCGCATATATGAAAACCAACCCACGCGGTCAAGTATTACCCGCACACCCTTTCGTCAGGATTGCTGATGCCTGAGATCGTTCTGCCCGGCAGCGCCGGCCGCATTGAAGCCCGTTATTCCCCCCGCAAGGACGACACCGCGCCGATCGCCCTGATCCTGCACCCCCACCCGCGGGCGGGCGGGCACATGAACCATCCCGTGGCCGTGCAGCTGTTCCATCTTTTCATGAAGCGCGGCTTCAATGTCCTGCGCTTCAATTCCCGCGGCGTGGGCCGCAGCCAGGGGGAATTCGATTCCGGCATCGGCGAACTGGCCGACGCCGCCACCGCCCTGGACTGGCTGCAGTCGACCCACCCGGCCGCTTCGCAGTGCTGGGTCGCCGGCTTCGACTTCGGCGCCTGGGTCGGGATGCAGCTGCTGATGCGCCGCCCGGAAACCGACGGCTTCATCTCCGTCTCGCCGCCCACCAACATGTACGACTTCAGCTTCCTGGCCCCCTGCCCGGCCTCCGGCCTGATCCTGCACGGATCGGCCGACACGGTAGTGCCCAACACCGAGGTGGAGAAGGTGGTGGCCAAGCTGCGCACCCAGAAGGGGATCGTCATCGACTATGAACTGGTCGAGGGCGGCGGCCACTTCTGGAGCGACAACCTGCATGAGGTCGAGACCCGCGTCGGGACCTATCTGGACAAGCGCATCGCCGCCGAGCCGATCTGACCGGCCCGTCGGCCGCCGCCCCCTCCCGCTCGCCTCTTCCCTGCGATCAATTGCTAGGCGCCCCGGACGATTGCGGGTCGGTAGCGGCGCCCGGAGGTGGACGGCGGCGGCGCACGCGTCCTAGCCTCAGGCCATGAACACACTTCCGTCTTCCCCGGCGTCCACGGGATCGAAGCCCAGGATCGCCCTGCCGGCCGATGATGAGGGCGTCGTCGCCCTGCGCCGCGCCCTTGTGGCCAAGCTCACCTACGCCGTCGGCAAGGACCCCATCGTCGCCAGCAATCACGACTGGTTCCTGGCCACCGCCCTGACGGTGCGCGACCGCATCGTCGACCGGTGGTTCCCGACCACCCGGGCGATCTACAACGAGAAGCGCAAGCGGGTTTACTACCTGTCCATGGAGTTCCTGATCGGTCGCCTGCTGGGCGACTCGCTCAACAACCTCGGCCTCACCGAAACCATGCGGTCGGCCCTGGGCGAACTGGGCGTGGACCTGGAGCGGCTGCGGGCGATCGAGCCGGACGCGGCCCTGGGCAACGGCGGCCTCGGACGACTGGCCGCCTGTTTCATGGAGAGCATGGCCAGCCTCTCGGTGGCCGCCTACGGCTACGGCATCCGCTACGACCACGGCCTGTTTCGCCAGCAGATCAAGAACGGCTGGCAGATCGAGGCCCCCGAGAACTGGCTGGCGTCGGGCAACCCCTGGGAATTCGAGCGGCCGGAGGTGCTCTATCACATCGGCTTCGGCGGCCATGTGGAGTTCCTCGAACAGGGCCCGGCGGCCGGCCGCTACCACTGGTTTCCCGGCGAGACGGTGGAGGCCCTGGCGTTCGACACGCCGGTGGTCGGCTGGCGCGGCCGGCATGTGAACACCCTGCGGCTATGGTCCGCCCGTGCGCCGGACCCCCTGGGGCTGGAGGCCTTCAACCGCGGTGACCACATCGGCGCCCTGGCCTCGCAGTCCAAGGCCCAGGCGATCTCCCAGGTGCTCTATCCCAGCGACGAAACCCCGGCCGGCGAGGAACTGCGCCTGCGCCAGGAGTACTTCTTCTCCTCCGCGGCGCTGCAGGACATCGTGCGGCGGCACATGGAGCAGCACGACGGGGACGTGCGCGGCCTGGCCGACAATGTCGCCATCCAGCTGAACGACACCCACCCGGCCATCGCCATCCCCGAGCTCATGCGGCTGCTGGTGGACGTCCACGGCGTCGAGTGGGCGGAGGCGTGGAGGATCACCCAGGCGACCTTCTCCTACACCAACCATACCCTGCTGCCCGAAGCGCTCGAGCACTGGGGCGTGCCTCTGATGGAGCGGCTGCTGCCGCGCCACATGCAGATCATCTATATGATCAACGCCCTGCACCTTGACGAACTGCGCGCCGACGGCCGGATCGACGAGAGTGAACTCGGCCAGGTCTCGCTGATCGACGAGCACGCCGGCCGCAAGGTGCGCATGGGCTGGCTGAGCTTCATCGGCGCCCACAAGGTCAACGGCGTGTCGGCCCTGCACACCGAACTGATGCGCCAGACCGTGTTCTCGACGTTCCACCGCATCTACCCCGATCGCATCGTCAACAAGACCAACGGCATCACCTTCCGCCGCTGGCTGATGGAAGCCAATCCCGGCCTGACGCGCCTGCTGGCGGAAACGGTGGGCGGCAAGGTGCTGGACGACCCCATGGCGCTGGCCGATTTCGCCGCCTACGCCGACGACAGCGGCGTGCAGGCGCGGTTCGCGGCCAACCGGCGCGACCACAAGGTCGCCCTTTCGCGCCTGATCGCCGACCGGATTCACGTCAGGGTCGACCCCGACGCGCTGTTCGACACCCAGATCAAGCGGATCCACGAGTACAAGCGCCAGCTGCTCAACATCCTCGAGACCATCGCGCTCTATGACGCGATCCGCGCCCAACCGACGCGCAACTGGACTCCGCGGGTGAAGATCTTCGCCGGCAAGGCGGCGGCGAGCTATCATCGGGCCAAGCTGATCATCAAGCTGATCAATGACGTCGCCCAGGTGGTGAACAGCGACCCGACCCTGCGCGGGCTGCTGAAGGTGGTGTTCCTGCCCAACTACAACGTCACCCTGGCCGAGGCGATCATTCCAGCCTCGGACCTCTCCGAACAGATCTCCACCGCCGGCATGGAAGCCTCGGGCACCGGCAACATGAAGCTGGCGCTGAACGGGGCCCTGACCATCGGCACGCTCGACGGAGCCAACGTGGAGATCAAGGAACACGTCGGCGACGAGAACATCTTCATCTTCGGCCTGACCGCCGATCAGGTGGAGGCGCGCCGCCGCGAGGGGATCAACGCGCGCGACATCGTCGCCGCCTCGCCCATGCTGCGCCAGGTGCTCGAACAGGTGGGTTCAGGCGTCTTTTCCCCCTCGGAGCCCTCCCTTTACCGCGACTTCGTCGAAAGCCTTCAGGATCACGACCACTTCCTGGTGCTGTCTGACTTCGAGGCCTACGTCCAGGCGCAGGCCGCGGTGGCCGACCGCTGGACGGATCAGGCCGCCTGGCGACGCTCGGCCATTCTCAACACCGCCCACATGGGATGGTTCTCGTCGGACCGCACGATACGGGAGTATGCTCAGGACATCTGGGACGTTCCGGTACTCAAGACTTGAAATCAAAGACATCGGCCGGCCGGCGCCTCGCGGAGTCCGAGGTCGCCGCCCTCGTCAGCGGCGCACACGGCGACCCGTTCGCGGTGCTGGGCCCGCACGCCTCCCGTCAGGGGCTGATGATCCGCGCCCTGATCCCCGGCGCGGAGCGTGTCGAGGCCCGCAGCGCCGACGGCCGATGGCGCGCCCCCCTGACCCGCCGCCATGCGGAGGGTCTTTTCGAGGGGCTCATCAAGGGAGCGGCGGCGACCGACCCCTACCGCCTGTTCGCCGCCAATGCTTCCGGCGCCTGGGACCTGGATGACGCTTTCCGCTTCGGCCCGGTGCTCGGGCCGATGGATGATCACCTGTTCGTCGAGGGGGCGCACCGACGCCTGTTCGAGCGCCTCGGGGCCCATCCCGTGGAGCACCAGGGAAGCGCCGGCGTGGCCTTCGCCGTCTGGGCCCCGAACGCCCGCCGCGTGTCGCTGGTGGGCGATTTCAACGCCTGGGACGGCCGGCGAAACCCGATGCGCAAGCGCGTCGACAGCGGCCTGTGGGAGACCTTCATCCCTCGCCTGCGCGAAGGCGCCGTCTACAAGTACGAAATTCTCGGACCGGACGGCGCCCTGGTGCCGCTGAAGGCCGACCCCTTCGGCTTCGCCGCCGAACTGCGTCCGTCCACCGCCTCGGTGGTGTCGCGGATCGACGCCTTCGCCTGGGACGACGACGCCTGGCGGGCCCGCGCCCGGGCCGCCGATCCCCGACGGCAGCCGATCTCCATCTACGAGGCGCACCTGGGGTCGTGGCGCCGCGCCGCCGACGACGGCTTCCTCGACTACGACGAGATCGCCGCTCGCCTGATTCCCTATGTCGTCGACATGGGCTTCACGCACCTGGAACTGATGCCGGTTTCCGAGCACCCGCTGGACGACTCCTGGGGCTACCAGCCGATCGGACTGTTCGCGCCCACGCGCCGGTTCGGCGATCCGGCCGGCTTCGCCAGGCTGGTGAACGAGGCGCACCAGGCCGGACTGGGGGTGATCCTGGACTGGGTGCCGGCCCACTTCCCGGTCGATCGTCACGGCCTGGCCCGGTTCGACGGGACCGCGCTCTACGAGTACGCCGACCCGCGGCGCGGATTCCATCCCGACTGGAACACGGCGATCTTCGATTTCGGCCGCCGCGAGGTGGTCAATCTCCTGCTGGCCAACGCCCTCTACTGGCTGGAGGTGTTCCACATAGACGGCCTGAGGGTCGACGCCGTCGCCTCGATGCTCCACCTGGACTATTCCCGTCCGGCGGGGACGTGGCTGCCCAACGCCGAGGGCG
Organism: uncultured Caulobacteraceae bacterium; assembly: GCA_903923135.1. Taxonomy (GTDB): domain Bacteria; phylum Pseudomonadota; class Alphaproteobacteria; order Caulobacterales; family Caulobacteraceae; genus Acaudatibacter; species Acaudatibacter lapponiensis. Next base: position 5,735 of record CAIXWN010000162.1, on the reverse strand, counting down.
GGCGCGAGAACCGCGAGGCCGAGGCCTTTCTCAAGCAGCTCAACGTGCTGGTTCACGACGCTCGGTGTGGCGCGCTTACCATGGCCGAGGAGTCCACCACCTGGCCGGGCGTGACCCTGCCGCCCGCCCTGGGCGGGCTGGGCTTCGACTTCAAGTGGAACATGGGCTGGATGAACGACACCCTGGAGTACATGGCCAGGGACCCGGTCCACCGGCGCTATCACCACCGCAAGCTGACCTTCGGCCTGCTCTATGCGTTCAGCGAGGCCTTCGTGCTGCCCCTCTCGCACGACGAGGTGGTGCACGGCAAAGGCACGATTCTCAGCCGCATGCCGGGCGACGCCTGGCGGCAGTTCGCCGGGGTGCGGGCGCTCTACGGCTATATGTGGGGCTATCCGGGCAAGAAGCTGCTGTTCATGGGTCAGGACTTCGCCCAGCGCCGGGAGTGGGACTTCCGTGGCGAGCTCGACTGGGAGCGTCTGGGCGACCCGATGCACGCCGGCGTAAAGGCGGCCGTGCGCGACCTGAACCGCCTCTACCGGGCCACTCCCGCCCTGCACGCCCGGGACTGCGAGGCTGAGGGGTTCCGCTGGATCGTGGTCGACGACGAGGGCCAGTCGGTGGCCGTCTGGCTTCGCCTGGGAGGTCCTGAGGATGCCCCCGTCGCCGTGGTCTGCAACTTCACCCCGGTGGTCAGAAGCGGCTACCGCATCGGCCTGCCCACGGTCGGGCGATGGCTGGAGATCTTCAACTCCGACGCCGCCGCCTACGGCGGATCGGGCCAGGGCAACCTCGGCGCCGTCGAGGCGGCGCCCACGCCCTCCCACGGCTATGCGGCCTCGGCCGTGATCACCCTTCCGGCGCTCAGCGCCCTGTATTTTCGGTTCCAGCCAGAGACCCAACAGGGCTAGGTTGGGGCCCAGACAAACCAGTATCGGACCCGGCCATGTCGTCCACCAGCGCCCCCCTTTCCCGCCAGGCGATGGCCTATGTCCTGGCCGGCGGCCGCGGCAGCCGGCTGATGGAGCTCACCGATATCCGGGCCAAGCCGGCCGTCTACTTCGGCGGCAAGTTCCGCATCGTCGATTTCGCCCTGTCGAACGCACTCAACTCCGGAATTCGCCGGATCGCCGTGGCCACCCAATACAAGGCGCACAGCCTGATCCGGCATCTGCAGCGCGGCTGGAACTTCTTCCGTCCGGAACGCAACGAGACCTTCGACATCCTGCCGGCCAGCCAGCGCGTCTCGGAGGAGAACTGGTACCTGGGCACCGCCGACGCGGTGTTCCAGAACCTGGACATCGTCCAGGACTACGAACCCCGTTTCATCATCGTCCTGGCCGGCGACCACATCTACAAGATGGACTTCGAGCCGATGCTGCGCCAGCACGTCGAGCAGCGCGCCGACGTCACCATCGCTTGCATCGAGGTCACCCGCGACCAGGCCTCCGGCTTCGGGGTGATGTCGGTGGACGCCAGCGATCGGATCGTCGACTTCGTCGAGAAACCCGCCGATCCGCCGGCCATGCCGGGAAATCCGGACCTCTGCCTGGCCAGTATGGGCATCTATGTGTTCGACACCAAGTTCCTGGCCGAGGAACTGCGGCGCGACGCCGCCGACCCGCAGTCGAGCCATGACTTCGGCAAGGACATCATTCCGAGGCTGGTGAAACAGGGCAAGGCGGTGGCCCACCCCTTCAGCCGCTCCTGCATCCGCGCCACCCCGGACGCCCCGGCCTACTGGCGCGACGTCGGCACCATCGACAGCTACTTCGCCGCCAACATCGACCTGACCGAGGTGGTGCCCGATCTGGACCTCTACGACCGCAGCTGGCCGGTCTGGACCTACAGCGAGATGAACGCCCCGGCAAAGTTCGTGCACGACTATCCCGGGCGACGGGGCTCGGCGGTGGCCTCGCTGGTTTCGGGCGGCTGCGTGGTCTCCGGCGCCAGCGTCTGGCGCTCGCTGCTGTTCAATGGCGTGCGGGCCAATTCCTACAGTCGCGTGGAGCTGGCGGTGGTGCTGCCCGAGGTCGAGATCGGCCGCTCGGCGCGCCTTCGCAACGTCATCATCGACCGCGGCGTGCACATCCCCGAGGGGCTGGTGGTCGGCGACAATCCGGTCCTGGACGCCGAACGCTTCCGTCGGTCCGAGGGCGGTGTCTGCCTGATCACCCAGAAGATGATCGACAAGCTGAACGCATGACCGCCATCGAGGTCCTGGCCGTCGCCTCGGAGATCTACCCGCTGATCAAGACCGGCGGCCTGGCCGATGTGGCGGGGGCGCTGCCGGGGGCCCTCAGGCCGCATGGCGTGAAGGTGCGCACCCTGGTCCCGGGTTATCCGGCCGTCCGGCGGGCCCTGAAGCGCCCGCAGCCCGTCCACGCCTGGGACGATCTCTTCGGCGGTCCGGCGCAGCTGCTGGAAGGGATGGCCGCCAGGCTCAGCCTCTTCGTGCTCGACGCGCCGCACCTGTTCGACCGGCCGGGCGGCCCCTACGCCGACGCCCAGGGGCGCGACTGGGGCGACAACGCCCAGAGATTCGCCGCCCTGGCGCGCGTCGGCGCCGACCTCGGCCAGGGGCTCGCCGGCGGCTACGCGCCGGCGCTGGTCCACGCCCACGACTGGCAGGCCGGCCTGGCCTGCGCCTATCTGCACTACGGCGGCCATCCGCGCCCGGCGACGGTGATGACCGTGCACAATCTGGCCTTCCAGGGCCAGTTCGACCGGCGCCTGCTGGCCTCCCTGGGCCTGCCGCCCTCATCGTTCAGCCCGGACGGTGTCGAATACTACGGATCGATCGGCTATCTGAAAGCCGGACTGCGGCTGGCCGACTGGATCACCACCGTCTCGCCGACCTACGCCGCCGAGATCTGCACGCCGGAGGGCGGCATGGGCCTCGACGGGCTGCTGCGCGGCCGCGCCGACCGCCTCAGCGGCATCCTCAATGGCGTCGACCTGAACGTCTGGAACCCCGCCGCCGACCCCCTTATCGACACCCCCTTCGACGCCGAGCACCTGGACCTTCGGGGCCTCAACAAGGCCGCCCTGCAGACGCGGTTCGGCTTGGACCCCGATCCGGACGCCCTGCTGCTGGGCCTGGTCAGCCGGCTGAGCTGGCAGAAGGGGGTCGACCTCCTGCTGGGCGCCCTGCCGGTGCTACTGGCCGAGGGCGCGCAGCTGGCGGTGCTGGGATCGGGAGAGGCGAACCTGGAAGCCGGGGTGGCCGCCGCCGCCGCCGCCCATCCCGGGCGCGTCGGCTGTGTGTTCGGCTATGACGAGGCCCTGGCTCACGGGGTTCAGGCCGGGGCGGACGCCCTGCTCGTGCCGTCGCGGTTCGAGCCGTGCGGCCTCACCCAGCTGTGCGCCCTGCGCTACGGGGCGGTCCCGCTCGTCGCCCGAGTCGGCGGACTGGGCGACACGGTGATCGACGCCTCGCCCATGGCCATCGCGGCGGGCGCCGCCACCGGCGTGCAGTTCTCGCCGGTGAACACGCCGATGCTGGAAAGCGCCCTGCGCCGGACCGCCGGCCTGTATGCAGACCGGACCGCCTGGCGGCGGATCCAGGCCAACGGCATGGCCAGCGACGTGTCCTGGCGGACGCCGGCGCGCCTGTACGCCGACCTGTTCCGCAGCCTGATCGCCGAACCCGCGGGCTGACGTGGCGTCGCGGCCGTCGCCGGGTCCGGTCGAGGAGGGCGCCCCCGAACCCCTGGGAGTCACGCCGACGCAACGCGGCGCCAACGTCGCGGTCTGGTCCGCCCACGCGACCGCCATCGAGGTCTGCCTGTTCGATGCCCGCAGCGGGGCCGAGACCCGACGCGTTCGGCTGCCCGGACGGACGGGTCCGGTCCACCACGGCCACATCGCCGGCCTGGGCCCGGGCGACCTCTACGGCCTGCGGGCGTATGGACCATTCGACCTGGCCCGGGGCCATCGCTTCGATCCGGACAAGTTGCTGGTCGATCCCTACGCCCTGCGCCTCGACCGGCCGTTCCGCCTGCATCCGGCGATGAGCCTCAAGGGGGCGGACAGCGGCGCGGTGACGCCTCGGGGCGTCGTCGTCAGCCCGTCGCCTGCGTCCAGCCGTCCGCGTCTGGACATCCCCTGGGGGGAGACGGTGATCTACGAGCTGCATGTGCGGGGCTTCACCCGGACCCTGGCCGAGGTTCCGGAGGCCCTGCGCGGGACCTTCGCCGGCCTCGCCCACCCCGCGGCCATCGCCCACCTGCGCCGCCTGGGGGTGACCACGGTGGAGCTGCTGCCGGCCTCGGCCTGGATCGACGAGCGTCATCTTCCGCCCCTGGGGCTGACCAACTACTGGGGCTACAATCCGGTCGCCTACCTCGCCCCCGATCCGCGCCTGGCGCCGGGCGGCTGGAGCGAGGTGCGCGCCGCCACCGACGCCCTGGCCGCCGCGGGTATCGAGGTCATCCTGGACGTGGTGTTCAACCATACCGGCGAAGGCGACGCCCTGGGCCCAACCGTTTCCCTGCGCGGGCTGGACAACGCCGCCTACTACCGCCTCGATCCCGCCGATTCCGCGCGCTACCTCAACGACGCCGGCACGGGCAACACCCTGGCGCTGAACACGGCCCCCGGCCTGCGGCTGGCCATGGACTCGCTGCGGGCGTGGCGGCGGCTGGGTGGAGTGAGCGGGTTCCGCTTCGATCTGGCCACGGTCCTGGGCCGGGGGCCCGAAGGGTTCGACCCGGCCGCGCCGCTTCTGGCCGCGATCGACCAGGATCCCGAGCTGCGCGAGCTGAAACGCATCGCCGAGCCGTGGGACTGCGGCGGCGACGGCTATCAGCTTGGCCGCTTCCCGCCGGCCTGGGGCGAGTGGAACGACCGGTTCCGCGACACCGCCCGGGGATTCTGGCGCGGCGATCCCGTGAGGCTGGGCGATCTGGCCCGCCGGCTCGCTGGCTCGCAGGATCTGTTCGGCGCCCGCCGGCCAACGCGGAGCGTCAACTATGTGGCGGCCCATGACGGCTTCACCCTCGCCGACCTGGTGTCCTATCGCCGCAAGCGCAACCTCGCCAACGGCGAGGCGGGACGCGACGGCGCCGACCACAACCTGTCGTGGAACCATGGAGTCGAGGGACCGACCGACGACCCCGCTGTCGCCCGGGCCCGCCAGGCCGACCAGCGCACCCTGCTGGCCACCCTGATCCTCGCCCGGGGCACGCCCATGCTGGCCATGGGCGCGGAGCTGGGTCACAGCCAGGGCGGCAACAACAACGCGTACGCCCAGGACAACGCCACCTCCTGGCTCGACTGGGGCCGCGTCGACGGGCCCCTGCTGGAGTTCACGGCCCGCTTGCTGACCATCCGGCGGGATCATCCGGCGCTTAGGGCCGATCGCTTCCTGACTGGCGCGGCGACCTCCGACAGCCCCTACGCCGATGTCGAGTGGCGACGGGCCGACGGCGAGCCCCTGACATCGGGCGACTGGGACGACCCCGGCGGCGAGACCCTGGTGATGGCGCTGGCCGAACCCGCCGGCGCGGGTTTCGACCGGGTGGTCCTGGCCCTGCACAGGGGTGGCGAGACGGTCGCGCTGACCCTGCCGGATCCCCGCGACGGCTTTGCCTGGACCATCCTGGCCGACAGCGCCGATCCGTCGCGGACCGGCGTGGTCGGGCCGTCCGCGCCGCCTCTCGCCCCCCGTTCGGTGCGGCTGTTGGCCGAGACCGCCGCGCCCGGCCGGCGCCCGGCCGGCGTGGACGACCGGG
>CAIXWN010000161.1 GCA_903923135.1 uncultured Caulobacteraceae bacterium | reverse complement strand
TCAGCTGATTGTTGAGGAAGAAGCCGTCCACCATGCGGCCGTCGCCGAACAGGCTCTCCACCGTCGTGGTCATGGCCACGACATTTCCCCATCGGTCGACCACGACAAAGGACGAGGTGCCGCCAGGCTCCCTGGTGGCGTCGGGCCCGAACGCGGGGGCGCCTGTGGGGTGGCCCGGTTCGGGCGCCGGACCGGCGTGCTCGCCGATCAGTTTGGCGCGGCCGGCGAGATAGGCCGGATCGAGCAGGCCCTCCACAGGCACCTTCACGAACGCCGGGTCGCCGATGTAGCGCAGGTCGTCGGCGTACATCAACCGCTCGGCCTGGGCCAGGTCATACCAGGCGACAGGATCGGTGGGGCCACGGCTGGCAATGTCGGTTCGGGCCAGCACGCCCAGCCCGATCAGGGTCGCGGCGCCGCCGGACGGGGGTGGCGGCACGCAGACCGTCCAGATCCGGTAGGGTCGGCAGAGGGCCGCCGACCTGTGCGGGCTGTAGGCGGCGAGATCCGCCAGGGTCATGGTTCCAGGCAGTGGCTCCCGGGCGAGGCGGCTGACGATTTCCCCGGCGATCCTGCCCTTCAGCAGCGCGTCGGGACCTTCGGCGGCGATCCGGCGCAGGGTCGCGGCGTAGGCGGGGTTCTTCAGCCGATCACCGACTTTCAGCGGGCCGCCGTCCTCGCCCCGGAAGTAGGCCACGACGTCCGGGGCTTTGGTCTGCGGCGCCTGAGCGTGCAGTAAGCCCACCAGCCGGGGTCCCACGATGAAGCCGTCGGCGGCCAGTTTCGCGGTGTCTTCGAAGAGCGAGGACCACGGCAGTCTGCCGTGGTCCTGGTGCGCCAGATAGAGCATGGCGATCGCGCCGGGCGCGCCGGCCGACCGGCCGGACAGTACGGCCTCGGCATAGCTCATCGGCTTGCCGTCGGCGTGGAGGAACATGGTGCGGGAGGCGCCGGTCGGGGCAGTTTCGCGCCCGTCGTAGGCCGTGACCCGCCGCGTCCGCGGGTCGTACCAGGTCAGGAAGGCGCCGCCGCCCAGACCGGAACTCTGCGGCTCGACCAGGCCCAGAGTGGCCTGCACGGCCACCGCCGCGTCCAGGGCCGATCCGCCTCGCCGCAGCACTTTCAGACCGGCCTCCACGGCGGCGGGATTGGCGGCGGCGACCATGGCGTCAGGCCGCCGCGGCGCGGCCGGCGCGGCCCGGGCGACGCCCAGCGTCAACAGGACCAGGGCAAGGGACCCGAGCGCGGACAGACTGACGAGCCGCATGGGACCCCCTCGTTGACGAAATCCGAAGCGTGACTGACGCACCCTAGAAGCCTTTGCGCCCCGCGGAAACCACTGCGCCGTCGGCTCAGGCGGCCATGGACAAGGTCCGGTCCGCCATGTCACCTCCGCCCATGAGCGATGGGCGCAGATTGCTGAATCTGATCACCGATGTGGCGGGACTGCGCGTGGGTCAGGCGCTGGACACCCGCGCGCGCACCGGCGTCACGGTGATCCTGCCGGATGACCGGGCGGTCTGCGCGGTGGATGTGCGCGGCGGCGGACCCGGGACACGCGAAACAGACGCCCTGTCGCCGGAGACGCTGGTGGACGCCGTCGACGCCATCGTTCTGTCGGGCGGTTCGGTCTACGGTCTGGCCGCCGCCGATGGCGTCGTCGCCTGGCTCGGCGCCCGCGACCGCGGCTTCGGTTTGGTTGTCGCCCCCGGCGTGCCGCGTTCGCCCATCGTCCCGGCCGCCATTCTCTATGACCTCGCCAACGGAGGCGACAAGGGCTGGGGCCAGGAGCCCCCCTATCGCGACCTCGGTCTCGCGGCGATCGAGGCGGCGGACCGAACATTCGCCCTCGGCGCGGCCGGGGCCGGGGCCGGGGCCATGGCCGGTGTGCTCAAGGGCGGCGTGGGGTCGGCCTCTGCGGTGACGTCGGACGGGTTCACGGTCGGGGCCCTGGCGGCGGTGAACTCCTTCGGTTCGGTGGTCGCGCCCGGCGGACGCGCCTTCTGGGCGGCGCCTTATGAAGTCGGCGGGGAGTTCGGCGGGACGCACCTGGGGGGGGTCCAGGCCGGTCCGGAGGATTGGGGTCTGGCCAAGCGGCGGCCGCAGGTCGGCGCCAACACCACCCTGGCCTGCGTGGCCACCGACGCCATCCTGACCCCCCCCCAGGCCCGTCGTCTGGCGATCATGGCTCAGGATGGCCTGGCGCGCGCCATCCGCCCCGTGCACGCGCCCTATGACGGGGACGTGATCTTCGCCCTGTCCACCGGCCGTCGGCCTCTGGGCGAGGACGCCGTATTCACGCTGACCCGGCTGGGGGCGGCGGCGGCCGACTGCCTGGCCCGCGCCGTGGCCAGGGGTGTGTTCGAGGCTCACGCCTGGCCGGGAACGGACGTCGTCTGCTGGAGGGACCTGCCGTCGGATACGCTCTGAATCCATGGCTCAGTCCGCGCCCTCCGCCGACCCTGGCCACGTGAAACCTTCTTTCAAGACCTCCGGCCGCTGCGCGTGGGCGTCAACTCGCGCCGTGCGGTGTGGAACGGTCACCGATGGGCCGCCTCACCATTGGCCATGACGCCGCAGCAGAAGGCGAAGAGGACCAGGATCGTCTCGGTACGCAGGGCGTAGTCCACGGTCGCGGCGGCCAGCAGCGCCAGGATCGCCACGCTCGCGGCGCGCGCCATGCCGCTGCCCGTCCGCCAGGCCCTGGCTGCGGCCAGGGTGAACCAGACCAGAAACACCGCCATGAGGCCGACGCCGACCCAGCCCGTCTCCAGCCAAAGCTCGAGATAGTCGTTGTGCGCGTGGTTGAAGTAGGTGGGCCCGACGAGATTCAGGGGCTGGACCGCCTCGAAGACCCGGTCGAAGGCGCCCAATCCCGCGCCCAGTGGCAGGTGGGCGCGCGCGGCCTCCGCCACATAGGGCCAGGCTTCGAAGCGGAGCTCTGCGACCGGTTGCGGCCGGAAGCGTTCGAGGATCGGCGAGAGCCCGAAGAGGGCGACAGCCACCGTGGCCACGACGGCGACGGCGCCCAGCGCCGCCGCGGCACGCCAAGCCGAGCGTTCGCGGGTTTCGCGCCAAAGCAACCCGACGGAGGCGACCACCGTCGGTCCTGCAAGAATAAGACCGGCCCGCGAGCGGATGACCCCCAGGGCGATGACCGAAATGAGGATGAACAGGCCAGCCAGTCCAGGTCCGAGGCCTCGCTCCGGCGATTCGCCCCGTGCGCCGCGCCGGTTCCTTTCCCGCCCGCCCTTGGCTGCCAAGACCGCGGCGAAGGGCAGCATGGCGAGCAGGAACGCCGCCTCATGATTGCGGTTGGCGAACAGGCCCACCGGGGAACCCAGATTGGTGGTGCGGTAGAGATAGGCGGGGCCGCCGGCGGGCGTGGCGATCTGGACCAGGCCGAGAACTAGGCCCGCGGCGGCCAGGCCGATCCACAGCCAGACAAGGCGGCGGGTCAGGCCGGGCGTGATGAACAGGGCGCCGCAGAACATCGCCGCCGGCGGAATCAGGGCCAGGGCGGCGGCGGCGGTGTCGTGGGGGGACAGACTAACGGGCAGCCACGGCGCAGTCAGGCCGGCGACCGCCAGCGCCTGCAGACGCGGGGCCTGCCCAGGCAGAATCGACCACACGGTCGGCGGTAACGGGACCAGTTGCAGCAACGGGACCAGCAGGATCGCCGCGAGGATAACGAGAGGCCCAACCGCGGTTGCAGGGAGTTCGCCCCGGACCGATCTGCTGACCACGATAACACCGAGCGGCAACGCCAGGACCTCGACGCTCGCCAGCCGCCAGGTGTTCTCCCGGCTGGCTCCGCCAAGCAGGGCGGCGGCGAGGATCAACAGACCGACCAGCGCGAAGAGGGGTGCGATCGCCGGGCTACCCGCCGCGTTGGGGTGACGTCCTCGCGCGGTTCTGCCCTGGCGCATCGGCCCCATCCAGATGTGGGTCGAATGACCCAGCCCAACGCGATTAGCAGGCCGGCCGTCCGGCGCCAAATCTGCGGTGTCGCCGGGCGACGAAGGTTAGAATCGGCCAACGGAAACGCATCCCGGGTCCGCCCGACTCCGTGGATTTTATACGTAGAATCCGAGATTGGGCCCGAATCCAGTCCTCCGGACTCGGCATGAGGTGGGAATGTGCCTAGTGTTTGGCCTGCGGGAGTTCATGCCCCGGTTTTGTGTTGAGTGGGCCAGTGGTTAAGCTTACCTTTCCTGTCCAACCCGGAAGCCTTGTCTGGCGCCGGCTCGGAAACACCCCATGAAACGCATCGCCAAGGTCGTGATTCTGGGCGGTCTGGCGCTCACGCTCACGGCGTGCATCGCGGGCACGACGGACTCGGCTCAGGCGGCGACCGGCCCCGCCATGGCGCAAATGGTCCTGGGCTTCTGGCACGGACTGCTCGCGCCGTTTCTTATCCTGGCCGAACTGGCCCGTCGTTTCTTTCCCGCTTCGATCCACTTTTCCTGGACAGCCTACCAGGCGGGCGTGGTCGGCTTTCCCTATAATATCGGCTATTGTTTCGGCCTGGTCTCTTGGCCGTTCATGATCTGGGCGCGGTTGCGGCGTCCGTAAAGGAAATCGGCCCACGGCGTTGCCGCCGTGAGCCTTCCTGATCAGGATTGCTCCCCGAAAATCTAGAGCAAAAGCCGACCAGATGGAAACATCTGGTCGGATATAATTTGCTCTAGAACTTCCGGCCAAGGCCAACGGAAACCACCCAGGGGTTCAGGTTGACGTGCGAATAGAGCGTGCCGTCATTGATATTGGCGGTGGTCTTGGTGAACACCTTCTTGGCGTCCACGTTCAGCGACCAGGGCCCCTGCAACGCAACGTCGAAACCGGTCTGGAAGGCGTAGCCGAACTCGTCTTTCAGGCGCACCTTGAAGCCGTTGTAGTCCGAGCCGGCGAAGTACAGCATCAGGTTGGCGCCGGCGCCGACGTAAGGGCTGACCCGGGCCTTGGGGAAGGGGTGATACTGAACCGTGACCACCGGCGGCAGCACCCAGGTGCTGTGAACCTTGGTGCCGGTGCCGTCGGCCGCCACGGCGGTGACGGTGTGACGCGTCGAACCCAGGATAGCCTCGACCGAGATCTGATCGGTGAGGAAATAGGTGAAGCCGAGCGTCGGCATGATGCTGTCGCCGACCCTGGCCCGCAGGCCCGTGGCCCCGCCGGCCGCGGTGACGATCGGATCATTGGCGTCGGGCACGACGTCGCTCAGGCGAAGGTCCACCATGAAAGTGCCCTTGGCCTCGGGCTGGTAGGCTTGGCCATCCGCGGCCTGCGCGCTGGCTCCAACGAGCAGGGCGGCGGCGCTCGTGGCGGAGGCGAGGACGAGAGCGGTTTTCATGGTATTTCCCTTGGTGATCGGCGCCGTCTTGCCGGCGTCTTTGGTGTGCGGGGGTGATGAGCCGGGGCGGAACCGCTCGCCTTGAGGCATGTCAAACGATCGTTTGAATGAGGACAGCCTGTGTCGGTGGCCGCCGACCGGTGCAGAAAGGTCACAAGAGGGCCTGTGGCGCTGGCAATTCATCCCCGGAGCGCCCGCGTCGCATGGCGCGCGCCGCGGCCGCCGCACCCGGTCGCCAGAGGCGCGCTCGCGCCGCAGGCGACGGTCGGCTTCTAGCGCGTGGTCAGGGCGGCGAGACTGGCGGCAAGCTCATCGCGGCGAAAAGGCTTGTTCAGGCGCGGCAGATCCGGCGGCAACGCCTCGGCGAAGCCGGAAATGATCAACACGCGCGCATCCGGTCGTCGGTGGCGGAACGCCCGGGCGAGCTCCGAGCCGGTCATGCCCGGCATGAGGTGGTCGGTGACCAGAAGGTCGATCGTCTTTCCCGCATCAAGCAGAGCCAGCGCCTCGTCCGCGGAAGCGGCCTCCACCACCGTCCAGCCCAGCCCGGCGAGCATGTCGGCGGTGCTGGCTCGGGCGAGCGCCTCGTCGTCGACCAGGAGGGCCGCGCCTGATGCCGCGTGGGTGGGTGCGGGGGCCTCCGGAGCGGTCCGGGCGACGATCGCGTCGCGGCTGATGGGAATCCAGAGCTGGACTGCGGTTCCGATGCCTGGCTGACTAGCGATGGTCAAGGCGCCCCCCAGCTGCGAGGCGAGACCGTGGGCCATGGAGAGGCCGAGGCCCGTCCCGCGACCGCGGCCTTTGGTGGAAAAAAAGGGTTCGACCGCCCTGGCGAGGGTCGCCTCATCCATCCCCGAGCCGGTGTCGGTCACTGAAAGACGAATATAGGCGCCGGGTTCGAGTTGCGAGACGTGACCCCTGTCAATCAGCTCTTCGGTCGCGGCGATCCGCAACGCGCCACCCTCGGCCATGGCGTCCCGGGCGTTCACGCTGAGGTTGAGGATCGCCATCTCCAGCTGGTTGGCGTCGGCCTGCGCCGGTGGCAGGTTGGCGGCAATGTCCGCGCTGACGCGTATCTGCGGCCCTGAGGTACTGGCGATCAGGCCGGACATTCCTGTCAGCAGCGCGCCGACATCCACAGGACCGGTGTGCAGAGGCTGGCGCCGGGCGAACGCTAGTAGCCGTTGCACGAGGACCTTGGCCCGTTCGGCCGACTGCAGGGCGCCATCGATGAGACGCCGCTCTCGCTCGTCGCCAACACCGCGGCGGTTGAGAAGGTCTAGTCCGCCGATGATGGGGGTGAGCAGATTGTTGAAATCATGCGCCACGCCGCCGGTCAGTTGGCCCATCGCCTCAAGTTTCTGACTCTGCCTCAAGGCGGCCTCGGTCTGACGGCGTTCTGTGATGTCGACCGCCTCGAGGACGATGGCAACCGCCGCGCCGCGCGAATCGTTCAGGGGGCGCAGGGTGAAATCCAGCCAGCGCCGGCCGGCGGACGGGAGCTTCAGAAGAATGTCCTCGCGCCGAACCGCGCCCCCGGCGACACGGTCGATGGCGACGCGCACGGCTTCAGGAATGCCGGGTGTGTGGATGAACCACGGCGTCTCCCACAGCGGCTTGCCGGCGACCTCGTCGCGAGTGACCCCCGCCGCCTGCAGGGCCGTGGTGTTGGCCTCCAGCAGGACGCCGTCCAGCGACACCAGGGCGCGGTACTGATAGCTGGTTTCGAAGAATGTCCGCAGCCGCGTCTGGGTTTGCTCAAGGGCGTCGGCGGCCTCCTTTTCCGCTGTGATGTGGCGGCCTGTGGCGTAGATCAGATCATCCTCGGGCGCAGCGACCCAGGATATCCAGCGGTAGCCGCCGTCCTTGTGGCGATAGCGGGTCTCGAAGCTCGGGGTTCCTGCGGCGGAAACCCTTTCCAGGGACGCCCGGGTCACGGCGTGGTCGTCGGGGTGGACGAAGTCGACGAAGCTTCGACCGACCACCGCCTCGGGGGGCCAGCCGAGGATGGCCGTCCAGGCGGGATTCGCGGCGCGGAACACGCCGGCGCGATCCATCACCAGCAGGAGGTCGCGAGAGTTCCGCCACAGCCGGCTCCACTCGGCTGTGCGGGTTTCGACCTCGCCCTCGAGCCAGCGGGCCAGGTCACGAAGGTCCTGTTCGGCGCGGCGTCGCTCGATGGCTCCGCGGGTCCGCTCGACACCCTCTCGGATGAACGCCAGGTCCTCGGCCGACCACCGCCGGGTCGAGCACCGGCGCAGGAACAGCACCCACATGGGACCCGCGCCGGCGACCAGCGGCCGGTAGACAACCGAGGAGGAACCTGTAACTTCCATTTGGCTACCGCCCGCGCCGGACAGCACCACCGGTTCCCCGCGCTCAAGGTCCTCGCGATAGTCGCCGAACCGGTCGAACGGAACGCTCCCGGGGAGCGGAGCGTCGTCCGGGCCGGTCCATCCCTGCTCGACCCTGATCGCTTCGGTGACGGGGTCCAGTTCACCGAACACTGCCCACTCGGCGTCCAGCGCACGGCCGATGATCTCCGACGCAGCCGAAGCCATTTCACCGGGCTCTTCGAGGTCGCGCAGGCGGTCCGCCAGTTCGACGATGGCGAGCCGACGGCTCTGGGCGGTCTTGCGCTCGCTGATGTCCACCAAGGCGCCGTGCAGCCGCAACGCCTCGCCGCCCGGCCCGCGGGCCACGCCGCCGCGGGTGTAGAGCCAGCGCTCCGCGCCGTCGTCCTGGCGAATTCGGAACTCCACGTCGAAGGCGCCGTCGCCGCGCACGGCCGCCTGGATGGCGGCGCGCAGGGCCTGCCGATCCTCAGGCAGGACGAAGGCGTCCCAGCTGTCCGCGGGCCACACGGTCTGCCGGGATGGCAGGCCGAAAAGGTCGGCCGCCATGGGCGAGAGCACCGCTTCCTGCGTATCCAGACGCATGTACCAGGAGCCGGTGCGGCCGGCCTCGGCGGCGAAGCGGTGGAACGACTCGTTCTCGACCAGGGCGGCTTTGGCGTCCTGCAGTTCGTGAATGTCGGTGACGGTGCCGACCCATTCGACGATGCCGCCCTGCTCGTCCCGGACCGGAACGCCATAGCCGCTGACCCAGCGCCACTCCCCGTTCGCCGCGCGCAGGCGGTAGTCCATGTAGGTCGGCTCACCCGTGACGAGGCTGCGGGACCAGGCGGACACCGACGCCTCACGATCATCCGGATGGACGATGTCCAGCCAGCCCCAGCCCAGATGGTCCGACGGCGGCTGACCGGTCAGGGCCTCCCAGCCCGGCGCATCCAGGATCGCCCCGTCGGTCGCCGTCCGGAAAACAATCGGGCCGGGACAGGTGACCAGGGCCCGGAAGCGCGCCTCGCTGGCCCTCAATTCGGCCTGCACGGAGGTGGCCTGATGGGCGTTGGCGGTGAAGCCGGTCAGGCTGCAGAGGAGGCGACAGGACTCTGCATCGAAAGTCACGCCATCATGGGAGATCAGCCAGACGGCGCCGGCTGGGCGGCCGTGGAGCTGGAGGGGCGCCAGGAGGGCTTCGGTGATCGCCGGGTCATCGGTGCTGAAGGCCTGGAAGTGATCGCCGGGGCGCGGAAAGGTTAGCGTGGCATCCAGCTCGACCGCGACGTCGCAGGGGCTCGACGCCACAGGGTCGACGCGCCCGGCGCGGAAGGCGAGGCGTCCGGCGGCGGCCACCCACCGCCATCCGGTCTTCCCTGACCTATCGGTCTCCTGAAGGGTGACGGCCACCGATCCGGCGCCGCAGATGTCCAGGAGCAAAGCCGACAGGGTCTGGAACAACTGGCCGGGGTGTTCGGCCATGGTCCGGGCCAGTTCCGTCAGCGCCCGGCTTTCGGCTTGATGGTCGGCTGGGCGACCGGATTGCGCCGATCCGGCCTGGATCGGTGCGGCCCGCCAAGCCGGACCCTCAGCCTGTCGCGGCTGCCGGTAAGCCTCCCCATCCATGGGCGTCAACCTGTCAGCGTGGCGTCAGGACAGACTCCAGACTAACCACAAACCGCTGCAGACGCCACAACAGGCCCGTCAGGTCGTCAATCAAGGCTCCGCCAACTGACGGTGTGTCAGCCCAGGTAGTAGGTAACCGCGCCGGCCAGGCTGGCGGTCAGAACCAGAAAAACGGCGGTGCACCCGCCGGCGAACACCGTGTCCCAAACAGACGGCGTAGCGGGCCGGACGGCGGCTATGGGCTTTCTCATGACCTACCCCCAAGAAGGTTTCTGGTGCCGGCAATCCGACACAAGTCTAGCCTATCTCCGGGGAGCCGGGCGGCAGTCGCGACGCGGTGATCCTGTGCCATCGCTGATCATTTGGCGCGGAGTTGTGCGCCGGTCAGACGGGCTGCCTCCGGTTTGGGCGCCTTTGGTGCTGTCAGCGGTCAGGGGGCTGGGCGCCGGCCGCCACTGAGCCACCGCCGCACCGGCGCGTCGTAGAGGCGCTCGAACACGGCCGCCAGCAGGATGACCGCCGGCAGAGCGACCGCCCAGCCCCATGCTGCCTGGCTGTCCGGGAAGGTGTCGAGCACCGACTCCAGGCAACGCAGGATCGGAGCGTGGATGGCGTAGAGAGGATAAGACAGCGCCCCCAGCCAGGCGGCCAGCCTCAGCGCCCCCGCCGGAACCGGTGATTCGACAGCCAGAAACACCAGCACAGGCAAGGCCAGCAGTACGATCACCGGATCGGTCACGGCGTAGCGGCCTGCCTCCGGAAATGGACGGATCAGGCACAGCACCAGGCCCAGAACGACCGTGGCGTAGGGGGCCTGCGGCGCCCGGAACCCGAGGCTCCGTCCGCGCCAGATGAGCAGGCCCGTGCCGAAGCCGAAGATCACCCGTGGGATTCCGCCCCAGGCGTTCGACCGCGCCCAACCGACATCGAGGCCGCCGAAGTGAAGGCTCGTCCACAGCAGTGCGACCGCCGCCATCGCGACAACGCCCAGCAAACGCCAGGTGGTCAGCCAGGGCAGGGCGACGGCGTGCAGGGCATTGCCGGCCAACTCCAGAAACAGCGACCATTGCGGGCCATTGAGCGGGAACAGCTCCCCTCCGTGCAGGGCAGGGCCCCACAACGCGGGGAGCAGCGCCACCTGAAGCGCCATGGCCGGGTAGAGCCTCTCGCCGCCGGTGAGCGCCGCCGCCGCGCCGATGACAAGCCCCCCCAGAATGGCCGGATAGAGCCGCTTCAGCCGCAGACCCATATAGGCCGTCCAGGTCAGGCCCGCCGCGAGTCGGCGCTCATAGGCCTGACCGATGACGACCCCGCTGAGGATGAAGAAGAAGTCCACCGCCGGCCCGGAATGCTGAAGGTGGAGCGAAATCCCGCTGAGATTCTCGAAGTGGCTGCCAACGACGGCCAGCGCCGCTACGCCTCTGAGGCCGTCCAGGGATGGGAGGTAGGTTTTCACGCGCACCAGTCTAGCCCCCGATCCGTTGGCAAGGACCAGATGAGGACGGTGGATCGGGCGACCCAGGTTTGAATCAAGTGCAAATTGCCTCCGGCGAGAAGATTCCGTCTGGTCGGGGTTCGACCCGGGTCCCTTCGGCGATCGTCGAAGCCGGGGAGGATTCTTCCGTTCTCGCGGCGGTGCGAATCCGGCATGGTCGCGGCGATATGAGCAACGAACCCTTCTTCCGCCGTGAAGGCGACCATTTCCTTCCCAATCCCATAAGCCGCGGCCCGTGGAACGAGACCTCCCTGCACGGCCGGGTGGTGATTGGCCTGCTGGGCGCCGAGATCGAGCGAAGACACGGCGATGCGCAGTTCATGCCCGCGCGCCTGACTGTGGACATGTATCGCCTGCCCGACCTTTCGCCGGTGGAGGTGGTCACACGGATCGTGCGCGACGGCCGCAGGATCAAGGTCATCGACGCCGAGTTCGTCAGCGCCGGAACGTCCATGGCGCGCGCCACCTGCCAGTTTCTCCGGCGCACAGCCAATCCCGCCGGCCAGGTCTGGTCGCCGCCACCCTGGGACGCCCCGGCCCCGGACGACATTGAGCCCCTTCCGGACTCCCGGCAGATACTCGGCGGAATGTGGACCATCCGACCGATCTCCGGCGCCATGGGAAGCCTGGGGCCACGCCGCCTTTGGATGAGCGAGGTGCGCGATCTGGTGGGTGGCGAGCCGCTGACGCCGTTCGTCCGCGTCGCCGTGGGCTGCGACTTCGCCAGCCCCTTCGCCAACGCCGGCGAGAAGGGGCTGGCCTACATCAACAGCGACGTGACGCTCTATCTGCACCGCCTTCCGGTGACCCGGTGGGTGGGCTACGAGGTGGTCAATCACGGGGCGACCGACGGGGTGGCGATCGGCGAGTGCTTTGTCCACGATGAGCGGGGACCGATCGGCTCGGCGACGGTCACCGCGCTGGCCCAGACGATCGGCATGAAATCCTAGCGCACACGTCGCCGGAGTGGACGCCGGGGGTGCGATGAGCGAGCGCCGTGTGTATTCGCGCGAGGCCGGTTCGTCCAGGTCAGCTCTGCCGCGACAGCAGACCCCGGCCTATCACGTTCGCCTGGATCTCGGCGGCGCCCTCGAAGATGTTCAGGATACGAGCGTCGCAGAGGATGCGGCTCATCTCGAACTCCAGGGCGTATCCGTTGCCGCCGTGAATCTGGACGCCGGCGTCGGCGTTGCTCCAGGCCACCCGGGCGGCCAGAAGCTTGGCCATGCCCGCCTCGATGTCGCAGCGATCACCGGCGTCCTTGGTGCGGGCGGCGAAATAGGTGAGCTCGCGGGCGATCACCGTCTCCACCGCCATGAGAGCCAGCTTGTCCGATGTCCGGGGGAAGGCGATGAGCGGCTTGCCGAACTGCCTCCGTTCCAGGGCATAGGTCAGAGCCAGGTCCAGGGCCTTGCGCGCCACCCCGATGGCGCGGGCGGCGGTCTGGATCCGCGCCCCCTCGAAGGTCTGCATGAGCTGGCGAAAGCCTGCGCCTGGCGCTCCGCCCAGAAGGCCGTCGGCTTCGACGATAAAGTCGTCGAAGCTGAGGACATATTCCTTCATGCCGCGATAGCCGAGGACGCCGATCTCGCTGCCGGACAGGCCGTCATCCGGGAACGCCTCGTCCGGGCGACCGCGGGTCTTCGCGGCCAGGAAAAGCGACAGGCCGCCGTGGCCTGGCGTGTCGGCGTCGCTGCGCGCCAGCACCGTCATCAGGTCGCTGCGCGAGGCGTGGGTGATCCAGGTCTTCGAACCGGTAATCCGCCAGCTGCCGTCGTCCTGTCGTCTGGCGCGCGTCGTCAGGGAGGCGAGGTCGGAACCGACATCCGGTTCGGTGAACACGGCGGTGGGCAGCACCGCGCCGGAGGCGATCGCCGGTAGCCAACGCGCCTTCTGCTCCGCGGTGCCGTTTGCGCCGATAAGTTCGCCGGCGATCTCCGAGCGCGTGCCGAGGGAACCCGCGCAGATCCACCCCCGGCTGAGCTCTTCGGAGACCACGCACATGGCCAGCTTGCCCAAGCCGAGGCCACCATATTCCGGGCCGATACAGACGCCGAAGACTCCCAGCGCGCCCATCTCGGCGACGATATCGTCCGGTATCAGGGCGTCGGCCAGGTGCCAGCCGTGGGCGCCAGGCGCCACTCGATCCTCCGAGAAACGGTGGAACTGTTCGCGGATCATGTCCAGCGTCTCGTCCCCAAGACCCTCGTCCGGCCTCCAGCCCTCGCCAAGCCGGGTGCTGAGCGCCAGGCGGGCGGCCGGGCCGGCGCCGTCGAGCAGAGCGATCACCGCGGCGTCGTTGGCCAGAGCGCGGGCGGCCGCGCCGGCGCCGAGGTCGGTCGGCCGAACGAGTTCGTTCTGGCTCATCGGCAGGCCGCCGAGGACCTGGGCCAGATACTCGCCGAAGCCGATGCGCAGCAGCAAGGCCTCGCCGTCGCCCAGGCGCCCGGCGCCGTCCAGACGCCTGGCCCAGTCCAGAAGCTGTTCAAGGCCCTCGATGACCGTCGCCGTCCAGGCGAAGCCATGCACCGCCCGCTGCTCGCGCTCTATCAGGGCTGCGTCCGCCCGGCCCTCCCATGTCACCGCGGCCAGGACAGCGAGGCGGGCCTGGGTCAGGTAGGCGCGGCTGGCCAGCAGGGCGGCGTCGGCCAGGGCGAGGGCCGCCGCTGGCGGAAGGTTTTCGGTCAGGGTCATGCAGACGTCCTAGGCTTCGAAGCCAGCCCGGGCGGCCATAGCCACGGCGCCGTCGCATCGGATGGCCTGGGTTTCGCCCGGCTCGCCGCCCGGAGCGAGGTAGATCGGCTGACTGGCGAACAGCGGGGCCATGGCGCGGAATTCGAACCGGCGTATCGGCCGGCCGCCCGGATCGCCGGAGATGGCGAACAGCCTGGCGGCGGTGAACGGGCCATGCACCACCAGGCCGGGATAGCCCTCCTCCTGGGTGGCGTATGGGAAGTCATAGTGGATGCGGTGGGCGTTGAAGGTGACCGCCGAGAACCGCATCAGGTCCACCGGCCCCGGAGTCCAGACCTCGGCATTGCGGTGCGGCGGCAGGTCGGTGGGAATCACGGCCGCAGTGGCCTCCCCCAGGCTGCGATAAACGATAGTCTGGCGCTCGGTGAGCCGATCGCGACCGGCCTGAACGATGCGTCGGTCCACCTCGACGAACACCAGATCGCCGGTCCTGCCGGAACGGTGGCGCACGTCAGCGACGGTGACGGTCAGTTCGGCCTCGGCGTCCAGGGTCAAAGGCTCGGAAAAGGTCATCACCGCCGACGCGAACATCCGCCTCGGCAGGCGAACCGGCGGCAGCAGCCCGCCTCGTCGCGGATGACCGTCCGGGCCGATGGCTTCGGGGCCGACGGTCTCCAGGAAAAACGCCCAGTGGGCGAGCGGCGGCGCCTGTCGTTCCACGTCCAGATCGGCGCCCTGGGCGGCGGCGAACCGGCGCAGCACCTCGATGTCCAGTTTCTGGCGTCGAGACTCGCTACGGCCGAGGTGGCCCCGCCAGCTTTCGATCTCGTCGGGGGCTATGGGGGCGGAGTGATGGTCGCTCATGAAGTCCTCCTAGCGCAAAGGCCGTTCAGGTGGAATCGCCCCGGCGGGGATGCGTTGAGCTGGATTCAGACACACAGAGCCCTCGTACATCCTCAGATCGGCGCTCGCTTCGGCCGCGGGCGCGCTAGGCGCCTCCGGCCAGCCCGGCATCCCTCAACCGGCCGATCTCGGCGTCGGAAAGCCCCAAAACCCCGGCGAGCACCTCGTCTGTGTCACGGCCGAGCGTCGGCGCCGCGACCGTCGCCGCGCGATGGTCCTGCGGCAGGGTCGCCAGGGCGCCGGGGGTCAGATAGCGCGCGCCGCTGGGATGATCGACCTCGGTGAGTACAGGGTTGGCGGCGTTGAAATAGGGGTCGCTTCGGAGAGCTTGTCCCAGCGTCTGATACGGCCCCCAGGTTACACCCCGGGCCTCGAAGGCGGCCTTGAGGTCCGCCGCGGTGCGGCCGGCACAGGCCGTCTCCACCAGCGGGGCGAGGCGGTGGCGGTGGATAAATCGCACGCCCTCGTCCCTGGCGAAGCTCACGCCGAGTTCCCGCTCCAGGGCGGCGACCGGCGTTTCCAGGCCGAGCGCGGCCACGAGGCCTTTCCACTGCCGAGGCGTGATGGCCACGATCATCAGGCGCTGGCCATCGGCGGTCAGGAAGTCCCGTCCAAAAGCGCCATAGAGGTCGTTGCCCATTCGCGGGCGATCCTGGCCGCCTGTCAGCACTTCGCCGATCTGTCCCAGATGGCCGAGGCTGGCGATCGCCAGATCCGACAGCGGGACGCGCACCTCCCGCCCCCGGCCCGTCTCCCGTCTGGAACGTTCGGCGGCGACCAGGGCGAAAGCGGCGTAGGCGCCGGCCAGCAGGTCCCAGGCGGGCAGGACATGGTTCACCGGTTCGGCTCCATCCGCCGGGCCGGTCATCAGTGGCACGCCAACGGCGCTGTTCACCGTATAGTCTACCGCCGGACGGCCGTCCGGCCAGCCCATGACCCGCACGCAGATCAGATCGTCGCGCCGCCCCCGTAGGCGGTCGTAAGAGAGAAAGCCCTCGGCGGGGAAATTGGTGACGAACAGCCCGGCGTTCGGGCCCGGCGCCGTGGCGATTCCCGCCGCCAGTTCCCTGCCCTCGGGGCGGGAGAGGTCAAGCGCCACCGACTTCTTGGCCTTGTTCAGACCCTCCCAGTAGAGGCTGGCCCCGACGCCGGGGGCGAGCGGCCAGCGGCGGAAGTCGGGGCCGCCGCCAATCTGGTCGATCCTGATCACCTCGGCGCCCATCTGGGCGAGATGCAGGCCGCAGGATGGACCGGCGATGAAGGCGGCCGCCTCCACCACGCGCAGCCCATTGAGAAGGTTGTACATCCTGCGGGCTCCTCCGTCCGGAGAGGCACTGTAGCGCCCGGACGGCGCAGGCGCGACACGCGCACAGGGTGAACCGAGATACAAGATCCGCCGGGGTGATCTCACCCTGGCGGTGTCGCCGCCTGTTAATGCCGGAAGGGTTAGCCGCCCGCCGTGGCGAAGGACGAGATCTTGGCGACGTCCCGGGAATGGTCGCAGACAACCGAGGCGAGGCCGAACAACGTCGCGGCGATACAGGCGCTGAGCGCGAAGCCCATGACGGCCGGAGCGCCCAGCTGGGCGCATTCAACCACCCCGAGCAGGGTGAAGGCGGACAGGAAGTAGCCGCAAAGGGCGATGGACTTGGCCTGCAGGCCCTCGGCGTCGCGACCGGCGATCTCGCGAACGGTGCCGGACTGGCCGTGCCGGACGGTTCCGACCATCCAGATCAGGCTGAGCGACCAGGACCAACCGGCCAGGATGCCTTCGGGCAGGCCGGCCGGCAGCAGTCTGTGCAGGACAGGGAAGCTGGCGAAGCCGAGGCCGATGGCCGAAAGCGTCAGAACCAAGCCCAGCGTCATTCCCCAGGGACCAGACTTGAACTTTTGCATGCCCATGCCTCTCACGCTTAGAGTCCGTTTGGAAACTCACGGGTGAGCGTTTCTGCGTAGAAGATTGCCGCCCATGGCTACGAGGATCATGGCTTCGGAGACGTCGAGCCGGGTCTCATAGTCGCGCACGAGACGGCGCCACCTGGTCATCCAT
>CAIXWN010000160.1 GCA_903923135.1 uncultured Caulobacteraceae bacterium | reverse complement strand
CCGCCGAAGCCGCCCGAGCCCCCCTGGCCGCCCGACGTCCCGCGTCCGCCCTGGCCGCCGAAGCCACCCTGGCCGGACGTTCCGCCCGAAGCGCCCTGAGATCCCAGTCCACCCGAGGTTCCGCGGCCACCCTGACCGCCGAAGCCGCCCGAGCCCCCCTGGCCGCCCGACGTCCCGCGTCCGCCCTGGCCGCCGAAGCCACCCTGGCCGGACGTTCCGCCCGAAGTTCCCTGCGTTCCCAGGCCGCCAGCGGTCCCGCGGCCACCCTGGCCGCCGGCCCCGCCTGATCCGCCCTGGGTCGTCGCTCCGCCGCCGCGGCCGCCGGACCCGCCCTGAGAGCCCGCCCCGCCTTGTCCGCCTTGTCCGCCCTGGCCGCCCTGGCCGGCCTGGCCGCCCTGGCCGTGATGACCCTGGGGTTGGTTGGGATCCAGAGGGTTGATGGGCCGCTGCGCGTCGGCCAAGGGGGCGGCCGCGATCAGAGCGATGGACGCCGCCGTCAGCATGAACCTTTTCATTTCGACCTCCCTGAGCCGAAAACGTCGCCTCGCCCCATTCCGACACGTCTAGTCGTCGCCGCCAAGGGTGTCGTTGATCCGGGTCAAGGGCCACCGTCGGACGCTCCGCTGGCGGGCTGCGCATTTGCGCCACCTCATTGCAC
Organism: uncultured Caulobacteraceae bacterium; assembly: GCA_903923135.1. Classification (GTDB taxonomy): domain Bacteria; phylum Pseudomonadota; class Alphaproteobacteria; order Caulobacterales; family Caulobacteraceae; genus Acaudatibacter; species Acaudatibacter lapponiensis. The sequence continues at coordinate 2,305 of CAIXWN010000160.1, read as the reverse complement.
GGCCGGCGCCAAAGGCGTTAGTTCGCGTCGGGACGGGCCGGAGGACCCAGTGCTCCGGCCGACAGGTTCTCACGGGAGGGTGTTGATGGAAGGAGTATCGCTATGAAACACGCAGGCCTTCTTACCGTCGCCGCCGGCGCGCTCCTGGCCCTGACCGCCTCCGGTCTGGCCTCCGCCCAACCTTATGATCATCGCGGCCCCCCCGACGGCTATCACCGGGACTGGGGCCGGGGCGGGGACCGTGGGCCCGAACGTTCGGACGGCTGGAACCTGGACCGGCGGATCGAGTGGCTGCAGCAGCGTATCGACCACGGCCGCGACGACGGCTCGCTGGATCGGCGCGAGGCCTGGCGCGTGCAGTCCCGGCTCGACGAAATCCGCCAGGAGGAACGCCGCCTTCGCCGTCACCATGGCGGCGGTCTCGGCGATGACGACCGCGATGCGCTCAACCGCCGGCTCGACCGTCTGAACGATCAGATACGCTGGCTGCGCCACAATGACGAACGCCGGCCCTGGTAGGGCCGGCCTGAGAGTCTCGCGGTCGCCGCCGGCGGCGGCGCGCGGCAAACATGATCGACGGATGAGGCTCGTCGCCCGGATCGGCGCGGGCCTTGAGCGCGCGCTGGCGGCTGGCGCTGCGACGGCCAATCATTCTTCTGCCGAACTGGCCGCCGGCGGTCTGGTGATGACGCGCGACGTTGCCAACGAGTTGCGCTCGGAGGTTCTCCACGTTTCCGCCAAACCGAATCGGGTTCACTATCGTTTCGTCAACACCAGCGCACGAGACGCCGCCACGGGAGCCAACTCGAAATCGCCGAACGGCGACCTCGCCAAGGCGGTCGACAAGGGCGATCCGGCCAATCCGGTCAGCTTCTGTGGCGAGGGCGTACGGCGCACCGGACCGACGACATTCGATGTGCGCCGGACCCACTTCATGCCGCGGCGCGATGTCTCGCTGCTGATCCTGAAGCGCCTCGAGCCCTGAGGCCGACCGAAGGCTGGTGCGGGCGGTCGGGGTCGAACCGACACTCCTTTCGGAACCGGATTTTGAGTCTAATTTGGTTCGCCGTAACGTATTGAATAACATGATCTAATTTAGATATCTTCACACACTGTGTAAGAAAGTGTGAAAGCTCGTCGATCGCTCCCCAGGGTGTCGGATGTCCGACACCCCTGCCAGAGACAGGGAAGGGGAGCGTGTTAGCATGGATACATGGACAACGAAGAGACCGAGGATCGGCTTAGGTGGGAAACCATCACGCCGGATGGGGAACGGGGGAGGAAAGGGCGAAATGCGCAGGACCGCCTGCGCCTGGTCCTCGAATTCCAGCTCGATCAGGCGGCCCCGCCAGCGACAGCGGAGCGCGTGATCGCTTTCTGAGGACAGGCGTAACCGGCGCGTCAGAAGCGCCGACAGAACCGGCTCGACCGGAGGCCGACCCAACCAAACGACCCGCCAATTAGGAATTGGCTGGGTGCCGCGCCTACAGGATCGCGGCAAACCGTTGCTACGCAACGAAACTACTTCCCCGCAACCGTCGGGCGTACCGCCCGACTTCGACCGTTTCCCTCTGTTGCAGAAGCTGTAGCCCCAGCTTCTCCACTCCGGCTCCGTACGCCGCGCAAAGCCGCGTCGCACTTCGGGGTTCCGCGCCGCCTTAGCAGGACGGCGCTCCACCCGAAACTGTCGAAGTCGGGCGCTAACGCTCGCTGGCTGCCGCAGCCAATCGCCGGCGGCCCTACGGCCTTGGCTCTTGGGCGGTCAGCCGCGCCGACGGTTGCGGGGTGATACTCGTTCGCGGCCGGAGCCGCGGACGACTTAGCGCCGAAGGCGCGGGGTGTCGGACATCCGACACCCTACGAAAGCGCTCCCTAACGGGGGAGCGCCCAACCAACAAAAGCGCCGCCTAAGTCGGCGGCGCAGTAAAGAACGAGGGCGAACGGCAGTGTGAGCCCGACCCCTTACGGGGTGGGGGAGTGGTACAGAACTTCGAGCCAATCCGGCCGGTGGCCTGATTGGACAGCCTCGGCGATCGCCTCATCCGGTTGCCTGCCTTTCGGCAGGACAACACGACGGACATAGAATCGCTCGGCCGCTTCGGTGGCGAGCTTGCGGCCAGCTTCGAGGCCATGGGCGCAGGAGTTCGGAGCGTGGTCCGATACATTCAAGAGTTGGAAAAAGAGCAATTCGTCGCCATCAAGAAGCGGGGTCAGGGAAGGCCCAATCTTTACGAGTTGAGCCTCACTGCTCACGGCAAGCGGCGAAAGGCATAGCCAGAAGTGCCAAACTGGCACCTCTAGAGGT
>CAIXWN010000159.1 GCA_903923135.1 uncultured Caulobacteraceae bacterium | reverse complement strand
CGCCCTGGCGGCCTGCGCCGGCGCTCTGGGCGTCGCCGTCGAGGCGACCGCGATTGCGAGCGCTCTCGAGCGGGTTGATCCCTGGCTGGCGTCGGCCGTCGCGGCGCTTCGACAGAGCGGGAGCGCATTTGATCGGGTCGTGTCCGCCCCCGGCGGCGATCTGGACTGCCGTGGCCGCGCCGCCGGCGCGTTGGCGCTGCTGTCGCTTTCGCTGGCGCCGACGGCGGCGCGGCCCGCGGGCCCGCTCCGCGACCGGGCGGACCTGTCGGCCCTCGTCGACGCCCACACCGCGCCGGCTTTCGCCACCGGCGCCGACGGTCAGCCCGTCGTCGTCAATCGGGCCTGGCTGGACGCCGTGGGCGCGGCAAGCCTGGAGGAGGCCCGCGCCCAGGGCCTCGCGTTCGATCGAGGGGCGCTGGATCTGGCGCGCGAGGCCGCCGCCACCGGCGCGCCGCTGGAGCGGGTTCGCTGGAGCGGCTCCGGCCCCGCGCGCCGGGCGCTACGACTGCGCGCCACACCGCTGGAGGCGGGCGGCGCCGCGGTGTGGAGCTGGGATGTCACCGCCGCCGAAGGCGCCAGCGACGCCCTCGCCCGGCACGCCGCCGCTCAGACCCTCGTCCTCGACCAGGTGGCCGACGCCGTCGCCATCTATGACGCCGACAAGCGGCTGACCTTCCACAACGCCGCCTTCAGCCGGCTGTGGGATCTGGAGCCCGCCTGGCTCGCCGACAGGCCAAGCCACATGGCCGTGCTGGACCGGCTTCGCCAGCGCCGCAGACTGCCCGAAGTCGCCGACTACGGCCGGTTCAAGGCCGACGAACTGGCGCGGCATGAGCGGCTGGGTCCGGCGCCCGAGGCGGTCTGGCGCGTCGCGGGGGAACGAACCCTGCGGGTGCTGAGCCTGCCTCATCCGGCGGGGGGGCTCATCCAGCTGTTCTCGGACATTACCCCCGAGATGCGCCTGAAGAGTCAGTTCAATCATCTTATCCAGGTGCAGCAGGCGACGCTGGACAAGCTGACGGACGCCGTGGCCGTGTTCGGTCCGGATGGCCGGCTGAAGCTGCACAACGAGGCCTTCCAGAGTCTGTGGGCCATTCCCACGGAAGCCCTGGCTGGGGAGCCGCCGTTCGACGAGATCGTCGATCGCTGTGTGGTTCAGCTGCACGACATGCACTTCTGGAGTGAACTGAAGGGCCGGATCACCGATCCGGACCCTGGGGTTCGGGCGGCGGTGAGCGGCGAGGCGCGGACCTCCGAAGGCCGGCGGATGGCCTGGCAGTCACGTCCGCTCCCGGACGGGGCCACTCTGGTCAGTTTCGCCGATGTCACCGCCACGCGGCGCCTCGAGGGCGCGCTCCGGGATCGCGAGGCGGCGCTGACCGCGGCGGAGGACCTCAAGCGCGACTTCGTCAGCAGCGTCTCCTATGAACTGCGCACCCCTCTGACCACCATTCTGGGCTACGCCGAACTGCTTGAACGCGGCGAAGAGACGCTGTCGCCGCGCGCCCGCTCCTGGGTCGCGGCGGTGAGGGCCGCCGCCGCCGATCTCGCCCGATCGGTCGAGGACATCCTGGCGTTCGCCGAGATCGACGCCGGTGAGATGAGTCTGCAGATGGGAGACACCGATGTCGGTGCGCTGCTTGAGTCGGCGCGGGTCCGCTGGTCCGAGAGGGCGATCGACGGCGCGGTGGCGCTGGAAATCCAGCCCGGCGAGGCGCCGGGAGACATCCGGGCCGACGCCGAAAGCCTGGCCCGGGTTCTGGATCACCTCATCGAGCACGCGCTTCGCCAGACTCCGCCGGGAGGGCGTGTGACCCTGTCGGCAAGACGCTCGCGGGGGGAGGTCTGCCTTGAGGTGGCTGACACCGGGCGCGGCATCCCCTTTCACGTCCAGGCGCATATCTTCGACCGTTTCAGCGGCGAGGAGGGGGCCGGCGCCGGTCTCGGACTGGCCCTGGTGAAGGCTCTGGTGGAGCTGCACGGTGGCTGGGTGGCTGTGGAGAGCGAGCCGGGCGCCGGCGCGGCGTTCGCCTGCCATCTGCCCGAGGCGGGACAGGTTCCCGACGAGGCCTCGGTGCTGATCTGACCTTGCCACACCGGCATGCTCGGGCCGCGAACGCGGCCCAAGTCACGCCAACCCTTAAGGTTCCTAAGGCTTCGCCGGCTGGGCGGGAACCCCGTAGAGCAGGTGGCCGCCCTCCGGGGCGGAGGCGGGCGGGGCAAGCGAATTGAGCGGCGAAGCGACGCCGCCGCCGGCGGGGCGCGCGCCAGCCTGGCTTGGGGTCGCGGGGAGCGGCCCGCTGTCATGAAGGGCCACCACCGGCGCCGGCGGAATCGTCGTCGTCCGAGGCGGGGGGGCGTCAGCGGCCGACGAGCGCGGGGACATCGCTCCGGTCTTGAAAAGCAGGGCGCCGACCGCGCCGCCTGCCAGCAGGAGGCACAGGGCGATCAGCGCCGTGAGTGCGCGCTGTCGCCGCTTCTGCCCGATGTCCGAGACGTCCGGCCCGGGGACGACGGGGGCGACGGGGGCCAGAGCGTCCAGGCGCTGGTTCACCCGGCTTTCCACGCCGCGCATGCGATCGGTCAGTGAGCGGCCGAAGTCGGCGACGTCAAGGGCCAGTTGGCGCGTGGTCGCCTGGCCCTGGGCCTGCCCGGCCTCGAGATCCTCCACACGGCGGTTCAGTGCGGCCACCGTGGCGCGCAATTCAGCCACCGCCACCATCAGATGCGCGGGTGGCGGCGCTTCCGGCCTTGGTCGGGGGCTGTTCTCCAGTGTCTCAGGCGCCATGTCGCCTCCGCAGACGCACGAGGCGTCAGGACCAAAATTGCTCCGGAAGCGGCAGCTTGAGAACCACGCTCCAGACCACCACGGCGGCGCCGATGGCGATGGCGACCCCGTAGGGGATCCCGGGGCCGAAATCCCCTTTGCCGCGCATGGTCAGCATGACCATCGCCCGGTTCGGGCGGGCCGCCAGGCTGATCGCGGCGATCACGCCGCCGGCCAGCGCGGTGATGACCGCCAGTTGTATCAGATGGCCCATGCCGGCGAACAAGGCGACCCCGGCGAAGAGCTTGGAATCGCCCGCGCCGACGACCCCTGTCGCATAGAGGATGAAACTCGCCACCAGGGCGATGAGGCCCGCCGCGAGGGCCCAGATCGCCCACGGACCTTCGCTGCAAAGCGCCCACGGGGGAAACAGGCCCAGCACCGCCAGGACAGTCCAGTTCGGAATCTTGCGGCGCCGGATATCGCTTATGGCCGCCCAGGCCAGCACTCCGGACAGCGCGATCGCGACGGCCCAGCGGCCGATGTCAATGAGGGGCATTTGGCGCCACTGGAGCTTCCTCCGCGCGCGCGGCGAGGTCGTGGGAGAGTTGAAGGTTCTCGGCGGCGCGGGCGTAGTACTTGCCCTTGGCGGCCATCGCCTCGTTGAGCAGCTTTTCCGCCTGCAGGTAGTCGCCGCGCATGGCTGCGGCCAGGCCGACGTTGTTCAGTACAGCGGCGCGGTCATCGCCGGCGCCTGTCGTGGCGGCCCTGACGTAGGCGCCCTTCATGGCCAGGGTGATGCGCAGATTGGTGCGCGCCGCAGAAAGGGCGGGATCCTTGCCCAGGGCGTCGACGAAGTCGGCGGACGCCAGGTCCAGCTGGCGCTGGAGCAGATGGGAATAGCCCCGATTGTTGAGCACCATGGCGGCGTTGACGCCCGGCGCGGCCAGGGCAGCGGTGTAGGCGGCCAGGGCCTTCGACCAGTCGCGGCGGATGTCATATTCCCGCCCGAGGCCGTTCCAGGCGCGCCAGAGGCTCTTGTCCAGTTGGGTTGCCGACTGCAGCAGCGGCAGGGCCTCCTCCGAACGGTCGAGAAGCGACAGGGACAGGCCTTCGCCCTGCAGCATCAGGGCCTTCGTCGTCGCCTCGCCCTCGACGGATCGATAGACCGCGAGGGCCTCGCTGAACCGCCCCAGGGATAGCAGCAACTCGCCCCTCAGGCAGGTCAGATCCGGTCCGTTGACCTTGGCCTGGGCGGCCTGATCGAGCAGATCGCCGGCGTCCACATAGCGCCGCTCGTCCAGGGCCTGACGCACCTGGGCGGCTACCGAGGACGCAGCGGAGGTGGCGTGAGCCTTGGCGGTGGTCCGAGATGGCGACGGACCGAAGAGCCCCGCCGCGGCGCCGGCCTTCGGCTGGAAGGCCGCGGCGCAGCTGATCGCGCCGATCAGGGCCAGGCGCGCGACGGCGGCCCGCCGACGTCGCGGCCCGTGGGTCATTGACCCAGGCTCTTGGCCGGCTTGTGTGACGGGGAGTTCAGGGCGGTTCGCACACCGTGGTTGGCCATGCCCATCACCGGCGTGCTGGAGCCGTCGCGGGCGAGCACAACATCGCTGACCACGTCGGCGCCGCCATGCTGTTGCAGCATCCTGGAGTACCGCCGGTTCGTCGCCACGACGATCGAACCGGGATCGGCCGCCTCGGCGAGATCATAGTAGTGGGCGCTCAGGTCAAAGCGGCCGAGCCAGTCATAGACCACGCCGAGCGCGCTGAGCACGCGGGGGTCATCGGGCCGGCTGGCGCGGGCGGCGGTCAGGTCGGCGAGGGCGGCGGCGAAACTGCGCGCCTGAATCGCCGTGACCGCCCGCCGGTACAGCGCCTCTTCGGAGAGCGCAGGCGTCGGCGGCGGCCTGACGGCCAGGGGCGGCGGCGGGTCGCCGGCGCTGGCCAGGCGGATATCGCCGTCGGCCGTGGGTGGCAGGACACCCTGCTGGAGCATCATGGAGTAGCGGCGGTTGGCGGCGACCACCTTCGAGCCCGGGTCGGCCTTCTCGGCCAGGTCATAGTAGTGGGCGCTCAGGTCGAACCGGCCCAGCTTGTCGTAGACCACGCCCAGGGCGTTGAGCACGCGCGGGTCGTTCGCGCGGGCGACCCGCGCGTTCTGCAGGGCCTCCAGGGCCGTGGGGTAGTCGCGCGCCTCGATGGCGCGGGCCGCGGCGGCGTACAGGCGATTCTCGACCGCGCCGGGGTCGACGGCCGCCACGTCCGAATGCACGGTCCGGAAGTGGAAGTTGCGGGCGAAGCGGGCGAGATGCTGACATCCGGTCGAGCCGAGCAGCATGGTCGAGGCGAGGAACAGCGGCAGGAGCCTGGTTGTCGTCTGGGTCATTATCCCCCCATCGCCGGCATGAAGTTGCGCATGGCCTCGATCATCGCCGGCAGCATGACGGCGACGAAGATGACCGGCAGAATACAAAGCACAAGCGGTATCGTCAGCAGCACCGGCAGGCGCATGGCCTTTTCCTCGGCCTTCAGCATCCGGTGCTGGCGCATCTCCTCCGAATAGATCCTCAGGGCCTGGGCGATGGAGCCGCCCAGGGAGTCGGTCTGGATCAACAGGGTGACGAACGACTTGACCACATCGACCTGGGTGCGTGTGGCCATGTTGCGCAGGGCGTCGGCCCGCGTTCGACCCGCCCGCAACTCCTGCGAGACCATTTCGAACTCGGTGGACACCCGCGGATGCGACTTGGTGGTCTCCTGACCCACGCGCAGAAGGGCGCCTTCAAGACCCAGGCCGGACTCCACGCAGACGACCATCAGGTCCAGGGCGTCGGGAAACTCCTGTTCCAGTTCGGTCTTGCGCGCGCCGGCCCGGTTGTCGAGGATCGCCCGAGGCGCGAGAAGACCGGTGGCGGCCAGACCCAGGGCCATGAAGATCGGGGTCATGCCGTTGGAAGGTGGCGGCCCCATGAACTTCGAGCCGAAGATGTAGGCGATGGGTAGACCGGCGGCCACGAAAAAACGGACCACGACATAAACCGCGGGGGCGGACTGGTGGTCGAAACCGGCCAGAGCCAGGTCGCGTCGCAGCTTTGTCCGCTCCTCTGGATCCTGCAGCGTCGTGCGCTGGACCCAGGCCAGGACCGGATTGCGCGGTCCCTGGGTGCGCACCAGGGTGGCCTTCGCCCTGGCCCGGGTAGCAGGGGTCTCGGTGATCTTCTCCTTCTTTTCCAGCAGCCGCCGCTGAACACTCTGCCTAGCCTGCACGCGCTCGCTGGCCACCACCACCGACAGGACGATGACGGCGAAGATCAGGATGTCCAGGGCGATGGAGACGGGCGTAAAGGTCACGTGGCCTCAGTATTTGAAATTGACCATGCGGTTGATCATGATCTGACCGACGGCATAGATTCCCATGGTCACCCCGACCGTCGGCCAGAAAATGGGGTCGTCGAATTTCGAGGTGTAGAAGGTCGGCTGCGTCAGCAGCAGGTAGCTGATCAACACGACGGGAAGGGCGGTCAGCACGGTGGCCGACATCTTGCCTTCCGACGCAAGGGCGGCGACGCGCAGGTGCAGGGTCTGCTGATCCCGGATGACCTTGTTCAGATTGGCGAGGATCTCGGCGAGGTTGCCGCCGGTCTCCGACTGGATGGCGACGCTGACGGCGAAGAACCGCACATATTCCGAGCCGGAACGCTCGGCGAAGTTTTCCAGCGCCTGGCGGAATTCAAGGCCGTAGTTGTTCTCATCGACGATCAGGCCGAACTCCGAACCCAGGGGATCGCCCATCTCCTCCGCCGCCAGCTTCATGGCCATGATCAGCGGGTGGCCGGCGCGCAGGGCGCGTACGACCACTTCCAGCGCCAGAGGCAGCTGCTCCTCGAGGCGTCGAAGGCGCTTGGTGCGCAGATAGCTGAGGACGAAGGCGCCGCCGGTGATCGCCAGGACCACGCCGCCGAGGATCGACATCAGCAGATTGAGCGCCACGCCGCCCTTGGTCGCGGAGGTCAGCACCGTGGCGCCGGCGACGCAGATGAACACCCCGGCGATCGCCACGAACACGCCGAACCGCGCCGGCGACATCTCCAGCCCTGCCTGGCGGAAGTAGAGCAGGAACTTCTGATAGAGATCGGGGGCCGAGAGGGAGATCGCGGACGTTCCCGGTTTGCGCCGCACCAGCGCCTCGAACACCTTTTCCCGCGGCACGCCGGCATCCAGCATGGTCAGGCGGCGGTTCACCCGCATGACCCGGTCACGATTGGAGAACACCAGGCCGGAAATGGCCTGGACCATCAGCACGGCGGCCAGGAAGGCGAAGACATAGGCGATTGCGACCATGGTCCCCTCACACCGACTTGCGGCCGGGCGCGAACAGGTCGTGGCTCAGGTTGATGCCACGCGAGCCCAGCAGCTCCATGAACTTCGGGCGAACGCCCGTGGCCTCGTGATAGCCGTCGATCATGCCGTCGGGCGTGCGCCCGACGCGACGGAAGCGGAAGATCTCCTGCATGGTGATGATGTCCTGCTCCATGCCGACGATCTCGGCGATGGACACCACCCGGCGACGGCCGTCCTCCTGACGTTCCGCCTGGATCACCACATTGATGGCCGAGGCGATCTGCTGGCGCACCGAACGGGGCGAGATTTCCAGCCCCGACATGCCGATCATCTGCTCGATGCGGGTCAGGGAGTCGCGAGGGGTGTTGGCGTGCACGGTGGTCATCGAACCGTCGTGACCGGTGTTCATCGCCTGAAGCATGTCGAACGCCTCGCCGGAGCGGACCTCTCCGACGATGATCCGGTCGGGACGCATCCGCAGGGCGTTTCGCACCAGATCGCGCTGGGCGATTTCGCCCTTGCCTTCGATGTTGGCCGGGCGGGTTTCCAGGCGGCCCACGTGGGGCTGCTGCAACTGCAGCTCCGCGGAGTCCTCGATGGTGATGATGCGTTCGGCCGGGTTGATGAACGCCGACAGGGCGTTGAGCAGCGTCGTCTTGCCCGAGCCGGTGCCGCCGGAGATCAGCACATTGCGCCGGGCCGCCACGATGCCCTCCAGCACCATGCCCATTTCCTTGGTCATGCTGCCGAACGCCACCAGACGGTCCATGCTGATGCGGTCGCGGGAGAACTTCCGGATCGAGACCAGCGGACCGTCCACCGCCAGGGGCGGGATGATGGCGTTGATCCGGGAGCCGTCCGCCAGGCGGGCGTCCACCATGGGCGAGGATTCATCGACGCGCCGGCCCACGGCCGAGACGATCTTGTTGATGATCCTCACCAGATGGCGGGTGTCCTGGAACTGGACGTCCGTCCGCTCCAGCTTGCCCTTGCGCTCCACATAGACGGTGGTGTGGCTGTTGATCAGGATGTCGTTGACCGTCTCGTCCCTCAGAAGCGGCTCGAGCGGGCCCAGGCCGAGGATCTCGTCCAGCACGTCGTCGATCAGACGATCGGTCTGATAGGGCGAGAGAAGCCGCTTTTCCTCGGTCAGCAGCTGAACGACGGCGTCACGGATTTCGGAACGCAGCGTCTCCCGCGGCGTGCGGTCCAGGACACTGAGATTCAGCAGATCGAGCAGGCGCGCGTGCAGACGTGACTTGAGTGCGGTCGCCCCCTCTATCGGGGCGTTGGCGGCTTTCGAGGGCCCGTCAGCGGCGGGTTTGAAGTCGGACCATAGTCCGCTCATGACCAGGGCCACCTACGTTTGGTCTCGACCGCGGGCACCGCAGAGATCAGACCGGCCAGGTCCGCAATGGCCTTTTCGAGCTTGGTTCCCGGCCTCAGGGTCGAAATGGCGCACCCCTGGGCGACCGCGTCGTTCATCAGGGCGCGGTCCTCGGGAATGGTCAGGTCGAAGGTCCGTCCGATCGCTTTCTCGGCGTCCTTGAGGGAAATGATCGACTTCTGGTCGGCGGAAATCCGGTTGCACACCATCGTCAGGCCGATGGTGTCGAGGCGCTGCAGCGCCAGAACCCGAAGCTGCCGCTTGGCCAGGATCGTGTGCGGAACCGAGAGGTTGGTGATCAGCACGATCTGGTCGCACAGTTGCAGGGCCTGGTAGGTCCAGGCGTTCCAGACCGTGGGCAGGTCCAGCAGGGTCAGGGCGAAGTCCCGACGCAGGGCCGACAGCACGCCGGTGATCTGCTCGGGGCTCACCGCCTCGAGCGGGGTGAGGTCGCGCGGCGCGGCCAGCAGGCGGGCGCCGGAACGGTGGCGGGCCAGGGCGGAGGCCAGGGGCGTGTCTTCCAGCGGTCCGCCGCCGTCCAGCACATCGGTCAGGCTCATGCTTTCGCCGAGATCGAGGAACAGCGCGCCGAGGCCGAACTGAAGGTCCAGGTCGGCGAAACAGACGGCGTTGTTGTCGCCGCTATGCCGACCGGCGATCAGGGTGACCAGTTGCGCCCCCAGCGCGGTGGCGCCCACGCCGCCGCCGGCCTTGAGCAGGCCGACGATCCGGCCGGGTTGCGAGCGCCGGCTGCTGGGGCGGTCATAGGTGGAAAACATCCGCTCCAGGCTCAATGCCAGGGCTGCCTCGCTCACCGGCGCCAGCAGGATGTCGGCGGCGCCGGCCTGCAGAAGGCGGCGCGAGCTGTTGGCGTCGTAGGAGTCGAGAACCACGATCACCGGCGTGCTGTCGGTGCGGGTGGTCAGACGCCGGGTGGCCGCCTCGATGTCCGAGTCAGAGGCCTCGACGATCAGCGCCGAAAGCCCCGCCGGCGCCGGCTCGGGCCAGCCGGATCCCACGCTGCGGAACCGAACGTGAGGGAACAGGGCCGCGAGCGACGCCAGCTGTTGCGGGCCGCCGATTGCGCCTTCGACATAGCCGACGAGCACGGAGCTCCCGACCTTGTCCTGCGCGTCTATCGCGGATGGGATGGTCATCCTCAGATTCATTTCTTCGAGGCTTCGTAGCGCATTTAACTTCGCGCGACGATAGCCGTCCTGCCTTTTGTGCCTGCGGCCGCAACCGGCCGCCGCCGAAGTCCATGTTCAGACGAGGGGCGCCTGTTCGTCGCGCATTCGCGCCGCACAACGCCTGTTCGCAGGAGCGTCATGCCCGTCAGCCCCCGACCCCGCCGGTGGATCTCTCCGCGGCCGGCTGCTTCACGGCCCCCGCGTTGTAGCGGCCTTCCGCCTGTCCGGCCCGCTGGCCGTTGAACAGCGGCCGGGGCGTCTTCCAGGTCCCTTCCGGATTGACGATCTGCGCCGCCAGGTCTTCGCGGACGGCCCGGCCGAAATCGTTGGCCACACGGGCGTCATCCCGCGCCATCGCAGAGGTGTTCGCGCAGGCCGAGGCGAGCAGGCCGACCGCTGTCAGGGCGGCAGGAAGCAGCAGGGGTTTCAGTCGAATGGCCATCGGTCCTCTTCCCCGGTTCAATACAACACGTGGCCGTAGGGGCCCTCGATGCCGCCCTTGGTCGGATCCCGCGACATCAGGGCGCGGTCCTCGGCGCCGGCGCCGTGACGGTCGCCGTTGAGGGAGCCGAACAGGAACAGCTCGTAGTCTGAGGGCGGGGTGAAATGATCGGTCGGCAGAGCCACCGGCCCGCGCCGCGGCGTCACCAGATGCGGCGTGACCATGATCACCAGTTCGGTCTTGTCCTGCTTGAAGCTCGGCGAGCGGAAGAGGGCGCCCAGAACCGGCAGATCCCCGGCGTAGGGGAACTGGTTGATGGCGTCCTGATAGTTGTCGCTGAGCAGGCCGGCGATGGTGAAGGTCTCCCCGTCGCGAAGTTCGACCGTGGTGTCGGCGCGTCGGACCTTCAGGCCGGGCACGACGACGCCGCCGGTCGTCACCCCGGCGCTGGCGTCGAGGCTGGACACCTCCGGCTTGACGATCAGATTGATCAGGCCGTCCTTGAGGATGGTCGGGGTGAAGCCGAGGCTGATGCCGAAGTTCTTGAACTGCACGGTGATCGCCCCGGCGCCCGTGGCGCCGGCCTGGGCCACCGGAATGGGGAACTCACCGCCGGCCAGGAAGCTGGCGGTCTCGCCCGACATGGTGATCAGGCTGGGCTCGGCCAGGGTCTTGACCAGGCCCTTGGTCTCCAGGGCGTCGATCTCGAGGCCGATATTGTTGTTGATGACCAGTCCGGCCGCGCCGAAGGCGTTGGCAGGGAAGAGGAAGGGCGTGAGGGCGGGGGCCGCCGACTGAAGGTTCTTGCCGTTGCCGGAGCCGCCGGTGAAGGCCGGATTGCTATTGGTGTTGCTGCCCTGAATGGTCACGTTCAGGCTCTTGGCCGTGGAACGGTCCATCTCGACGAAGCGCACCGACAACATCACCTGCTGCGTGCCCTCGACCCCCAGCATGTTGATCACCTTGCCCGGCGCGTAGATGTCCGCGAGAGTCAGGATCTGGCTGAGCGCCGCGGGGTTGCTGACGGTGCCGCTGAGGATCACGTTCTGGTTCGCCGGGCGGATGGTGACGTCCGTCTCGTTGGGAAGCAGGTCGTGCAGGCGGGCCTTGAACCCCTCCATGTCAGGTCCGACCACCACGTTCACCACCGCGATCAGCTTCTTGTTCGGGCCGTAGAGCGACATCGACGTCGACCCCTGCGCCTTGCCGACAACATAGATCGAGTGGTTCGAGAACGGGATCACGTCGGCGATGGCGGCGTTGGCGATCATCACGTCGACAAAGAGGCTGCGGACGTCGAGAACCTGCGACTTGCCCTGGCTGACCTCGAGCACGAAAGTCGAGGCGCCGGCGGCGGCGGTGGCGTCCATGGCCGTCGGCATCGCCGACGTGGTCGGCATAGCGGCGGTGGTCGGCGCCGACGTCGCCGCAGAGGCGTCGGCCGCGGCGGGTTGAGCGAAGCCAAGCGTCAGGGCGCCGACAATCGTGGCGACCGCTCCGGACAGGCTCGCCCATCCTCTCCGCCCGCCTCGCGACCGCCCGTTCAACCGATTCTCGCCCCGCAACTGATTGGTTCGCGCCATAGTCCGCCTACTGCCCGCCCAATTGATAGACTGTAGTTTCCGTAGCCCGGGTCACCCGAACCACGCCGAAGGGCTCCGGCGGCGGCCCCGCCTTCGACCTGGACCGACCGGCAGCCGGCGCCGGCGGCGCCCCGGGCGGCGCGAAGGCCGCCGACGCCGTGGACGTGGCCAGCTGCAGAAGCTTGCTGGTGTCCTGGATGTGGCGCAGCGAGAATGACAGATTGCCCACCGACCGGGCGAGGGTGATGATCTGGGCCTGTTTGGGCGTCGCCTCGAACGTCACCACGTGCGCCACATAGGGCTTGCTGAATTCGGTGTCGGGAATCTGGTCGATGGCGATCACCTTGAGGTTTTCCAGCAGGATCTGGGTGACGGTGTTCGCCCCGAGGGTGCGGGTCATCAGCAGGTCGATGTGGTCGCCCGGCATGACGAAACCGGCCACGTCGCTGATGTCGTCGGTGCGCAGCGACACGGCCTGCATCCCCGGATCGAGGATATCGGAAAGGTTGAGCTTGCCGCCCGGGTCGCTCACCCGGGTCGAGAGCACCGGCTCGTCGGGGTTCAGGTCACGCAGCGCCACGCGCGGCGCCATCTTGCCGTCCGCCACGGCGGCGACCGAAGCGAAGGCGCCGGCCGGGGCCGACCCCGCCGGATAGTTCACCACCTTCAACAGGGCGGGCTGGATGGCCACGCCGCGGCCGATCGGTTGCGCCGCAACAACGACCGGCGTGCCGGGTATGACCGGCCCGGCGGCCACGGGGGGCGGCGGAGGGGGTTTGTTGATGGCGCTGTTGATGATCAGCACAGCCACCAGGCCCAGAACCAGGGCGATCACAAGAGTGGCGATGGCGCGTATGGACATCCAGTGGGACCGCGTAAGAGCAGGAGCCGACCGCTCCACTGACTATGTTGGTATATTCCGCCGAAGAAGCAAACGTCTTTTCGGTAAGGAGGTTACGCCGCGCCCCCCGCCATCGGGCGGGGAGCGCGAACGCATTTGATCTTAACCGAACGCTTAGAGTCCGTTTGGAAACTCACGGGTGAGCGTTTCTGCGTAGAAGATTGCCGCCCATGGCTACGAGGATCATGGCTTCGGAGACGTCGAGCCGGGTCTCATAGTCGCGCACGAGACGGCGCCACCTGGTCATCCAT
>CAIXWN010000158.1 GCA_903923135.1 uncultured Caulobacteraceae bacterium | reverse complement strand
GGTCCGCGCCTTCCTCGGCGCCGAGCTGACCGACACTCTGCGTCATGTCGGCCGCACGCTGACCAGCGTCTACGCCGACTTCGCCCCGTCCATCGCCTGGCAGCGCATCCTTCATCGCAAGGGATGGGTGGCTCCGGCCTGGCCGAAGGCCTTCGGCGGCTGCGACTGGTCAGCGACCCGCCGCTACATCTGGGCCACCGAGACCGCCCGGGCCGGCGCCCCGCCGGTGTCCCCCATGGGCGTGGGCATGTGCGGCCCGGTGCTGATCGGCCACGGCACGCCCGAACAGCAGGCCAGGTTCCTGCCGCCCATGCTGTCGGGCGAGGACTTCTGGTGCCAGGGCTATTCCGAACCCGGGTCGGGCTCGGACCTCGCGTCCCTGCAGATGAGCGCGGCGGCCGACGGCGACGACTTCGTCTGCAACGGCCACAAGATCTGGACCACCCACGCCCACTACGCAAACTGGATCTTCTGTCTGGTGCGCACCTCACGGGAGCCCATCCGCCAGCGCGGCATCACCTTCCTGCTCATCGACATGCGAACGCCGGGAGTGGAGGTGCGGCCGATCGTGTCGCTTTCGGGCGAGCACATCCAGAACGAGGTGTTCTTCACCGATGTGCGTGTCCCCCGCGCCAACGCCGTGGGACGGGTGGGCGAGGGCTGGACGGTGGCGAAATACCTCATGGAATTCGAGCGCGGCGGCGGCGTCAGCGCCCCCGGCCTGAAGGCCCGGCTGGAGCGCATCGGCGCCATCGCCCGGGCCGAGCGCCACGCCGGCGCCATGACGGGCGGCGAGGCCGCGGCCTTCGCCGGCAAGCTGGCCGCGGCGGCCATCCGCATCGAGGCCCTGGAGGCCGTCGAACTGCGCACACTCTCGAAGCTCTCCGGCGGCGACGCGCCGGGGCCGGAGTCGTCGATGATGAAGACGGTCTCCACCGAACTGAGCCAGCATCTGACCGAACTGGCGGTGGAGGCCGTGGGCCTCTACGCCGCCCCCTGGCAGCCCCACGCTGCCTCGCCCGGCGGTCCGGTTCCCGGCGCGCCGCCGCGGCCGAACGGCCCCCCGGCCGGTCCGGACTACAGCTGGACCGTCACGGCCAAGTATTTCAACGACCGCGCCGGCTCGATCTACGCCGGAACCAACGAGATCCAGCGCAACATCATGGCCAAGGCGGTGCTCGGCCTCTAAGGCCGGCCGGAGCGGCCGCCTTCAGAACCCGTGAAACGTCGCGAAGGCTTCCTTCGGTTCACGTTCGGCCACCAGGGTGTTCACCGGCGCGGTCTCGTCGGCGTAGCCCATGGCCATGCCGAAGGCGATGTAGCGGTCTTCGGGCACGTCGAGGATTCGCCGGGTGACGGTCCAGTAGTTGTTCCAGGCGCCCAGGGCGCAGGTGTCGACGCCCCGCGCCTTGGCGGCCAGCATGATCGCCATGGCGAAAAGACCGAGGTCGACCCAGTTGATCTGGTCCAGGTCCTTGTCGATGGTGAAGATCAGCCCCACGGGCGCGTCGAAGAAGGCATAGTTCCGCCCCCACTGCCGCCAGCCGGCCGCCGCGTCGCCTTTGGGGATTTCCAGCAGACCGTACATCGCCTTGCCCAGGGTGCGCATGCGCGAGAGGTACGGCTCCTTGCGTTTGCCCGCCCGGGGGAACTCGGCGACCGCGTCGGACGGTTCGGTCTCGCGGTGGGCCAGAACCTCGCGCTCCAGCCGGTCGCGCACCTCGCCGGCGACGACATGCACCTGCCAGGGCTGCACATTGGTGTTCGACGGCGACAGGGCGGCGGCGTCAAGAATCTCCTCCACCAGCGCCCGGGGCAGCGGGTCGCGCCGGAAGGCGCGGACGGAGCGGCGCTGTCTCAGGGCCTCGTCGATGTGCATGAGGGCATCCAGACTGGGAACACGGGCCGGTTGAAATGCGGCAAACGCCGGGCCGCCGCAAGCCTCACGCCTGGATGACGAACTTGTCCGGATACTTGCCCACGGCCGCGGCGTAGTGGCGCTGGATCTGCGGGAAGTCGGCCTCATAGTCGCCGCAGGGCAGCAGCGCGCCGCTGATCCGCATGGTGCGGGTGCGATAGTCGAGCACCGAGAAGACGATGGGGACGCCGGCCTCGGCGGCGATGCGATAGAACCCCGACTTCCAGCGGTCGGCCTTGCCGCGGGTGCCTTCGGGCGGAATCAGCAGCAGCATCCGGTCTGTGGCGGCGAAGGCGGCGGCCATGGACTGGACCATGTCGTGGCTGGCCGAACGGTCCACCGGCACGCAGCCCAGCCACTTAACCAGGCCGCCGAAGGGCCCCCGGGTCAGACTGGCCTTGCCCATCCAGGCGATCCGCGCCCGCCAGACGGCGGCGGCGGCCAGCATATAGATCCCGTCCCAGTTGGAGGTGTGCGGCGCCGCGCAGATCACCGCCTTGGGATAGTCCGGCCAGTCGCCCTGCAATGTCCAGCCGGTGAGGCCCAGCCAAAGCCGGCAGACGGCGCGCAGCGCCTCGCCCGCCAGCCCGCGATAGGGCGCCGGCCGCGCCGTGGCGGGATCGAAATCGACACTCACGCCGGGGATCAGGGGCATCGTCGCTCCATCAGGGGCTTCGCGCCCGTGGCGGCGCGGCGGGCGCCCGCGGCGCCGACACCGTCTCGTGAGACCTCCCGGTTCACCCGGCAAGAGGCTTTCGATCGCCGCGGGGACTCATCGGGCGAAGGCTCTGCATGGTCCGGGGCGGCCTGGCGTCGCATGCCCCTACGGAGCCCAACGCCGCCGATTGACGGCCGGGTCTCTCCGTCGTTGAATCCCCTGTCAATGCGATAGACAGCAATCACCTGGGAGAAGCGCCATGTCCACGCCAACCAACACCGAATTCGAGATCCGGGGGGTGAACCACCTGGCCCTGGTCTGCAAGGACATGGCCGAGACGGTGAAGTTCTATCGCGACGTGCTGGGCATGCCGCTGACCAAGACCATCGACCTGCCCGGCGGCATGGGCCAGCACTTCTTCTTCGATATCGGCAACGGCGATTCCCTGGCCTTCTTCTGGTTCCCCGGCGCCCCCGAGGCGGCGCCCGGCGTGGCCAGTCCCGTCGCCCTGCCCGCCGAGGGCGACATGCGCACCGCCCATGGCTCGATGAACCACATCGCCTTCGACGTCCCGGCCGAAAAGTTCGACGACTACGTCGCGCGGCTGAAGGAAAAGGGGGTGAAGACCAGCATGGTGCTCAACCACGACAACTCCCCCGCCCAGGTCAGCGCCACGGTCACCGACGACGTCTTCGTCCGCTCGGTCTATTTCTTCGACCCGGACGGCGTCTGCCTGGAGTTCGCCTCCTGGACCAAGGCCCTGGGCCCCTCCGACATCGCCCACGACCCGGTCACCGCCGACGGAACCAAGGCCGTGGGCGTGATTCTGCGTGACGCCGTAGCCGTCCCGGCGGAATAGGCTCGCCCCGCGGGGCGACTTTGCGCCGGGCCAAGCAGGACTGAAACGCCGATGACGGAATCGCCCGCCAGGGGACCGCTGGCCGATCTGCGCGTCGTGGAGATGGGCCAGCTCATCGCCGGGCCGTTCTGCGGCCAGCTGATGGGCGACATGGGCGCCCAGGTGATCAAGCTCGAACCGCCGGGCGTGGGCGATCCCATGCGCCAGTGGGGACGCGGCCAGCCGGTGTGGTGGGAGGTGATCGCCCGCAACAAGCAGTCGGCCTCGCTGAACCTGCGCACGCCGGAGGGCCAGGACCTGGCGCGCCGTCTTATCGCCACGGCGGACATCCTCATCGAGAATTTCCGGCCGGGCACCCTGGAGGGCTGGAACCTGTCGCCGGAGGCCCTGTTGGCCGCCAACCCGCGGCTGATCATCGTGCGCATGTCGGGCTACGGCCAGACCGGACCCTACGCCGAACGCACCAGCTTCGGCCTGATCGGCGAGGCCATGGGCGGCTGGCGCCACATCGTCGGCGAACCCGACCGGCCGCCCTCGCGCATGGGCGTGTCGATCGGCGATTCGCTGGCCGCCACCTACGGCTGCCTCGGCGCCCTGTCGGCCCTGCACGAGCGCGAGCGCACGGGCCTGGGCCAGGTCGTCGATTCGGCGCTGTACGAGGCCGTGCTGCAGGTGATGGAAAGCCTGATTCCGGAATACACCGTCGCCGGCATGACCCGGGAGCGCTCTGGCGCCTTCCTGCCGGGCATCGCCCCCTCCAATGTCTACGCCTGCCGGGACGGCGATTATCTGATCGGGGCCAACCAGGACGGCATCTTCCGCCGCCTGTGCCAGGCCATGGACCAGCCGGCCCTGGCCGACGACGCCCGCTACGCCACCCACGCCGCCCGCGGCGCCCACCAGGGCGAACTGGACGCCTTGATCAACGCCTGGACCCACACCCGCGACATCGCCGAGGTCGAGGCCCGCCTGATCGAACACGGCGTGCCCGCGGGCCGGATCTACCGCGCCCCGGAGATGCTGGCCGACCCCCACTTCGCCGCCCGCGAGGCCATCGTCACCCTGCCCCACCCCCGCTGGGGCGAGGTGGCCATGCAGAACGTCTTTCCCAGGCTGTCGCGGACGCCGGGAGCGGTGCGCTCCATCGCCCCCCAGACCGTCGGCCAGGACAACGGGGCGGTCTGGGGCGGCCTCCTGGGCCTGTCGGAGGACGAGATCGAGGCGCTGACCGCCCGCGGCGTGCTCTGATCCGAAGCATCCGCCCGCCGGGCGGGCCGGCGAAGCGGCGGCGCGCCGTGGCGAGTTGCCAAGCTCCCCGTCATCCCCCACCAATGGCCGCGGGCTTGGCACCGGGGGTCTGATGGCGCTGCATGAGGGGACCATACCGACCGAGGCCGAGGCCGGCGCGCAGCCGCCGTCGCGCGACCACTTCAGGGTCATGCTCGTCGGCGGCGCCCTGCTGCTGCTGATCAATTTCGCCGGGCCGATGAACGGCCTCATCGGCATTCCGGTGGCCTTCTTCCTGAAGAACCGCCTGCACCTCCAGGCTCATGAACTGGCTGTGTTCAACCTGTGGGTGGGCGCCCCGCTGTTCGTCTCGTTCCTCTTCGGCTTCCTGCGCGACCGCTGGAGCCCGTTCCGCCTGGGCGACCGGGGCCACATCGTCATCTTCGGCCTGGCCACGATGCTGGTCTATGCGCTGGTCGCCTATGCGCCGCCGACCTATGCGGCGTTCATGGCCAGCCTGCTGATCGCCACCATCACCTTCCAGATCGTCGCCAGCGCCTCCAACGGCCTGCTTGCCGCCATCGGCCAGCGCGAGGCCCTGGCGGGCGGGATGAGCACCGTTCTGGGCGTCGCCGCGGCCCTGCCCGCCCTGGCCGCCTTTCTGCTCGGCGGCTGGATCAGCGGCTTGCTGGAGGGCCGCACGGCCGACACCGCCGCGCGCACTCTGTTCCTCGGCGCGGCGGGCCTGATGGGCGCCATCGCCCTGTTCGGCGCCATCGGCCCGAAGTCGCTGTTCGCCCATCACACCACCGACGGCCACGCCCACACGCCCTGGGGCGACGTCGTGCGGCTGCTGAAACACTGGCCGGTCTATCCGGTGATGATGATCCAGCTGCTCTGGCAGTTCGCCCCGGCCATGGGCATCGTGCTGCAGTACCACGTCACCAACACCCTGCACGCCACCGACGCCCAGTGGGGGCAGTGGAACGCCATCTTCTATGGCTCCTTCACCCCGGTCTATCTGGCCTATGGCTTCCTCTGCCGGCGGGTGAAGCTGTCGTGGCTGCTTTGGATCGGCTTCACCATCGCGGTGGCGCAGATGGCTCCCCTGCTGCTGATCCACAGCGCCGCCGGGGCCCTGATGGTGGCCGCGCCGATGGGCCTGCTGGGGGCGCTTGGCCAGTCGGCCCTGGTCGATCTGGCCATCCGCTCGGCGCCCAGGGGCCTGCAGGGCACGATGATCATGCTGTTCACCGCCATCTACTGGATCTCCCTGCGCTTCGGCGACCTCTTCGGAACCTGGCTGTATGACCACCAGGGCGGCTTCGTCACGGCGGTGATCGCCACCATCGTCGTCTACGCCCTGATCCTGCCACTGCTGCTGCTGGTGCCCCGGCGGCTGATCGCCACCACCGACGGCGAGGCGGTCGCCGGGACATCCTGAGGCCGGGCCCGGCCATATAGGTAGAAACACTACGGGTTACGCCGGCCGGTCGGTCGCCTATTTTGGTCATCGACATGATCGACGTTCACTATCCCGCCTACGAAATCTGCATCTGCCGGCTGATCGACCAGACGATCACCTCGCCAGACGCGGAGGAACTGCGGCTTCGACTTCTCGCCGAGGTCAAACGGGGAGCCACACGGCTGATCATCGATCTGGGCCAGGTGTCGCGGATCGACGCCGGCGGTATCAGCGCCCTGTTCCGTGTGCATACGGCCATGACCGGCCGCGGCGAGGTGGTGCTGGTGGGCGTGTCGCCGGCGCTGAGCGAGGTGCTGGCGGTGGCGCACCTGGACGAAGTGTTCGCCATCGCCGCCGACGAAGCCCAGGCCATCGCCCGGTTGGGCCGGGACGCCGCGGCCAGGGTGGCGCGCGCCGGTTGACCCGAATCCACAGCGAGTTCCGCCGCCCAAGCAAAATTCGTTCCGACCGACAGTCACTTTTCGCCCGGGCGCAGGTGGTCGACTCCCGTGTAGGGTGGCCACGGTCGGACGGCCTGTCGAGCTGACGCTCGCCCGGTCCCGACACTCGCCGAAGATCCCAGTTCAAGGGCCGGCACGGCGGGAGCATCGAGGGAACTGCGGGTGAACGGGTCACAGTCCAGCGTCGGCGGCCGCCTTGCTGACTGACCGCGCCAGGCCTCGGACGACCGGCGACCGGCGAGATGGTCCGGACGCCGGTGCTTCAGCGCCCCGGTTCCTGGCCGCCGTTCGAACGATCAGACTGCCTCTGGTTCTGTTCATGGTCTCGGCGTTCGCGCTGAACGTCGTGGGCGTGGTCGTCTACCGGTCGCAATCCGCCGAACTGCAGCGGACAGCGGGGGAAAACCTCGCCGCCATCGCCCGGCTCAAGTCCCGCTCGATCGCCGACTGGGCAAATGAGCGCCGCGGCGACGCGGTGATCCTGGGTGGCTATCTTTCGGCCCAGCCGGACCTGGCGCCCTGGCTGAAGGCCGGAGCGCCGCACGACATCCGCGCCGCTCGGGTTCTCGACCGCCTGTCCAGCCTGCGGACCTACGGCGCCTATCGCGACGTGGCCCTCACCGATTCCGGCGGCCGGCTGCTGCTGTCGGCCACAGGCGACACCGGTGGCCTCGACGCCGCCGCCGCCCTTGCCGCGCGCCAGGCGGCGGACCTGCGCCAGACCCTGACTTCGGATGTCCACCAGAGTTCCGCCGGCCCGGAGGCGACAGAACTGCATATCTTCCAGCCGGTCCTGGCCTCCGCCGGCCCGGGCGCGCCGGTGGTCGGCGTGGTGGTGCTCACGATCGATGTGAACGGCGCCTTGATGCCGCTGATCACCTGGTGGCCCACGAACAGCCGCTCGGCGGAAACCCTGATGGTCGAGCGCCAGGGCGACAGCGTCGTCTACATCAACCGGCCCCGTCTTCTGAATGTCGCGCCGCTCGAGCTTCGACGCCCGATGTCGCCCGGCCTGCCGGCGGCGGCGGCGGCGCGAGGTCTCGAAGGGTTGATGACCGGCGAGGACTACCGTGGGGCGCCCGTGGTCGCCGCGATAACCCCGGTGTCCGGAACCCGTTGGGGCCTCGTCGCCGAGGTCGACGTCGGCGAGATCCAGGCGCCCCTGCAGCGACTGTTCCTTGTCGTCGCCCTGGTCCTGGCCACACTGGTCATCTCCACCGGTCTGCTGATGGTGGCGGTCTGGCGGCGGCAGCAGACCGTGCTCATCCTCAGGCGCCTGCGGGCGGAAGAAGGACGCCGCCGGATGGAGGAACGGTTCGAGGCGCTGAGCAAATACGCCAATGACATCATCCTGCTAACCGACTCATCCGGCCGGATCGCCGAGGCCAACGACCGCGCCCTGCTGGTGTATGGATTGGCCTACGGCGATCTGATCGGTCGCCGGCTTCAGGACCTCCACCCCGAAGGGGAGCCGGAGGCCCGTGACGGGAGCCACGGTGTTCGTGACGACGATGGGGCGCTGTTCGAAGCCCTGCACCGGCGCGCCGACGGCAGCCTGTTTCCGGTGGAGATCAGCAGTCGGCGGATCGTGCTGGACGGGCATCCGTGGCGCCAGCTGATCATCCGTGACATCACCGAGCGCAAGCGCAATGAGGCGGAACTGCTCCGGGCGGCGCTCTTCGACAGTCTCACCGGCCTGCCCAACCGGGTCAGCTTCATCCGGTCGGTCGAGGCGGCGATCGCGCTTGCCAGGATGGGGCCGGCGCCGTTCGCCGTGATGGTGTTCGACCTGGATCAGTTCAAGGACGTCAACGACACCCTCGGCCACCCACTGGGAGACCAGCTGCTACAGAGGGTGGCCCAACGCCTTCGGGCCAGGATTCGAGACACCGACGTGGTGGCGCGCTTTGGCGGCGACGAGTTCGCCATCGTCGCAACCGAGATCCACGATTCCGAAGGCCTAGTCGCCCAGGCCCAGCGCCTGCTGACCGAGATCAGCCGACCCGAAGCCCTCAAGGGCCACGATGTCCGCACGACCGCCAGCGTCGGCGTGGCCCTCTTCGAATCCCGGACCCCGGACGCCGGCACTCTGCTCTCTCATGCCGACATCGCGCTCTCCCGCGCCAAGGCGGACGGGCGGGGCATGGTGCGGCTCTTCACCCCGGAAATGGACATGGAGGTGCGCCAGCGGGTGTCACTGGGCCACGAACTCCGCGCCGCTATTGAGGCCGGTCACCTGTCCCTGGTCTACCAGCCCCAGGCCGACGGCCTCACCGGTTCGATCACCGGGTTCGAAGCCCTCGCCCGCTGGCGCCACGAGACCTACGGCGTCGTCAGCCCCGAAGTGTTCATCCCCCTGTCGGAAGAGATCGGCCTGGCGGCGCCGCTGGGCCGGTGGGCGATCAACGAGGCCTGCCGTCAGATGCGCGCATGGCTGGACGCCGGCCTCGCCCCGCCCCGGGTGGGGATCAACCTCTCGGGCCGGCAATTCCGCACGCCCGGCGACCTGGAGCGTGACCTTGCCGACGCCCTGGCCACCCACGACCTGGCCCCGGAACGGTTTGAACTGGAACTGACCGAGAGCGTGCTGATGGAGGCGTCGGTGGAGCACAACGGCGCCATCACCCACCTTCGCGAGCAGGGCTTCCGGGTGGCGATCGACGATTTCGGCACCGGATTCTCGTCGCTCGACTATCTGCGACGCTTCCCCGTGGACCGCATCAAGATCGACCAGCACTTTGTCAGGGACATCGCGGCCACGCCGGGCAACGCGGCGATCGTCCGGGCCACGATCGGCCTGGCCGAAGCGCTCAACATCGAGGTCATCGCCGAGGGGGTGGAGACCGTCCAGCAGCGCGACCTGCTGCTTGCCTGGGGGTGCCGCCAGATGCAGGGATATTACTTTGCCCACCCCCTGTCGGCGGAGGACGCCACGGCCCTGCTGCGCGAAGGTGAGGTTCTTCCGAAAGCCTGAATCACGGCCGCACAGACGCGGGCCCAATACCGGCCAATGTGATTTTTCGCACATTACCAGCTGAATTCCCCTGAAACTTGTCGGCTGTTGTCCGATTTTTCCTGTCGTCAGAAAATTAAGCTTGGGTTTATGATCCAAGACTGTCGCACAGGTTCTATCATGTCCCAAGGATTGCTTGAAATCGGAGATGTCTTTTCTGTACAGGCCCGTGGGGCCTGGCGCCACGCCCCTCCGTCCGCCGGCAATTTCTGTGTGACGGCGGGCCTGCGCCGCCGGACACTTCTGCTTGAGGCTGCGGCCGTCAACCAGGCGGCTCCCGACAGGCGTCCGATGCCGGCCGATCGTCCGGGAGCCGCGCCTCGGCCATGACCGCCATGCCCCCGCCCTCCGACGAGAAAATGCGGAGCACCGTGGCCTCCTACCGGCTGCCGGCGAGCGCCGCGATCCTCAAAGCGGCCCTGGATCTGTCGTCCGAAGGGATTCTGGTCGCTGACCTTGGGGGCGGCTGGCTGCTCCACAATCAGCGGGCGATCGACATCTGGGGTGTCACCGAGGATCTCATCCCCTTGCCCGACGACACCGAGTCCCGGAGGGCGGAAGCCGTGCGCCGGATTCTCGCCTCCCTGGCCGAGCCTGTGGCCTTTCGTGAGCGAGTCGCCGAGATCAACCGCAGCCGCGAGCCGTCCGACCCCGAGGAACTGGCGCTGAACGACGGGCGCACGATCGAACGCACGTCCGCGCCGCTCATCGCCGCCAACGGCGATCTGACCGGGCGCGTCTGGTTCTTCCGCGACATCACCGGGCGCCACGAAGCGCAACTCATGAAGTCCCGCCTGGCCGCGATCGTCGAAGCCTCTCCCGACGCCATCATGTCGGCCGACCTGAGCGGCCGTTATCTCACCTGGAACACCGCCGCCGAGCGACTGTTCGGCTACACCGCCGCCGAGATCATCGGTCAGTCGATCGCCATCACCGCGCCGCCGGACCACCTGGCCGAACAGACTGCGGTGCTGAACCATTTCCACGACGGCCGGGACGTTCTGCGCTACGAGAGCCCGCGGATCGGCAAGGACGGTCGCGAGATCCATCTGGCGTTCTCGGTGGCGCCGATCCGCGCGGCGGACGGCTCCCTGATCGCGGTCTCCTCCACCGCGCGGGACATCACCGAGACCCGGAGAGCCGAACGCGCCCTGGAACGGTCCCGGCGGGCGCTGGCCACCCTGAGCCAGGGCAACCTGTCTCTGGTCCGCGCCCACAGCGAGGCCGATCTCTATCAGCGGATGTGCGACACCATCGTCCACGTCGGCGGATATCGCATGGCCTGGATCGGGATGGCGCTTGACGACCCGGGCCGGTCGATCCGCCCGGTCGCCCACGCCGGTCACGAGGACGGCTATGTCGACCTGATGAAGCTGTCCTGGGGCGACGGCGAACGCGGCGGCGGCCCAAGCGGCGCGGCCGTGCGCACCGGGCTCACCCAGGTCAACCACGCCACGGCGGACGATCCCCGCATGGCGCTCTGGAGGGAGGAGGCCCTGAAACGGGGCTACGCCGCCAGCCTGTCGCTGCCGCTGCGGGACGCTGAACGGGTGTTCGGGGTGCTGAACGTCTACGCCACTGAGCAGGAGGCGTTCGGTGACGAAGAGACCCGCCTGCTGGAGGAACTGGCCGGCGACATCGGCTTTGGCGTGGTCACGCTGCGCGATCGCCTGGTCCGCGACCGCCTGGCCGCCATCGTCGAGTCCTCCCAGGAGGCGATCATCGGCAAGACACTCGACGGGGTGATCACCAGCTGGAACAGGGGCGCCACGCTGATCTATGGCTACACGGCCGAGGAGATGATCGGCCAGCCGATTGCCATCCTCGTCCCCGAGGATCGCCGCGCCGAACTGGACTGGGTCCTGGAACGGGTGGGCGCCGGGGAATTCATCGACTCCTATGAAACCGAGCGAATAAGGAAGGGCGGCGAGCGCGTCAGCATCGCCCTGGCGGTGTCGCCCACGCGGGACCTCGCCGGGCGACTGGACGGAGCCTCGACGATCGCCCGCGACATCACCAATCAGAAACGCATCGAGAACGATCTTGTCCGGGCGGCGCGTTTCGACAGCCTCACCGGCCTGCCCAACCGCGCCAGCTTCGTCGAGGCGCTGGGACACGCCATCGCCGAGGCCCGGCGCTTCGGGCGCGCATTCGCGGTGCAGATCCTCGACCTCGATCACTTCAAGGACGTCAACGACACCCTCGGTCACCCTGTGGGGGACAGGCTGCTGCGGCACATGGCCGACCGCCTCAGCGAGCTGACGCCCGACACAGACATGGTGGCGCGGTTCGGCGGCGACGAGTTCGCCATCCTCTCCAACACCATCGACGGCCCCGACTCCGTGGCCCAGCAGGCCCAGGTCTTCATCGAGGCGGTGAGCACCCCGGTCACGTTCGACGGCGCCCGGATCCGCAGCGGCGCCAGCGTCGGCGTCACCCTGTACGGCTCGGACCCGCCCGAAGCCGAGACCATCCTGTCCCAGGCTGACATGGCCCTCTATCGCGCCAAGCTGGAAGGGCGCGGCGTCTACCGCTTTTTCACCGACGAAATGGACCAGGCCGTCCGCCAGAGGGTCACCCTGGGCGCCGAACTGCGCGCCGCCATTGAAGGCGGCGATCTCTTCCTGGACTATCAGCCGCAGGTCGACGGCCGCAGCGGCCGGATCGTCGGCCTCGAGGCGCTGGTCCGCTGGAACCACACGGATCGCGGGGTCATCTCGCCGGCCCTGTTCGTTCCCCTGGCCGAGGAAACCGGGCTGGCGACGGCCCTCGGCCGGGTGGTGATCAATACCGCGTGCCGCCAGACGCGCGAATGGCTCGACGCCGGCCTCGATCCCGGCCGCGTGGCCATCAACCTTTCGGCGCTGCAGTTCAGGATCGCCGGGAGTCTCGAGCGCGACCTCGCCACAGCCCTGCAGGCCAACGCCCTGGAGGCGAACAGGCTGGAGCTCGAACTCACCGAAAGCGTGCTGATGGAAGCCTCACTCGAGCACGGCCAGGCGCTCGTCCGCCTGCGCGAACGCGGCTTCCGCCTGGCGATCGACGATTTCGGAACCGGCTATTCGTCGCTCGACTACCTCCGTCGGTTTCCGGTGGACCGGATCAAGATCGAC
This sequence comes from uncultured Caulobacteraceae bacterium, assembly GCA_903923135.1. Classification (GTDB taxonomy): domain Bacteria; phylum Pseudomonadota; class Alphaproteobacteria; order Caulobacterales; family Caulobacteraceae; genus Acaudatibacter; species Acaudatibacter lapponiensis. The sequence continues at coordinate 4,651 of CAIXWN010000158.1, read as the reverse complement.
CAGAACTTCGTCCAGGATCTCGCCACCACGCCGGGCAATGCGGCGATCGTCAGGGCCACGATCGGTCTGGCCGAGGCGCTCGGCATCGAGGTGATCGCCGAGGGCGTGGAGACGGCCGGACAGCGGGACCTTCTGGACTCCTGGGGCTGCCGGGCGATGCAGGGCTATTTCTTCGCCAGGCCCATGCCGGCCGAGTCGGTCACCGCGCTGCTGGTCGACGCCCGACGCCTGCCGATCGTCTGACAGCCCAGGCGCTGGCGCCCGGGCGCGAGGCCCGCTATCCAATAGTTCAAACGAGGGGGAAACTCATGACTGCATCTTTTGGCGCCCAGTCCACCACCGACGAGGTTCTGGCCGGCGTCGAACTGCGCGGAAAACGCGTACTGGTCACCGGCGCCTCGGCGGGGCTGGGGGTCGAGACCGCCCGCGCCCTGGCCGCCCGCGGGGCCAAGGTGGTCGGCGCCGTGCGCGACCTGGCCAAGGGCGCCGCCGCCACCGCGGCGGTGCGCGAGCAGGCCGCCCAGGGTGGCGGCCTCGAGCTGGTGGAGCTCGACCTCGCCTCCCTCGCCAGCGTGCGGGCCTGCGCGGACGCCCTGGTCGCCGACGGCAGCGCGTTCGACCTGATCATCGCCAACGCCGGGGTGATGGCGTGTCCGTTCGGCCGCACCACAGACGGTTTCGAAACCCAGTTCGGCACCAATCATCTGGGCCACTTCGTCCTGATCAACCGCATCGCCTCGCTGCTCCGCCCGGGCTCGCGTCTGGTCAATCTGGCCTCGGCCGGCCACCGTTTCGCCGACGTCGATCTGGAGGATCCGAATTTCGACTCGACAACCTACAGCGAGTTCGGCGCCTATGGCCGCTCCAAGACGGCCAACGTGCTCTTCGCTGTCGAGTTCGACCGCCGCCACCGCGACGCCGGGATCCGGGCCGCCGCCGTCCACCCCGGGGTCATCCAGACCGAACTGGGCCGCCACATGACGCCTGAGCTGATCGCCCAGATCATGCCGCCGCCGACGCCCGGCGAGGAGGCCGCCGCCCCCGCCTTCACCTGGAAGACCATTCCCCAGGGCGCGGCGACCTCGGTGTGGACCGGCGTCGTCGCCGACGCCGCCGCCGTGGGCGGCCGCTATTGTGAGGACTGCCACGTCGCCGAGATCACCGAGGACCCGCTCGCCCGCGGCGGGGTGCGCGCCTACGCCCTCGACGCTGACCGGGCCCGCGCCCTGTGGGCGAAGAGCGAGGCGATGGTCGGCGAGACTTTCTGAGGCCGCCACCGTCAAAAGGCGCGATCAGCCCTCGCTCGACGCCGCCCCGTGGTCGGCGACAACCATCGCCACGGCGCCCGACACCCTCTTGCCCGTGGGCAGATGCAGGAATTCGTTGGGGCCGTGGGCGTTGGAGTGGGGGCCGAGCACCCCGGTGATCACGAACTGCGCCTTCGGAAACCTCGCGCCCAGCATGCCCATGAACGGGATCGAGCCGCCCTCCCCCATCATCGCCGCGCCGCGGCCGAACAGGGCCACGGAGGCGCGCTCGACCGAGGCCGCCAGCCAGGGCGAGAGGGGCGGCGAATGCCATCCGCCGCTGGATTTCTCCGGGGTGAAGGAAACCCGGCAGCCATAGGGCGGGTCACGTTCCAGGAGGGCCTTGACAGCCTTGCCCGCCGCCTCTCCGTCCAGGGTGGGCGGCAGCCGCAGGCTGAGCTTCGCCGCCGTGTAGGGCCGCAGCACATTGCCGGCGTCGGCGAGGGCGGGCAAGCCCTCGGCGCCGATCGTCGCCAGCTGCGGCCGCCAGGTCCGGTTGAGGATCAGCTCGGCGAGGTCCCCGGCGACCGGCGTCATGCCCTCGACGAACGGGAACTTGTCGTAGACGTCCGCCCCGAGGGCCTGGGCGGCGATGGCCGCCTCGCGGATCCGCACCTGCGGGATATCCGCGTGCAGCTCCGGCGGCCGGATCCACCCGCTCACCTCGTCCTCGAGCCGCGAGACGAGCGACCGCAGGATGCGGAAGCTTGACGCCACCACGCCCGAGGCGTCGCCGGAGTGAACCCCCTCGGTCAGCACATCCACCCGCAGCACGCCGGCGATCATGCCGCGCAGGGAGGTGGTCAGCCACAGCTGGTCGTAGCTGCCGCAACCGGAATCCAGGCAGATCACCAGGGAGGGATCCCCGATGCGGTCGGCCAGGTGCTCCACATAGGCCGGCAGGTCATAGCTGCCGCTCTCCTCGCAGGCCTCGATCAGGATCACGCAGCGGGCGTGGGCGACGCCCTGTTCACGCAGGGCCAGAAGGGCCGCCAGCGCCCCGAACATCGCATAGCCGTCGTCGGCGCCGCCGCGGCCATAGAGCCGGTCGCCGCGGATCACCGGCGTCCAGGGCCCCAGGCCCTCCGACCAGCCGGTCATCTCCGGCTGCTTGTCGAGGTGGCCGTAGAGCAGCACCTCGCCGTCGATCTCACCCGGAACCTCGATCAGCAGGACCGGCGTGCGGCCTTCCAGCCGAACGACCTCGAACGTCGCTCCGGGCAGGGCCTCCAGCCTGGCCCGGGCCCACCCCTCGAACAGGTCAACCGCCCTATCCATGTGACCGGCCCCGGCCCAGCCGGGATCGAAGGCCGGGGACTTGTTGGGAATGCGGATGTAGTCGACCAGGGCCGGCGTCACCGCCTCGTCCCAGAGGGCGTCGATGAAGGCCTGCAGACGTGGCGCATCGGTCATGGGGATCCTCCGTTCGGGCAGCAGGACTAGCGCATGCGGGGCAGGGAGTCTGCCGGAGCCGGCCGCCGGCCGCTTCCCCTCGCCGCCGCCATCGGCGATGGTGGAGAACACATGACGAACGCGATTCGCATTCTGGGGCTCGATCCGGGGCTGCGCCGCACCGGCTGGGGGGTGGTGGCCATCGACGGGGCGCGCCTGATCCACGTCGCCCATGGCGTGATCGCGCCGGACGACCGCCTGCCCCTGGCCCAGCGCCTGCTGGCGCTGTTCGAGGGGGTCAACGACATCATCGCCCTGCACGGCCCACACGAGGCCGCCGTGGAGGAGACGTTCATGAACACCAACAGCGCCTCGTCGATCAAGCTGGGCCACGCCCGGGCGGCGGTGATGATCGCCCCGGCGCGCGCCGGCCTGCTGGTGGCCGAATACGCCGCCAAGGTGGTCAAGAAGGCCGTGGTGGGCACCGGCGGAGCCGACAAGGACCAGGTGGCGTTCATGATCGCCCGTCTGTTGCCCGCCGCCGGCGGGCCGACGGCCGACGCCGCCGACGCCCTGGCCGTGGCCATCGCCCACGCCCACGCCCGCACGGCGCGCAAGCGCCTGGAGCGCGCCGCATGATCGGCCGATTGCGCGGCGTCGTCGCCGAGGTGGCCGAAGAGGACGCCCTGATCGACGTGGGCGGCGTTGGCTATGTGGTCCGCTGCGGCGCGCGCACCCTGGGCCGGTTGCCCGCGCCTGGAGACGAGGCGCTGCTGCACGTCGAGACACAGTGGTCGGAGGCCCAGGGTCCCCGCCTTTATGGCTTCCTGACCCGCGACGAACGCCGCGCCTTCGTGATGCTGCAGGCGATCCAGGGGGTTGGCCCCAAGGCGGCGCTGGGCGTGCTGGACGTGCTCTCGCCGGTGGAACTGGCTGCCGCCGTGGCCCGCGAGGATAGAGCCGCCGTGGCCCGCGCCAATGGCGTGGGGCCCAAGCTCGCCCTGCGGATCATCGTCGAGTTGAAGGACAAGTCGATCGGAGACGGCCTCGTCGCGGCCGGCCCGGCGGGCGTCGCGCCGCAGCCGGCCGGCCCCACCGCCGCCGGCGAGGCCGTGGCGGCGCTCATGGGCCTGGGCGTGGCGGAGGTCGCCGCCCGCCGCGTCGTCGACCAGGCGCTGATCCGACTGGGTGACGGCGCGGCCGAGACGGCGCTGATCAAGGCCGCCCTGCAGGAACTGGGCCGTTGACCCGGATCGTCTCCGGTGAGGCCGCGCCGATGGAAGGCTCGGACAAGGCTCTTCGGCCGCAGACCCTGGCCGAATTCGTCGGTCAGGAGCAGTCGAAGGCCAATCTGCGCATCTTCATCGACGCCGCGCGCGGCCGCGGCGAGGCGCTCGACCACGTGCTGCTGTTCGGCCCGCCAGGGCTGGGCAAGACCACCCTGGCGCAGATCGTCGCCCGCGAACTGGGGGTGAATTTCCGCGCCACCTCCGGGCCGGTGCTGGCCAAGGCGGGCGACCTCGCCGCGATCCTGACCAATCTCGAGCCGAACGACGTGCTGTTCATCGACGAGATCCACCGCCTGGCCGCAAATGTGGAAGAAATCCTCTATCCGGCCATGGAGGATCACGCCCTGGACCTGATGATCGGCGAGGGGCCGTCCGCCCGCTCAATCCGCATCGATCTGGCGCCCTTCACCCTGGTGGCGGCCACCACCCGCGCCGGCCTGCTGGCGACCCCCCTTCGCGACCGCTTCGGCATCCCCATCCGCCTGGAATTCTACACGCCCGAGGAGCTCCAGCGCGTGCTCTCCCAGGCCGGCCGGAAACTCGGGCTGGGCCTGTCGCCGGACGGCGCCGCGGAGATCGCCGCCCGGGCCCGCGGCACGCCCCGCGTGGCCGGCCGCCTGCTGCGCCGGGTGCGCGACTTCGCCGCGGCCGAGGGCGCCGCGG
>CAIXWN010000157.1 GCA_903923135.1 uncultured Caulobacteraceae bacterium | reverse complement strand
GCGAGGTCGACGCAGGCGCCCAGCGCCAGCAGGGTCAGCAGCGCCGCCGCCGCGCCCGGCCGCCGACGAACCGCGATCGGGGACGCGCTCATGGCTCCGCCCCCGCCCGACGCCGGCTTCGGAAGGCCCGGCGCACCGAGACGAAGAACAGGGGCACGAAGACGATCGCCATCACCGTCGCCGCCAGCACCCCGCCGACGACGCCGGTGCCGATGTCGTTCTGGCTTCCGGCGCCGGCGCCTGACGAGATCGCCAGGGGCAGAACGCCGGCGATGAAGGCCAGGGAGGTCATCAGGATGGGCCGCAGGCGCAGGCGCGCGGCCTCGAGGGCCGCCGCCGCTGGCGTCGCCCCGGCCTTCTCGGCCTCGTCGGCGAACTGTACGATCAGGATGGCGTTCTTGGCCGACAGCCCGATGGTGGTGAGCAGGCCGACCTGGAAATAGATGTCGTTGTAGAACCCCCGCAGGGTGGCCGCCAGCACCGCGCCGAACACCCCCAGCGGCACCACCATCATCACCGCCACCGGGATCGACCAGCTCTCGTAGAGCGCCGCCAGGCACAGGAAGACCACCAGCATCGACAGACCCAGCAGGGCCGGGGCCTGCGAGCCGGACAGCTGTTCCTGATACGAAATTCCGGTAAGCTCATAGCCGATCCCCGCCGGCAGGCGCGACATCAGCTTGCGCACCTCGGCGATGGCCGCGCCGGAGGAACGCCCGGGGGCGGCCTGGCCCTGCAGGTCCATGGCCGGCACGCCGTTGTAGCGCTGCAGCTGGGCTGGTCCGACGGTCCAGCTGGCGTTGGAGAAAGCCGAGAACGGCGCCATCGCGCCGGAGGCCCCGCGGACGTACCACTGCCCCAGATCCTCGGGACTGGCCCGGAAGGCCGCGTCGCCCTGCACATAGACTTTCTTCACCCGGCCCCGGTCGATGAAGTTGTTGATGAATTGGCCGCCAGAGGCCGTGCTGAGGGTGTCGTTGACATCGGACTGTGCCAGTCCGAGGGCGCCGGCGCGGGTCTGGTCGATCTCCAGATGCAGCTGCGGGGTGTCTTCCTGGCCGTTCGGCCGCACGCCGGCCAGCACGGGATCCTTCGCCGCCATGCCGAGGAACTGGTTTCGGGCCGCCAGCAGGCGCTCGTGGCCAAGGCCGCCGCGGTCCTCCAGCTGCACGTCGAAACCGCTGGAGTTGCCCAGCTGCTGCACGGCCGGCGGCACCAGGACGAAGACCTGGCCGTCGCGGAACTTCGAGAAGGCCATCATCGCCCGACGGGCGATGGCCGGCGCGTGGTTGGCCGCGCCGTGGCGGACGTCCCAGGGCTTGAGGTGGATGAAGGCCTGGCCGAGGTTCTGGCCGGCGCCGGCGAAATTGAACCCGGCGACGTTATATACGTCCAGGGCCGTCGCCTTTTCGTGGGTCTCGAAATAGTGGCGCACCTGCGCGCCCAGATCGACGGTGCGGTCCCGGGTGGCGCCGGCGGGCAGGTTGAACAGGGCGATCATCACCCCCTGGTCCTCCTCCGGCAGGAAGGCGGTGGGCAGGCGGGCGAGCAGCAGGGCCATGGCGCCGGCGACCACGACATAGAGGATCACCATCGGCCTGGGGCGGTCCAGCACGCCGCGCACGAAGCCCGCATAGCGCCGCTGGCCGGCGTCGAAGGCGCGGTTGAACCAGCCGAACGGGCTGGCGCCGGACGCCCGCCCGCCCGTCGCGGGCTTGAGCAGGGTGGCGCACAGGGCCGGGGTCAGCACCAGGGCGACCAGCACCGACAGGCTCATCGCCGAGACGATGGTCACCGAGAACTGCCGGTAGATCACCCCGGTGGAACCGCCGAAGAACGCCATCGGCAGGAAAACGGCCGACAGCACCAGGGCGATGCCGACAAGCGCCCCGGTGATCTCGCTCATCGACTTGATGGTGGCCTCGCGCGGGCCCAGCCCCTCATCGTGCATGATCCGCTCGACGTTCTCGACCACCACGATCGCGTCGTCGACCAGCAGGCCGATGGCCAGGACCATGGCGAACATGGTCAGGGTGTTGATCGAATAGCCGAAGGCGGCCAGCACGCCGAAGGTGCCCAGCAGCACCACCGGCACCGCCAGGGCGGGGATCAGGGTGACCCGCCAGTTCTGCAGGAACAGGTACATCACCGCCACCACCAGGGCGATGGCCTCGATCAGCGTGAAGATCACCTCGCGGATCGAGAGTTTGACGAAGGTGGTGTTGTCCACCGGGAACGACATGGCCACCCCCGGGGGCAGGCTCGCCGCCAGCTCGGTGGCCCGCTTCTTGACCGCGTCGGCGGTGTCCAGGGCGTTGGCGCCGGGCGCCAGCTTGACCGCGACGCCGGCGGCGGGGTGACCGTTGTAGCGGCTGGTGACGCTGTAGTTCTCGGCCCCCAGCTCGACCCGGGCGACGTCCGAGAGCCGCACCTGCGAGCCGTCGGCGCCGCTGCGCAGGATGATCGCCGCGAACTGCTGCGGCGTCTGCAGGAACGACTGCGCCGTGACGGTGGCGTTCAGCGCCTGACCCTGCGGCGTCGGCTGGCCGCCGATCTCTCCGGCCGAGATCTGCACGTTCTGGGCCAGGATCGCCGAGCGAACATCCGACGGCATAAGATTGTAATATTTGAGCTTAAGAGGGTCTAGCCAGACGCGCATGGCGTACTGGCCGCCGAAGATCTGCAGATCGCCGACGCCGTTGATGCGCGAGAGCGGGTCGACGAAGCGGGAGTTGACGATGTCGGCGATGTCGACATCGCTGTGGCGTCCATCGGTGTCGTAGAGGCCCACCACCATCAGGAAACTGGGCTGCGACTTGGCCACCGTGACGCCCTGCTGCTGCACCTGGGCGGGCAGGACCGGCGTGGCCGCCTGCAGCTTGTTCTGAACCTGGACCTGGGCGACGTCGGGGTTCGTCCCCGGCGCGAACGTGGCGGTGATCTGGGCCTGGCCGTTGGAGCTGCTGGTCGAGGAGAAATAGAGCAGGTGATCGAGGCCCTTGAGCTGCTGCTCGATGACCTGGGTGACGGCGTTCTCCACGGTCTGGGCGGACGCGCCGGGATAGCCGGCGCTGATCGTCACCGACGGCGGGGCGATGGTGGGATACTGCTCCACCGGCAGGGTCTGGATCGCCAGCAGGCCGCCCAGGGCGATGACTACAGCGATGACGATCGCGAAGATCGGCCGCTCGATGAAGAAGCGCGACACGCCCGCGCCCCTAGCGGGCCGAGACGACGTGGACGGGCGCGCCCGGCCGGACCGACTGCAGCCCCTCGACGATCAGCCGGTCCCCGGCGGCGAGGCCGGAGGTGACCAGCCACTTGTCGCCGACGGTCTGGGACGTGGTCAGCAGGCGCGGCTGGGCCCGGCCGCCGGCGTCGACCACCAGGGCCGTGGCCTGACCCTTCTCGTTGCGGCTGACGGCCTGCTGAGGGACGAGGACGCCCCGCGGCTCGACGCCCTCGACGATCACGGCGCGGACGAACAGGCCCGGCAGCAGCAGGCCGCGCGGATTGGGAAACACCGCCCGCAGGGTGACCGCGCCGGTGGCCGGATCAACCGTCACCTCGGTGAACTGCAGCCGGCCTTCCTCCGGATAGGTCGAGCCATCGTCCAGCTTCAGGCGGACGCGGGCGCTCTCGGCCCCGCCGCCGGTCAGGCGGCCTGCCCCCATGGCCTGGCGCATCTTCAGCACCTCGGCCGCGGACTGGGTCAGATCCACATAGATCGGATCAAGCCTCTGGATGGTGGTCAGGGCGGCGGCCTGTCCGGCGGTGACCAGCGCGCCCTTGGTGAAGGCGGAGCGGCCGACGCGGCCGCCGATGGGCGCGGTGACGCGGGTGTAGGCCAGGTTGATCGACGCCGCCTGGACGGCCGCCTTCTGCTGCTCGACAGCGGCCTGGGACTGCCGGGCGGCGGCCTGGGCGTCGTCGTTGTCCTGACGGCTGATGGCGTTGAGTCGGACGAGGTCGGCGTAGCGATCGGCCCGGGCCCGGGCGGTGGCCAGGCTGGCCTCGGCGCTGGCCTGCTGCGCCCGAGCCTGATCCAGCGCCGCGCGATAGGGCGCCGGGTCGATCTGGTAGAGCAGCTGGCCGGCGCGCACGTCGCCACCCTCGGCGAAGGGCCTGTCCTGGATAATGCCGCTGACCTGCGG
>CAIXWN010000156.1 GCA_903923135.1 uncultured Caulobacteraceae bacterium | reverse complement strand
TCTTGGCGATCTCGGCCATCCGGCCACGCGTCCGCTCTGTCCACATCCAGAGCTTGAATCATAGACCGCGCCCCGCAGGAATCCCGCCACGGCATTTTCCAAACGGACTCTTACATATCGTCGACGAAAACAGGGAGACCCGACATGGACGCCGCTCAACGCCCCGCCACCGCCGTTGACAGCGGCCATGGCGGCCTGCAGATCCTCATCGGCGCCGGTCCGGCGAGATTCGTGGCCGACGAACCGGTGGACGCCGGCGGCCTCGACCTGGGCCCGACGCCCCACGATCTGGTCGCCGCCGGGCTGGCGGCCTGCACCACCCTGACGCTTCGCCTGTACGCCCGGCGCAAGGCCTGGCCGCTGGGCGCGGTGCATGTGGAGGTGACCCACGCCCGCGTCGCCGGCGAAAGCCCCGCCGACGTCTTCACCCGCTACATCACCCTGGGCGGCGACCTCGACGGCGAGCAGCGCGCCCGCCTGCTGGACATCGCCGACAAATGCCCCATCCACCGCCTGCTCACCGCCAGCGCGCGGGTGGTGACCAGCGTCGGCGGCGATTGAACTTCGGGTCGGAGTGATGTCCGATGCGGGGGGCCCCGACGGGGCGGACGCCCTCGCACGGCAGAGGAGGGCCCGCATGCGGATCACGGCGATAGCGGCGGCCCTGGCGATGGTCACCGGCGGCGCGACCGAAGCGGTGGCGCACAGCGCCCTGGGTCCGGAGGAGACCTTCAGGCAGGATGCCCAGGCCCTGGCCGACGCGGCCAGGGCCGACCGCTGCGAGGCGGTCCTGCCGCTGGTTCGGCGCATCACTGTGCAGTTCAGCAGCGTGGTCGTTGACGACGCTTTCCGAAGCGCCGTGTGGGCACTGGGAGTGGGATGCGCCCTACGACAGAAGCTGCCCGAAGAGGCTTTCGCCGACGTGCGGGAGTTGACCCGGCTGCCGGACGCCTCCGACGAGGTCTGGACCTTGCAGCTGGAATTGGCCGTCGAACTCAACCGCCCCGACGATCTGGTCGAGACGGCCGAGACGCTGTCCCGTGTGCGGCCGGCGGTGTTCGGATCGATATCCCTGGAGCGTTTCTACTCCATGTACGCGAAGGTCAGGTCGACGGGCCGTCCGGCGCTGAAGACCCGGTTCCTGACCGCCGTCGCCGAGGCGCGCTACACGCCGGCCGACCCTTTCGAGACCGCCGACGACCTATGGCTGGACCTCGCCACGATCCGCGCCGAGCAGCACGAGGACATCGCGGCCGCGGAACTGCTGGGGCGCATCGACTCGCCCGACCAGTTGCTGCGCGCCCGCCTGGATAACCGCTTCGCGCGCTGGGTCGCCGCCGATCCCGGGCGCTACGACCTCCGCGCGGCGGCCCTCGGGCGCCTCGCGAAGGACCAGGCGACGATGAAGAGCCATCCGAAGCTCCTGAAAGGCCCGATAGCAGTGGCCATCGATCTGGTCAGCCTGGGCCGGGCGGCGGAGGCGCTCGATGTCGTGCGCGCGGCGCGCGCGGCGACCAGGGCGGCGGCCCGCCCGACCGACGCCTACACCGACTGGGAGGACGAGAAAAACTGGCTGGCCGACCAGGAGGCCCGGATCATGGGCGAACTGGGTCGCTTCGACGAGCGGCTGGCGGCGATGCGGAAGGGGGCGGCCGCGACGGAACACGGGGAGGCGAATGTCAGCCAGGTGATCAACCTGTCGCAGGACTACATCGACCTGAAACGACCGCAGGACGCCCTGCAGACGTTGAAGGTGTTCGGCGATCCGGGAAAGGCGCGCCAGGCCAGCGACTATGGCTTCATGCAGGTGATGGTCACCCGCGCCTGCGCCTACGCTCAGACCGGCGCGACTGAGGCGCTCAAGGCCGCCGTGACCTGGCTGGCGGCGCACGAGGCCGACAGCCCCTCCACCCTCACCGCCGGCCTGCTCTGCGTCGACGACGAGGACGGCGCGGCCGCGAGCTACGTTCGCCGTCTGGCGAGCCCTGACGAGCGTGGCGAGGCGCTGATGGAACTCTGCGACTACGCCGACATCGCCACCCTGCCGCCCTGGTCGACGGACCTGAGACAGCGG
>CAIXWN010000155.1 GCA_903923135.1 uncultured Caulobacteraceae bacterium | reverse complement strand
CCGCCGCCGCCCCCCGCCCCCACCGGCCCGGTCCCAGGCTCGGTCCAGGACTTCGTGATCAACGCCGGCGACCTGGTCTACTTCGACTACGACAAGTTCGTCGTGCGCGACGACGCCCGCACGGTGCTGGATTCCCAGGCGGCATGGCTGCAGCGCTATCCGGCGGTGCATGTCCGTATCGAGGGCAACTGCGACGAACGCGGCACCCGCGAATTCAACTTCGCCCTCGGCGCGCGCCGCGCCAACGCCGTGCGCGACTATCTGGTCGGCAAGGGGCTCTCCACCGCCCGGATCGAGACGATCTCGTACGGCAAGGAAAAGCCCGTCGACACCGGCACGGGCGAGCAGGCCTGGTCGCGCAATCGCAACGGCCACACGGTGATCACCCAGGGCGCCCAGTAGGCGCCTGTGCGGGTTTCAATGAAGAGTCGCCTAGCGCCCGTGCTGGTCGCCGCGTTTCTGGCGGCCGGCGCGGGCCACGCCCTTGCCCAGACGCCCCTCGACGAGCCTCTCGACGACAGGGGCGCCAAGCGCCTCGACCGGATGGAAAGGGCGATGAAGGAACTGCGCGCCATCGTCTTCCAGGGTCGGGAGACCGGGGCGCCGGTTCTGGTCCAACCGGCGGAGACCCAGGGCCTGATCGCGGCCCAGGGCGACAAGATCAACGACATCAACCAGACCCTGGCCCGGCTCAACGGCGAACTGGAAGTGATCAAGCATGACCTGGACCAGTCACGTCAGGACGCCGCGGATCTGAGAACCTCGGTCGCTTCGCTTCGCGAGCACGTGGCCGCCCTGGAGAAGGCCGCTGTGGCGACGTCTGCCGCGGCGCCGGCGCAGCAGCCGCCCCCGCCGACCGCCACGGCCGCGCCGGATCCGGCCGTGGCCTTCGCCGCAGCCAAGGCCGCCCTTACGGCCGGAGACAACGGCGCCGCCGAGGCCGGCTTCCGCGACTATGTCGATCACTATGGCGAAGGGCCTGGCGGTCCGGAGGCGCGGTTCTACCTGGCCAAGGCCCTGATGGCCCGCAAGGCCTGGCCGGAGGCGGCTACGGCCGAGATCGGGGCCATACGCGGCTGGCCCCACACCCGCTGGGCGCCCGAGGCGGTGCTGGATCTGTCCAGAGCGCTGGTCGCCATGGGCAAACAGGCCGACGCCTGTCAGACCCTGGATGAACTGGCCAGCCGCTATCCCAAGGCCGCGCCGTCGTTGCTCAAGAGCGCCTCGGGTCTGCGCGCCCAGGCCCAGTGCGGCCGGTAGGTCTCGCCACCCGCCCACCCCCCGGCGGAGCCTGCGAGGCGACACCCATCGCACCGCTGGGGCTGCAGCAGGCGGTGGACGCGCAGCTCGGCGGGCGGCTCATGCGCGATGACCCGTCGCCCGTCGCCGTGGCGTTCTCCGGTGGCGGCGACTCCCTGTTCCTTCTGCTGGCGGCGCGTGACTGGAGCGAGCGCCACGGCCGTCGTCTGCTGGCGCTCACCGTGGATCACCGGCTTCACCCGCGCGGAGCGGACTGGGCGCTGTGGTGCCGGCGCCGGGCGCAGCGCCTCGGGATCGAACACGCCACGCTGGTCTGGGGTGCGGACAAGCCCCGCGCCGGCCTGGCGGCCGCGGCGCGGCGCGCCCGTCACGGCCTGCTGG
>CAIXWN010000154.1 GCA_903923135.1 uncultured Caulobacteraceae bacterium | reverse complement strand
CGTCGAGGCGAACCGCGCCGGCGTCGTTCGGCCGGGTTTCACGGTGCGGCTTTCGCCTCTGGTGGGCGGGGCCGCGCGGGAGGGGAAGGTCACTTCCGTGGATCCGCGCCTCGACGCTCAGACCCGTCAGGCGGTGGTCTATGTTCGGGCGCCCGACGGCGCGTTCGCGCCAGGCGAAGCCGTCCGAGGAGACGTTGTCCTAGGGCGACGCCATGGCGCCCTGCTTATCCCCCGAACCGCGGTCATCTACGACGGGGACCAGCCTCGAGTGTTCGCGGTTGAGGGCGACGCGGCTCGCCGGCGGGATGTCACCTTGGGAGTCGAGTCGGGTGACCGAGTCGAGGTCCGGAGCGGGCTGAGCGCCGGCCAGAGGATCGTCGTCGACGGCGCCGACGCTGTCGAGGATGGCATGACTGTGCGTGAGGCTCCGGTCGCCGGGCCGGTGGCGGATCCAGGCACATGACGCGTTGGCTTGCCGGCCATGTCCGGTCAGTCGTCCTGGCCGCCCTGTTGCTGGCCCTCGGCGGTCTTGGGGCGGCCCTCAGTCTGCCGGTCAGCCTTTTCCCCCATATAGACTTTCCTCGCGTGGTCGTTTCGGTGGACGCCGGTGACCGCGCCGCAGACCAGACGGTCGCACAAGTCACCCGTCCTCTGGAGGAGGCCCTGCGGGGCGTCCCCGGCGTGGAGCACATCCGCTCCGTCACCAGCCGAGGGGGGGCCGAGATTTCCCTGACGTTCGGCTGGGGCCACGACATGGCCCGGGGGGCGTTGCAGAGCCAGGCCGCTCTGGCCGCCGTCCTGCCGGACCTGCCGGCGGGGGTGCGCTTCACTGTCCGACGCAGCGACCCCACGATCTTTCCCATTCTGGGTCTGGCGCTCAGCTCGCCAACGCGTGACGCGGTGAAGTTACGGGCCTTTGCTGATCTTCAGATTCGGCCGCTGCTGGCTTCCGCGCCCGGCGTGGCGGCGGTGGATGTTCTGGGAGGCGGCCTGCCGGAATATCAGGTCACCATCGATCCGGCCCGCCTGCAGGCCCTCGGCCTCGGCCCCGACGATCTTGTCCGCGCCATAGCGTCCAACAACACCGTCGCCGCAGTGGGTCGACTGGAGGATCGCCACCGTCTCTACCAGACGCTCATCGACAGTCGCCTGACCAGCGCAGCCGACATCGCCGCCATCGTCATCAAGACCGGCGCTGGGGTCGTGCCGCTCGGGTCGGTGGCCACCATCCGCATGGTCTCCGCGCCGGCGTGGACCCGGGTCACGGCCCAGGGCCGCGACGCGGTGTTGATCAACATCCGGCAGGCGCCGGACGCCGACAGTGTCGCAATGGTCAAGTCCATCCGAAGCCGCCTGGCCGCGTTTGCCGGGCGTATCCCGGCGGACGTGAGCATAGCGACCTACTATGACCAGTCGGAACTGATCATGGGCGCGGCGGCCAGCGTGCGCGACGCCATCCTCGTTGGCGCGCTTCTGGCCGGTGGCGTACTTTTCGCCTTCCTGCGATCGCCGCGGCTGATGCTCATCACCGCCCTGACCCTTCCGGCCGTGCTGGCTGCCGCCTGCCTGCTGCTTTGGCTGCTGCATATGAGCTTCAACATGATGACGCTGGGGGGCCTCGCCGCAGCCGTGGGCCTGGTCGTCGATGACGTGGTGGTGATGCTAGAGCACATCATGCGCCGTCTCCAGGAATCTTATGAACCGGTGGAAGGCCGGGGCGTGCTCCACGCCGCGTCGGAGATGGGGCGGCCGCTGATCGGTTCCAGCCTGAGCACCGTTGTCGTCTTCATTCCCCTGGCCTTCCTTGGCGGCGTGGCCGGCGGGTTCTTCAAGGCCCTGGCCGTGACCATGACGGCGGCCCTGCTGATCTCGCTGATCTTCGCCCTGTTTGTCGTCCCCGTCCTTGCCCGCAGCTGGCTGCAGCGGCGCGACATCGACCAGGCCAACGGCGCCGGGCCGCTGATGCTCCGGCTGGGCGGCGCCTATCAGCGATTTTCCACTCGCTGCATCGCCCGACCGGCGCTGACGCTTGGCCTTGCTGTCGTTGGTTTCGGCGTCGTCGGCGCCATCGCCTACAGCCAGCTGGGATCGGGGTTCATGCCCAGGATGGACGAGGGCGGCTTCGTGCTGGACTACAAGGCCAGACCCGGCGCCGCTCTGAGCGACACAGACCGCCTGTTGCGCCAGGCCGAGGCGATCATCCGCGCGACGCCTGAAGTCGACAGCTACTCCCGCCGCACAGGCGTGCAGTTGGGGAGCGGTCTCACCGAGCCGGACGAGGGTGATTTCTTCATCCACCTGCACAGCGGCGCCCGCCGCGCCGTGGAGGCCGTGATGAGCGATATACGTCTGAAGGTTCAGGGGAGGGTCCCTGGCCTCGAGATCGAGACCGCCCAACTGATGGAAGACCTGATCGGCGATCTTACGGCCGTGCCCCAACCCGTGGAGGTCAAGCTGTTCAGCGCCGACCCTGCGGCGCTGCGCGAGTCCGCGCGCCTCGTCGCCCGGGCTGTCGGGCGTAATCATGGCCTGGTCGAGAGCGTCGACGGACCTCGCGTCGCCGGCGACGCCCTCGTCATCAAGGT
>CAIXWN010000153.1 GCA_903923135.1 uncultured Caulobacteraceae bacterium | reverse complement strand
TGCTGGCCGCCCTGCCGGAGGCCGTGCCGGTCACCATTCTGGGGGTCGGCTCCAACGTGATCGTTCGCGACGGCGGCGTGGACGGTCTGGTGGTGCGCCTGGGCGGCCGGACCTTCACCGAGATCGCCATCGAGCCGGAAGGCAGTCGCGTGATCGCCGGGGCGGCGGCGCTCGACTCGGCTCTCGCCCGCGCCGCGGCGGCCGCCGGAATCGGCGGCCTGGAGTTCTTCGCCGGCATTCCCGGAACGGTCGGCGGCGCCCTGACCATGAACGCCGGCTGCTATGGCGGCGAGACCGGCGACTGGCTCGTGGTGGCCTGGGGTGTGGACCGCTCCGGGCGTCGTCGGGTCTTCACCCTGGCCGATCTGGCCTACGGCTATCGGCGCAGCGCCGCTCCGGCCGACATCATCTGGACCGGCGCCGTCTTCCAGGGCCGGGCCGGCGAGCGGAGCCAGATCGAGGCGGCGATGGAGACCATAACCCGACGTCGTGAGACCACCCAGCCCATCCGCGAGAAGACCGGCGGGTCGACCTTCAAGAATCCCCCGGGGCAGTCCGCCTGGCGTCTGGTCGACGAGGCCGGCTGGCGCGGCAAGCCCTGGGGCGGGGCGATGTTCTCGCCACAGCACGCGAACTTCCTGATCAACACCGGCGAGGCCACGGCGGCGGAACTGGAGGATCTGGGCGAGGCGGTGCGCGCCGACGTCCTGGCCCGGTCCGGCGTGACCCTGGAATGGGAGATCAAGCGCATCGGCCGAAGGACCTGAAACGCGCCCTTAACAGGGCGCCGCGAGTCAGACACAAGTGGTGAATCGTTGTCCGCCGGAGCGCGTATGCCCCTTCCTCTCGCCGGCCGTCATGTCGCCGTCCTCATGGGCGGGCTCTCCGCCGAGCGGGACGTCAGCCTGATCTCGGGCCGCGCCTGCGCCGAGGCTCTCGAGAGACTGGGCGCCAGGGTGACGCGGGTGGACGCCGGGCGGGACCTGGCCGCCGTTCTCACCGCTCTGAAACCCGATGTCTGTTTCAACGCCCTGCACGGGGCCTGGGGCGAGGACGGCTGCGTCCAGGGCGTCCTCGAGACCCTCGATCTGCCATACACCCACTCCGGGGTTCTCGCCTCGGCGCTGGCCATGGACAAGGCCAAGGCCAAGGCCGTGTTGGCCGCCGCGGGCGTGACGGTTCCTGGCGGCGGTCTCTTCAACCGCCACGATGCGGGCCGTTGCCATGTTCTGCCCCCGCCCTATGTGGTCAAGCCGAACGCCCAGGGATCGTCCGTGGGCGTGTTCCGGGTCTTCGAAGGGGCCAACGGCCCCCCCGAGGCCTTGCTGGCGGCGGACTGGGCGTTCGGCGAGGCGGTGATGGTCGAACCCTACATCCGCGGCCTGGAACTGTCGGTGGCGGTGATGGGCGGGCGGCCGTTGGCCGTCACAGAGATCGAGGCGCGCTCGGGGTTCTACGACTACGACGCCAAGTACGGCGAGGGGGGCTCCCAGCACATCCTGCCGGCTCGTATCCCCGACGATGTGGCCGCCCGCGCCAAGGCGCAGGCGGCGGTGGCCCATGAGGCCCTCGGCTGCCGCGGCCTCACCCGAAGTGACTTTCGTTATGACGACATTAACGACCTTCTGGTCCTCTTGGAGGTGAATACCCAGCCCGGATTTACGCCCACCTCGCTCGCGCCCGAGCAGGCGGC
The DNA here is from genome assembly GCA_903923135.1 of uncultured Caulobacteraceae bacterium. Taxonomy (GTDB): domain Bacteria; phylum Pseudomonadota; class Alphaproteobacteria; order Caulobacterales; family Caulobacteraceae; genus Acaudatibacter; species Acaudatibacter lapponiensis. The sequence continues at coordinate 221 of CAIXWN010000153.1, read as the reverse complement.
GCACACCGGCATCGAGTTCGACAGTCTGGTCTTGTGGATCACGGAGGATGGGCATGCCCGCGGCGCCGCTGAGGGATCGGCGGGTTAATCCGAGATCGCGGGCGAACGCGTCCGCCGATCGTGCGCGTCCGCGCGCGCCGCGTCCCGTCACGCCCGCCACCTCGAAGCTCCAGGCCGCCCAGACCGTCGGCCTGAGGGCGCCGGCGGCGGCCGCCGCCGCC
>CAIXWN010000152.1 GCA_903923135.1 uncultured Caulobacteraceae bacterium | reverse complement strand
GGCCGGGGCGCCAGCCGCCGGGGCCGCTGCAGCGGGGGCGGGGGCGGCCTTGGGCGCCGGCGCGGGCACCGGCAGGGTCGAGCCCAGGGTGTGCAGATAGGCGATGACGTTGATGCGGTCCTGCGGCGTCTTCATGCCCTGATAGGTCATCTTGGTGCCGTCGATGTAGGCGCCCGGAGCCTTGAGGAACTCATAGATGTGCTGGTAGTCCCACACCGCCTGCTTGCCGGAGAAGGCGGTCATGCCGGCCGAATAGGAGAAGCCCGGGTGGCTGCCCGGCTTGCGGCCGACCACGCCATAGAGGCCGGGGCCGATGTTGTTGGTGCCGGCGGCGTCGAACATGTGGCAGGCTTTGCAGGCCGAGGTCTTGGCCTCGCCGGCGGCGACGTCGGCGGCCGGAAGCACCGTGCCCCAGTCAGGCGGGGTGTCGACGTCGGCGGCGGCCGGGCCACTGGCGTCGGCGGCCACGGCGATCACGTCGCCCGGCTTCACCGGCGGGGTTTTCTCGAACAGCTTGGGCGTGACAACCGCGAGACCCACGATGAACAGCGCCGTGCCGAGCGCCGCGCCGATGATCTTGTTGCCCGTGAGATCGCTCATCTGGAACTTCGAACCCCTTGGAATCGAACCGCCCCGGAGCGTGTTACCCGCCCCGATCCTGGCCCCGTGTTGCGTTGCGGTCTCTTACACGCTACCGGCCCGCGTGCAACCGGGCGCGTCCGGCTTCGCCCTTCGATCCCGCAATCCATGAACCCCATTGTCCTGATTCCCGCCCGTCTGGCCGCCCGGCGCCTGCCGGACAAACCCCTCGCCGAGATCGGCGGGGCGCCGATGATCGTGCAGGTCTGGCGCCGGGCCATGGAGGCCGGCGTCGGGCCGGTGGCCGTGGCCGCCGGCGACGCGGCGATCGTCGAGGCGGTGCGCGCCGCGGGCGGCCAGGCGGTGCTCACCGATCCGCTTCTGCCCTCGGGCTCGGACCGGATTGTCCAGGCCCTGGAACGCCTGGACCCGTCCGGCGCCCACGACGCGGTGATCAACCTCCAGGGCGACATGCCCTTCGTCGGCCCCGAGATCCTGCGCGCCTGCGCGCAGCTGCTGGCCCGCGAGCCGGCCTGCGACATCGCCACCGTGGTCGCCCCGGAGACCGGCCCCGCCGACCGGTCCAGCCCCGACGTGGTCAAGGCGATCCTCGCCCTGGCCGCCGACGGGCTCTCGGGTCGCGCCCTCTATTTCACCCGCTCGACCCTGTGGGGCGAGGGCCCCGTGTGGCGCCACATTGGCATATATGGCTATCGCCGCGAGGCGCTGCTGCGCTTCAACGCCGCCCCGCCTTCGCCGCTGGAGCGTCGAGAGAATCTCGAACAGCTGCGCGCCCTGGAACTGGGTCTGACGCTGTGGGTCGCGGTCGTCGGGGCGGCGCCGATTTCCGTGGACACCCCCGCCGACCTCGCGGCCGCCCGCGCCTACGCCAGAGAAAGATCGAGATGACCGACAAGCCGAGAATCGCCTTCCAGGGAGACCCGGGCGCCAACAGCGACGAGGCCTGCCGCACCTACTTCCCCGGCTACCAGCCCGTGCCCCACGCCGCCTTCGACGAGGCCTTCGAGGCGGTGAAGAGTGGAGACTGCGCCCTGGGGATGATTCCGGTGGAGAACTCCATCGTGGGCCGGGTGGCCGACGTGCACCACCTACTGCCGTCCTCGGGCCTGAAGATCATCGCCGAGCACTTCAAGCCGATTCACTTCCACCTGATGGTGAATCCGGGAACCCGCCTGGACGACGTGCGCACGGTGATCAGCATGCCCTTCGCCGCCAGCCAGTGCCGGCGGACGCTCAAGCGGCTGGGCGTGGCCCTGGAGCCCACCGGCGACACCGCCGCCTCGGCCAAGGCCCTCGCCGCCCATCCCGACGCGGCCAAGGCGGCCATCGCCCCGGCCCTCGCCGCCGAGCTCTATGGCCTGGACATCGTCATGCGCGACATCGAGGACGAGGCGCACAACACCACCCGCTTCCTGGTGATGACCGCCGACAGCGATCCCGCGCCACCGCCCGCCGGCGCCGGGTGCGTCACCAGCTTCGTCTTCCGGGTGCGCAACATCCCGGCGGCGCTCTACAAGGCCCTCGGCGGCTTCGCCACCAACGGCGTCAACATGACCAAGCTGGAGAGCTATATGGAGAACGGCGCCTTCACCGCGACGTTCTTCTACGCCGAGGTCGACGGCCGTCCGCAGGATGCGGCCCTGGCGCGCGCCTTCGAGGAGCTGAACTTCTTCAGCGACCACTTCGAGGTGCTGGGCGTCTACGCCGCCGACCCCTTCCGCAAGGCCGCATGAACCTTCGGGACCAGACGGTTCAGGCGGGGCCTTCCTCGGCCCAGGCACGGACCAGGGAGTGGGCGATGGCCAGGGGGCCGGGGGCGTTGGCGTCGGGGATCTCGCCGCGCAGCATGGCCCGCGTCTCCTCGCGGGTAAACCATCGCACCTCGTCCAGCTCGACCATGTCCGGCTGCGCGTCGTCGTTCTCCACCTCGGCGATCAGGCCGATCATCAGCGACGACGGATAGGGCCAGGGCTGGGTGGAGTGATAGCGCACGCTGACGGTCCTCAGCTTGGCCTCTTCCCACAGCTCGCGGGCGCAGGCCTCCTCGATGGATTCGCCGGGCTCCAGGAAGCCGGCCAGGGCCGAATACATCTTCTTCGGCCAGGCAGCCTGGCGACCCACCAGGCATTTCTCACCCTTCACCGCCAGCATGATCACCACCGGGTCCGTGCGGGGGAAGTGCTCGGCCTTGCACGACGGGCAGACGCGCTTCCAGCCGGCCTCGGCCACCTCGCTGGGCTGGCCGCAGGCGGCGCAGTGGCGGTGGCGGCGGCGCCATTCGAACATCGACTTGGCCGTGGCCAGGATGCCCGCCTCGGTGCCCGGCAGGGTCATGGCGATCATCCGCAGGTCCTCGAACCGGCCCAGGCCCTCCAGGGGTCCGTCGGCGGGATCGGCCACCCCGTCGAGGTCGACGGCGAACACCGCCGTACCCTGCCACAGGCCCAGGAACAGCAGGCGCTCTGGGCCGACGCCGGCCAGCTCCCGGGCCATACGGGCGGCGATATAGGCGATCTGCACGCCGCCGGCCTTGGCGTCCTCCACCAGGGGCTTGCCGTTCCACAGCACCAGGGCCAGCGACTCCGGCGCGGCCAGCTGTTCGGCGACCCAGGCGGAGTCGGAGCGGCGGTCGCTGACGCGGTCGAGCGGGTTGCCGGCGAAGACATTGGTGAAGGCTTTGAGAGACATGACGCGGTTCTAGGGCGCCGATCGCCATCCGTCATGCCGCAATCTTGCGGCCTCGTGGCGCAAGCCGGCTCGGCGCGCTTGCGCCAGGGCGCCCGCCACGCGATATAGGCCGTGGAGATCGGCGATGGGCGGTGCTCTCGCCAACCCGGTCAGGTCCGGAAGGAAGCAGCCGTAACGAGTAGGTTCCGGGTCGTCTGCCGGTCTCCACCCTCACACCGTCGCCAGGCCTGATGACCGATCCCGATCCCGCGTCCGAAACCCTGCCGGCCGAACGCGACGAGGCCACCGCGGACATGTTCGGGGCGCCGGCGCCGGCGAAAGCGCCCGCCGCCACGGCGCCCGCCCCCTATACCGTCATCGCCCGCAAGTACCGGCCGCAGAACTTCGACGACCTGATCGGCCAGGAGGCCATGGTCCGGACGCTGAAGAACGCCTTCGCCACCGGCCGCATCGCCCACGCCTTCATGCTCACCGGCGTTCGCGGCGTGGGCAAGACCACCACCGCCCGCCTGCTCGCCCGGGCCCTGAACTACGAGAGCGACACCGTCCACCAGCCCTCGGTCGGCGACCTGACCGTCGAGGGCCGCCACTGCCGGGCCATCGTCGAAGGCCGCCACCTGGACGTGCTGGAGCTGGACGCCGCCAGCCGCACCAAGGTCGAGGAGATGCGCGAACTGCTGGAGGGGGTGCGCTATTCCCCCGCCGAGGCGCGCTACAAGGTCTACATCATCGACGAGGTGCACATGCTCAGCACCAACGCCTTCAACGCCTTGTTGAAGACGCTGGAGGAGCCGCCGCCGCACGCCAAGTTCATCTTCGCCACCACCGAGATCCGCAAGGTGCCGGTGACCATCCTCTCGCGATGCCAGAGGTTCGACCTGCGCCGGGTCGAGCCCGAGGTGCTGATCGCCAACCTGGCCGCCATCGCCGAGGCCGAGGGCGCGCGGATTGAGACCGAGGCCCTGACGCTCATCGCCCGCGCCGCCGAGGGGTCGGTGCGCGACGCCCAGTCGCTGCTCGACCAGGCCATGGTCCAGGCCGCCGCCGGCCACAGCGTCAGCGCCGCGACGGTGCGCGACATGCTGGGCCTGGCCGACCGGGCCCAGACCATCGCGCTGTTCGAACACGTCGCCCGCGGCGAGGCGGCGGCGGCCATCGAGACCTTCCGCGGACTCTATGCGGTCGGCGCCGACCCCACCACCGTGATGCTCGACCTGCTTGAGCACGTCCACGGCGCCACGGTGGCCAAGACCGTCGGAATCGAGGCCCTGACCCTGCCCAAGGACCAGGCGGCCCGCCTGGCCGCCCTGGGCGCGACGATCTCACCGGGAACGCTCAGCCGGATCTGGCAGATGCTGCTGAAAGCCCTGGAAGAGGTTCGCCGTGCGCCCGACCCGGCCGCCGCCGTCGACATGGCCCTGATCCGCCTGGCCTACGCCGCCGACCTGCCCGGACCGGAGGAGGCCCTACGCACCCTGCGCGAGGAGGGCGCCGGCGCCCTGGGCGATCCCTCATCCCCGCGTGGCGCCCCCCGCGGCGGCGGGGCGGCCCAGGCCGTGCGCACCGCGCCCCAGGCGGCCCTGAACGCCGACGCCCTCTCCCACCCCCGGTCCTTCGACGACCTTGTCAGGCTGGCCGAGCTCAAGCGCGACATCGGCCTGAAGTTCGACCTCGAGCGCTATGTCCGGCCGATCAGCTTCCGCACCGGGGCCGTGGTGTTCGAGGCCGCGCCCGGTGCCCCCTCCAATCTCTCCCAGCGCCTGGTGGCGCGGCTGAAGGAATGGACCGGCCAGCCCTGGCTGGTGGCCTCGGAGGGCGGCGGCGGGGCCGAGACCCTGCTGGAGCGTCAGAAGCGCGCGGCCGCCCGGGCCCAGGAAGAGGCCCTGGCCGAACCTTTCGTGCAGGCGGTCCTGGCCGCCTTCCCCGGTACGGAAATTCTCGAGATACGCCACCCTGCCGCACCGGAAACGGTGGCGGACGACGAAGACGCCAGCGACGAGGACTGACCGGCGATGAAAGACCTGGGATCGATCATGAAGCAGGCCCAGGCGATGCAGGAGAAACTCCGCACCGCCCAGGCCGAACTGGCCCGCGCCGAGATCGACGGCGCGGCCGGCGGCGGCATGGTCAGCCTGACCTTGACGGGCGATGGCGCCCTGATCCGGGTGACTATTGACGACAGCCTGCTGGCCCCGGGCGAGGGCGAAATCATCGCCGACCTGTTCATCGCGGCCCACGCGGACGCCCGCCGCAAGCTGGAAACCCGCCACTCGGAAATGATGCGCGAGGTCGCCGGCCCCCTGGCCGGGCTGCCGGGCATGCCGAAGTTCTGAACGGCCGGCGGCGCCTCAGCGCCGGCGGCGCCGGCGCAGAAACAGCCAGCGGCGCGCCGCCCGGGCCGGCCGCCAGCGGCGCGGCAGCAGGAAACGCTCTGTGCGCAGGATCTGCTGCCAGGCCACCGGAAACACCTCCGGGTCTCGCCGCAGCAGCCGCCGGATCGGAAAGACGAACCGCGGGTGGCGGCGCTGCAGCCCGATGAACTGCCGGCGCGCCTGCCGCGAGGTGCGCAGCACGATGATCAGCCCCACAACCAGCACCGGCACGCCCAGGTGCAGCGGCAACAGCGCCCCGACGAACCCCACGCCGATCAGCACCCAGCCCAGGGCCTCGGTGGCCACGCGCCGGAAGCCGCGCCGCGCCCGGAGGGGCGGGCGGACCTGGTCGCGCGGACGAAGACTGAACAGGGACATGGTCACAGGCTTTACCGGCCGCCCCCCGGGAGGATCAGGAGCGGGCCTGTCTTCATATGGCCCACAAAGGCTCCAGCGATAGGGGCCAAACGGCGGGCGCGCGCGATCCGTCCCGCCGTTGTATTTCCGCCATAGCGGCGGAGCGTGTGTCAGGCCGCCGGCGCCGTCCAGCGCAGGCGCGGCCGGCGCGCCGCCAGCGTCTCGTCCAGGCGCCGCAGGGGCGCATGGACGGGAGCCTGGCGGAATCGTTCGACGTCCCCGGCGCGCACCGCCGCGGCGAGCCTGAGCAGGGCGTCGCAGAAGCGGTCGAGCTCGCGGCGCGACTCGGTTTCGGTGGGCTCGATCAGCATCGCCCCGTGCACCACCAGCGGGAAATACATGGTCATCGGGTGGAAGCCCTCGTCGATCATCGCCTTGGCGAAGTCGAGGGTGGTCACCTCGGTCCCCTCCAGCCAGGCGTCGTCGAACAGGGCCTCGTGCATGCAGGGCCCGTCCGGGAAGGCGGCGCTCATAACGCCCGACAGGCGGGCCTTAATGTAGTTGGCGTTGAGCACCGCGTCCTCGGCTACCTGCCGCAGGCCGTCCGAGCCGTGGCTGAACATGTAGGACAGCGCCCGCACGTACATGCCCATCTGGCCATGGAAGGCGCAGATGCGGCCCTGGGAGGCGGCGGCCTCGCCCCGGCTGTGCTCCTCCAGCCTCAGGCCGGCCTCGTCGTGCACCAACCACGGGGTCGGCGCATAGGGCGCCAGGGCGGCGCTGAGCACCACCGGCCCGGCCCCCGGCCCGCCGCCGCCGTGTGGCGTCGAGAAGGTCTTGTGCAGATTGATGTGCATGGCGTCGACGCCCAGGTCGGCGGGCCGCACACGGCCGACGATGGCGTTGAAGTTGGCGCCGTCGCAATAGAAATAGGCCCCCGCCTCGTGGGTCAGGCGGGCGATCTCGACGACGTCGCGCTCGAAGAGGCCGCAGGTGTTGGGATTGGTGACCATCACCGCCGCCACGTCCGGCCCGAGCCGGGCCGCCAGATCGGTGAGATCGACGCGCCCGTCGGCCGTCTGGGCGATCTCCCGCAGCTGATAGCCCGCCTGGGCGGCGCTGGCCGGGTTGGTGCCGTGGGCCGAGGTGGGCACCAGCACCGTGGAGCGGGCGTCGCCACGGGCCTCATGGGCGCCGCGGATGGCCAGCAGGCCGCACAACTCGCCCTGGGCTCCGGCCTTGGGCGACAGGGCCACCGCCGGCAGGCCGGTGAGAGTCTTGAGCCAATGGGCCAGGGTGTCCATCACCTCCAGGGCGCCCTGCACCGTCGACTGCGGCTGCAGCGGGTGGATGTCGATGAAGCCGGGCAGGCGGGCCATCTTCTCGCCCAACCGCGGGTTGTGCTTCATGGTGCACGAGCCCAGCGGATAGAGCGCCAGGTCGATGGCGTGGTTCTTCTGCGACAGGCGCACATAGTGGCGCAGGGCCTCCGGCTCGGATAGCCCTGGAAGCTCCACCGGCCCGGCGCGCTCCAGGCCGGCGAGATCGGGGGCGCTCAGGTCCTCGCCGCCGGTCTCGAAATCGACGCCGCTCTTGCCCCAGCCGCCGCGGTCGAAGATCAGCGGTTCCTCCTGCTGCAGGCCGCGCGCTCGGGGGGCAGGGACGCTGGCGTCAACACTGTCCAGGGGCCGCGTCGGGCGGCCGACGTTCACCGGACTCATGCCGCGATCTCCGCGCTGAGGGCTTCGGTCAGGGCCTCGATGTCCTCGGCCGTGGTGGTTTCGGTGGCGCAAACCAGAAGGAGGTCATCCAGCCCCGCCGCCGGATCGAGGCGCGAGAAGGGCACGCCGGCCAGCACGTCCCAACGCGCCAGCGCCTCGACGACCTCGGCCGCGGGACGGGGCAGGCGGACGGCGAACTCGTTGAAAAAGCGCGGCGTGAGGATCTCGACCCCCGGTATGGCCGCCAGGGCGTCGCGGGTGCGCCGGGCCCGGGCGTGGTTCAGCCGGGCCAGGGTGGCGAGGCCCGCGCCGCCCAGCAGCGACATGTGGATCGAGAAGGCCAGGGCGCAGAGGCCCGAATTGGTGCAGATGTTCGAGGTGGCTTTGTCCCGGCGGATGTGCTGTTCGCGGGTGGACAGGGTCAGGACGAAGCCACGGCGGCCCTCGGCGTCCACCGTCTCGCCGCAAAGGCGCCCGGGCGCCTGGCGCAGCAGCTTCTCGGTGCAGGCGAAGAGTCCCACATAGGGCCCGCCGAAGTTTAGGCCGTTGCCGATCGACTGGCCCTCGGCAACGGCGATGTCGGCGCCCATCTCGCCAGGCGACTTCAGCAGCCCCAGCGACACCGCCTCGGTGGTCACCACCACCAGCAGGGCCCCGGCCGCGTGGGCCGCCTCGGCGATGGCGGTGACGTCGGTGACGCTTCCGAAGACGTTGGGCGTCTGGACCACGACACAGGCGGTGTCGGCGTCGATGGCGGCGATCACGGCGGCCTCGGCGTCGACGGCGGCGGCCAGGCGATGAACCTCGATTCCCGCCGAGTGGGCCAGGGTGTGGGTGGTAGCCCCATAGTGCGGGTGCAGCCCGCCCGACAGCACCGTCTTGCGCCTCCGGGTCACCCGGGCGGCCATCAGCACCGCCTCGGCGCAGGCGGTCGAGCCGTCGTACATCGAGGCGTTGGCCACGGGCAGGCCCAGCAGGGCGGCGACCTGGGTCTGGAACTCGAACAGCACCTGCAGTGTGCCCTGGGCGATTTCCGGCTGGTAGGGGGTGTAGCTGGTGAGGAACTCCGAGCGCTGGATCAGGTGATCGACGCTGGCCGGCACATGGTGGCGATAGGCGCCGGCGCCGCAGAAGAACGGCCCTGAGCCGGCCACGCGGTTGCGCCCCGCCATGCGGCCGAGGGCCCGCTCCACCGCCAGTTCGCTGGCGTGCGCGGGTAGGTCCACCGGCCCGGCCAGGCGGGCGACGGGGGGCACGTCGACGAACAGGTCGTCGACGTGGTCGACGCCGATGACGGCCAGCATCTGCGCCCGGTCCGCCGGCATGAGGGGCTGATAGCGCATGGTCAGAGCGTCGCCAGGAACGACTCATAGGCCGCACGGTCCATCAGGGCGTCGACGTCGTGGGCGTCGGCCACCTTGACCTGGACGAACCAGCCCGACTGCTCCGGCTGGTCGTTCACCGTCTGGGGATTGTCGCCCAGCTCGCCGTTGACCGCCGTCACCTCGCCGCTGATCGGCGCATAGACGTCGGAAGCGGCCTTGACGCTCTCGACCACCGCCATGGCGTCGCCGGCCTTCAGGGCCCGGCCGGCCTCAGGCAGTTCGACGAACACCACGTCGCCCAGCTGTTCGGCGGCGTAGGCGGTGATGCCGATGGTGGCGATGTCGCCGACCAGGTCGACCCATTCATGATCCTTGGTGAAACGCATGGTCGGCGACCTCCTGGGCGGGCTTGGGTTTGCGGAAATAGCGGTGCCTGGTGAACGGCAGTTCGGCGACCACGGCGGCCTGGGAGCGGCCGCGAACGACGACGCAGAGGGCGGTTCCCGGAGCGGCGCTGGCCGGCGGCACATAGCCCATGGCGATCGGGCCGCCTAGGCTGGGCGAGAAGCCGCCGCTAGTCACCACACCGATCGCGGTCCCCTCCGGATCGGTGATGGCGGCGCCCTCGCGGGCCGGGGCCCCCTGGAGAACCTTCAGGCCGACCCTCACCCGCGCGGGGCCGTCGGCCAGTTCCGCGGCGATCCGCGCCGCGCCGGGGAAATCCCGCGCCTTCAGGCGCCGCCTGGAGAGGGCAAAGGTCAGGGCAGCCTCCACCGGCGAGGTCGTCTCGTCGGCGTCGTGGCCATAGAGCGGCAGGCCGGCCTCAAGGCGCAGTGAATCCCGCGCGCCCAGCCCCACCGCGGCCACCCGGTCGTCGGCCATCAGCCGCGCCCACAGGCCCTCGGCCAGGGCCGCCGGGGCGAGGATCTCATAGCCGTCCTCGCCGGTGTAGCCGCTGCGCGACACGGTCAGGACATGCCCCTCGAAGGGAAATTCGGCGAAGGTCATGAAGCCCAGCCCGGCGACGCCCGGGATCAGCGGCTCAACGACGGCGACCGCCTCGGGGCCCTGCACGGCGATAAGCGCTCCGTCGTCGGCCCGCGACAGACGCGCCGCCCCGCCGCCGGCGGTGGCGATGGCCGCGAAGTCGGCCTCCTTGGTTCCGGCGTTGACCACCAGATAGAGCCGGCCCTGCTGGTCCGGCCCCGCCGGCCGGCCGATCATCAGGTCGTCGAGCACCCCGCCGGCGGCGTTGAGCAGCAGGGTGTAGCGGAACTGCCCCGGCTTCAACCCGCGGACATCGCCGCAGACCAGCGGCTCCACCGCGGCGGCCACGGCCCGGTGATCGGCCTCGCCGTCGCCCGTCGGCGCGGTCAGTTCGAGGAAGGCCGGCCCCATGTGCGAGACGTCGAACAGACCGGCGTGGGCGCGGGTCCACAGGTGTTCCTTGAGAATGCCCGCCGGATACTGCACCGGCATGGCGTAGCCGGCGAACGGCGTCAGGCGGGCGCCGAGGGCTGCGTGGGCCGCCGCCAGGGGTGTCGATTTGAGGGCTTCGCTGGTCACGGTCTTCACGGGCTCCACGGACGGGTGCTCGAAACGGGCGGACGGTCCGCCGTTCATCGCACGCCCCCGCTGTCCCTTGAGCCTGAGAGTTTCCGGGCTGCGCCAAACCGCGCGGGCCCTTGCTCCTTCGGCGATCCGTGGCGGAGGCCGTTTCCGGCGCCCGACGCGTCTCTTTCCAGCGTTCGTCTGACTCTCGCGGTCCTTTTGCCTGAGCGTTTCCGGGGCGGTTGCGCCTTCGGCTCCGGGTCAGAATCGCGGCCCCGGCATCTCCCGCGAGAGACACCTCACCCCTGGGCGAGCGCCCGGCCCGAGTCAAGCGCGGCCGGCCCGTGCGGCGCAACAATCAGCAGGTTCGCCGACGCATGGGGCGCCGCAAGGGGGGCGCCCTCCAGCCCGTCAGGACGTGCGCAGCCGCAACAGCCCTTCCTGCGCCACCGTCGCCACCAGGCGGCCGTCGATGTTGTAGATCGATCCGCGCACCATGCCCCGGGTTCCGGCCGTCGACGGGGTGTCGGTGAGGAACAGGTGCCAGTCGTTGAAGTTGGTCGGCCGGTGGAACCACAGGGCGTGATCAAGGCTGGCCGACTGCAGGCCCCGGCTGTGCCAGTGCAGGCCATGGGGGCGCATGGCGGTGGCCAGGAGGTTGAGGTCGGAAACATAGGCCAGCAGGGCGTCGTGCAGGCGCTGGTCGGCGCCGATGGGGGCGGCAAACCGCACCCAGCTCTCCCGGGCGGGAGGACCGACCGCCTCGTCCTGGGGATCGGCGGTGCGCACCTCGATCGGCGGGCCGCTGGCCAGGGCGGCGGCAACCGCGGGGCCGGCGTCGGCGAAGACCTTCAGCCGCTGCTCGTAGAAGCTGGGGACGTTCTCGGGAGCCGGCCGGCCTGGCATGGGGATCTGGAACTCCAGCCCCTCGGCCGGCGCGTGGAACGAGGCGATGAAGTCGAAGATCAGCAGCCCGTCCTGCAGCGCCCTGACCCGGCGGTTGGAGAAGCTGCCGCCGTCGCGGGTGCGCTCCACCTCGAAGCGTATCGGTTTGGCCGCGTCGCCGGCGCGCACGAAATAGGCGTGCAGGCTGTTGCACAGGAAGGTCTCCACCGTGCCATAGGCGGCGACCAGGGCCTGGGCGACCACCTGGCCGCCGAAGATCCGCCCCTCGCCGCCCTCGCTGCGGGCCGAGAAGACATCGTCCCCGAGGCGGTCGAGCGTCAGGGTTTCGAGCAGGCGTTGGGCGGTGACCATGGCGTTTCCTACAGTCCCGGCGGACGGCGTCGCCACGTTACATATTGACCCACGCGACGCCCGTCGAACGGTTCGCCGGCGAGGCGGCCGCGTCCTCGCCGGCGCGCGCGGCTAGCGGCTATAGGGTCAGTTCGAAGGTCAGATAGGTCTCGTCCAGCACCCAGCCGGCGGACCGGTAGAGGCCCTGGGCGACGAGGTTCGTGCGGGCGGTCATCAGCGACAGTTCCACCGCGCCCATCGCCCGGCCGAAGGCCGCGGCGGCCTCGAGCAGAGCCCGGCCCGCGCCGCGGCCGCGCCCCTGCGGCGTCACGAACAGGTCGTTGAGCACATAGGTCCGCGACATCCGCGTCGACGAGAAGGCCGGATAGAGCTGGGTGAACCCCACCGCCGCGCCGTCGTCGGTCCTAGCGATGAAGACCACCGATTCGCAGTGCTCGAAGCGCTCGAACAGGAACCGGCGCGCCCCCACGGGGTCGGAGGTCTGGCCGTAGAACTGGCGGTAGTCGTCAAACAGGGGCGCGAGGTCATCCAGATCGCCGATGTGGGCCTGGCGGACAATGAGAGACATGGTCTGGCTCCGCATGCATGGGTGGACGGCCCTTCTGCCCTGTGCTTGGCTTTTCGCGAAGGCCTCCGCAGTGGAGCCGCCGCGCGGGACGACACGATGATGGCCAGGGGGCGTCAGAAGGTGCTGGTGCTCTACCTGGCAAATTCCGCGCTGGATTCGCAGGTGATCGGCTGGGCCGTCTACGACGGGACCGGCGAGACCCGGCGCATGGCCGGGGACGCGGACGCGCCGCCCTACGCGACCGGCCTGGCCGCCCTGCTGGACGGCTGGCGGCTCATCCAAGCCTCGCAACTTCTGCCCCATGCCCGGGGCGAGGAGTTCGACCTGGCCTATCTCAAGTACGAATTCTTCTTCGAGCAGTGGATCGAGACGCCGTGACCGGGACACCCCTCCTCAGCGATGAACAGCTGGCCAGTTTCGTCGCCCGCGGCTTCCTGCGCTTCGACGCGGCGGTTCCGGACGAGATCAATGCGGCCTTCCTGGTCGAGGCCGGCGAGGCGCCCGAGGCGGCCCCCGGGCGCAAGCTCCGCGCGACCTATGGCGAACTGCTGGCTGGGGCGGCGATCCCGGAAATCGCCCCCGGGACGCCGCTCTACGACGCCTATCCGGAAGGGAGCGCCGTTCGGCGCCTGCTGGATCTGCCTCTGGTGCGCGGCGCCCTGCGCAGCCTGCTGGGCGCCGCGCCGGTGTTCGACCACCACTTCCTGCATGTCACCTTTCCGCCCCGCTACCATCAGGGCGGCGGCGGCGAGAACGTTTCCCAGCACACCCACCAGGACTCCACCATCGACCCGCGTTTGGCCTTCGATGTGCAGGTCATGTACTACCCCCACGCGGTCACCCGGCAGATGGGCGGCACGCGGTTCGTACCCGGAACCCACCTGCGCAAGGTCAGCGAGGTGGCCCTGGGGCGTTATCAGAACCTGCGCGGCCAGCAGCACATGGTCTGCGAGGCCGGGACCCTGCTCTTCCTTCACCACGGAATCTGGCACGGCGGCGGGGTGAATGTGTCGGACCGCACACGCACCATGTTCAAGATCCGCATCCACGCCAGCGGCTCGCAGCAGCGGCAATGGAACCGGGTCGAGCGGCCGGCCTCCGAATTCCAGCGGCCGATCTTCCTGGTCAAGGCGCCCCGGCCGCCCGACAGCGTCGCGGCGATCCTGATGGCCCCCGAGCCGTGGTTCGAGCAGGACACCGGGCGGCTGGAATTCATCAACCGCATCAGGCTCTGGCGCTATCTGACCGCCGATCCAAACTTCGACGCCGACTACTGGATGACCCGGCTGGAGCCCCACGACGAGGCGCAAGGCGTCGTCTGAGGCGCCGCGGCTACATCCGCTCGGGCGTCGCGATCCCCAGCAGGTCGAGCGCCAGCTCCAGCTGCCGGAGGGTCAGGGCCGCAAGGGCCAGGCGGGAGGCGCGCACGGCTCCCTCGGCGATGAGCACCGGACAGGCGGCGTAGAACCGCGCGAACGTCTGGGCCAGGCGGAAGGCGTGATCGGCGATCAGGTTGGGGGCCCGCTTGTCGTAGGCCTCGGTGAGCGCGCGGTCGAAGCCGTCGAGCAGCAGCACCACATCGCGCTCGGCCGGCGCCTCGACGAGGATCGGGCCGGCCTCGAAACCCTCGGCCGCGGCGCGGCGCAGCAGGGATTTCACCCGCACCGCCTGATAGAGCAGATAGGGCCCGGTCTTGCCCTCGAAGCTGGAAAAGCGGTCGAGATCGAAGACGTAGGACGTGCCCCGGAAGTTGACCAGATCGGCGAACTTCAGCGCCGCCACCGCCACCTGCAGGGCCGTGGCCTCGAAGTCCTCGGCCGGCAGCTCGACGCCCAGACCCGCCTCGCGCAGGCGCTCCCGGGCCTTCTCGCTGGCCATGTCGATGAGGTCGCGCAGCTTCAGCACGCCGCCCTCCCGGGTCTTGAACGGCTTGCCGTCGGCCCCGTTCATGGTGCCGAAGCCGATGTGCTCCAGAACCCCCTCGGCGGCGTAGCCGGCAAGGCGGGCAGCTCGGAACACCGTCTCGAAGTGGTCAGCCTGACGCTGGTCGACGACATAGAGCACCAGGTCCGGATCAAAGAACCGCTTGCGGTCGAGGATGGTGGCCAGGTCGGTGGTGCCGTACATCGCCGAGCCCTCGGAGGAGACCACCAGCAGGGGCGGCACCTCGCGGCGGTCGTCGTTGCGGGCCACGCGGATGATCTGGGCGCCCTGGTCCTCGAACAGCAGGCCCATGGCCTTCAGCTCCTGGACCATCGGCGCGATCAGGGGATCGACATCGCTCTCACCGCGCCAGAGGTCGAAATCGACGCCCAGGGCGTGGAAGTCGCGCTCCAGGGCCGCCCGGGTGATGCGGGCGAAGTGCCGCCAGAGCAGCCGGTGGCCGAAGCGGCCGGCCTGCAGTTCGGCGGTCGCCCGCCGGGCCCGGTCGCGATAGCCCTCGTCGGCCTTGGCCCGCGCGGCGGCCTCGGGATAGAGCCGGTCGAGATCGGCCAGGCTGATGCGCCCGTCCAGATCGGCGTCGACCGCCTGTTCCTCGGCCGCGCCGAAGCCGGCCGGCTCAGTGGCCAAGCGCTCCAGCAGCGCGGCGATCTCGCCGTTGGCGTCGGCGCAGGCGGTGATCAGCAGCCCCATCTGGAAGCCCCAGTCGCCGAAGTGGGCGTCGCCCACCGTTTCGTCGCCGCGGAAGCGGTAGAGCCGCTTGATCGACTCGCCGATGATC
>CAIXWN010000151.1 GCA_903923135.1 uncultured Caulobacteraceae bacterium | reverse complement strand
GCCGGCGCCGACGCCGACGCGGCGCGCTTCGAGGCGGCGGTGTTCAACTCCCTGGACCGCAAGGTGTGCAACACCCTCAACGTCTGCTGCATCCACCGCGACGCCGCCGGGGCCCTGGTTCCAGTGTTCCTGCGGGCGCTGCAGCGCGCCGGCGCCCGCCGCGGCCACGGGGTGAAGCTGCATGTGGTCAGCGGCGACGAGGCCGCCCTGCCCGCCGACTGGCGCACGGCGCGCACACGGGTGCGTCGGGCCGACGGCGACCATGACGAGGCTCTCGTCGAGGCGCTCGACGAGAGCGACCTGGGTCGGGAATGGGAATGGGAAGAGACCCCGGAAGTCTCCCTGAAGATCGTCGACAGCCTGGAGCACGCCGCGGCCCTGTTCAACGCCCACAGCCCCCGCTTCATCGCCTGCGCGATCACCGCCGACGCCGTGGCGCGGGACCGGTTCTATGCCGCGGTGGACGCGGCCTTCGTCGGCGACGGCTTCACCCGCTGGGTCGACGGCCAGTACGCCCTTGGCCGGCCGGAGCTGGGCCTGTCCAACTGGCAGGCCGGCCGGCTCTTCGCCCGCGGCGGCATCCTCAGCGGCGACGGCGTCTTTACGGTGCGCACCCGCGTGACCCAGACCGACCCCGACGTGGGGCGCTGACCGCCGGGACCGTCAGCCTTCCCCGGACGCCCCCCGACCCGCCCAGCCGCCGGTCTTCACCAGCCCCGAGACCATGGCGACCAGTATGCCCCCGGCCAGCCAGCCGAAGGCGGTCTCCAGCCAGACGATCTTCTGGGTGAAGGCCGCATCCACCACCACCGCCCCCGGACCGGGCGCCGCGCGCAGGGTGAAGCCCCGCCCCGTGGGTTTCCAGGCCTCGGCCGCGCCCAGCTTGGCCACCGGCAGCATGACATCCAGGGAGTAGACATAGGGATGGAACAGCGCCGCAGCGCCCGGCGCCTCGCCCTTGCCGCCGGCCGGGGCCAGGGCGCCGCCGCGCGCCGCCTGGTCGTAGAAGGCCCCGCAGACCAGGGCGACGACGAGGGCCGCCGCCAGGCCGCGCCCCGGCCTGTAGCCATAGGCGACCAGCCCGCCGAAGGTCCGCCGCCACAGCCATTCCGCCGACCGCGCCCCCCGCCGCCAGCGGATGGCGATCAGCATGGCCAGCAGGATGCCGGCGACGCCCGGCCAGACCAGGCCGTTCCAGAACAGCGCCGCCTCCACGGCCAGGAGGCCCAGGGCGATGGCCTTGTCGGGGCCGGCGACAGCGCCGGTGAGACGGTCCTCCTTGCAGATGCGGATGCGGCGGGCCGCCTCGCCGCGGCCCATGGCCTCCAGCGCCGAGGCCAGGTGATCGAAGGGCTGGTGCAGGAAGGCCTCGCCGGTGGCCGCCGCCGGCTGGCGCATCAGCCAGGCGCGGCGGGGAGCCAGGCCCAGCCAGGCGCCGCTGTCGAGCCGCTCATAGGTGAAGCCGTCGAGCACCGCCTCGCAGGCCAGCGCGGAGCCGGGGATCTGATCTGGAAAGCAGTCCGGGGTCGGCCCGTGCGGACCGATGAAGCCCTTGTCGGAGAGGCCGTGGGCGGCGGCGCCGGCGAGGTTGAGAGAGCCGTGCAGGCGCACGGGCCCGCGGCCGTCCTCGTCGGTGGGGCCCAGCAGCATCTGGTAGCCGATGCGGGCGGCCTCAAGATTGAGCGCGAAGGCGGCCGCGCCGGGACGGTGGGGATCGGGCGTCGGGTTGCCGAGCCGGCCGCCCAGGCAGCTGAGCTGCATGGCGATGCGCGCGGCGTGCAGCTTGACCTCGCCGACGCTCTCGAACGCGGCCAGGGCCGGATTGCGCGCCGCCTCGGCCAGTTCGGGACCGGAGAGGAAGACGCAGCCGCCCACCTCGAGGATCTCTCCCTGCAGGGCGACGCCCGCCACGGCCGGCGCCGCGCCCGGGGCGGGCTCGCTGGTGGTGAAGAGCCCCCCCTCGCAGTTGAGGTGGCCGGCGATGCGGGCGGCGTAGAGACTGACCGGCCCGTGCGCCTCGAAGCGGGCGCCCGCTTCCAGGCGGTCGGCGCCGCGCCACTGGACCTGGGTGAGGCAGACCTGGCCGCCGATGCGGGCGCGGTCCAGCAGCAGGGCGGCGCCGGCGGTGGCGGCGAACAGGCCGCCGCTGGCGAAGAGGTCGCCGTCGATGGTCGCGCCGCTCAGGTCGGCCTGACCGCGGCACTCGAAACGGCCGGCCGGCGTTTCTCCGTTCATCGCCTGGGTCAGCCAGGCCGAACCGCCCAGATGCGCGGCGGTGAGGTCCAGGGCCACGGCGCCCTGACTGTCGAACAGGCCGCCGGCGGCGCGCAGGTCCTGGCCGATGTCGACACCGGCCAGCACGGCCCCGCCCGTGGCGATGAACCGGCGCGGTGTCTCGCCGCGCGGCGTTCCCGCGGCGAGGGTCAGGCAGCGGCCGATGACGGCCGAGGTGGCGTCGAGCGCGGCCTCGCGGACGCCGGCGCCGTTGTCGCGGCCGGTGAGCACGGCGCCCACCGCCTCCACGTCGCCCCCGACACGGGCGTTCTTGAGCGTCACGGCGCCGGCGGCGATGACGTCGGTCAGCCGCAGGGAGCCGGCGATGCGCGCGTCGTCGCAGATCAGCGCCCGCCCCCGGTCGCTGGCGAAGGCGCCACCGGCCGCATTGAGGTCGCCGCCGATGTCCGCGCGGTTGAACCACACGGCTCCCCTCGCCCGGAAGACGGCGTCCAGGGCCACGTTGCCGCGGATTTCGGCGCCGGTGCAGACGACCGCGTCCTTTCCCGGCGGTCCGTTGATGGACGCGCCCGACGCCTGCAGGCTGCCGCCAATGCGGGCGCCGAACAGGGACACCGGGCCGTCGCAGATGAAGCCGCCCTGCAGGAAAACCGATCCGGCGATGCTCGCCCGGTTGCCCAGCAGGCCCTGGATGCGACTGCCATCGAGCGACAGGATGCCGAGGGTGGCGTCCTCGATCTTCAGCGCCCCGTTGACGATGCAGGCGAGCAGGATCAGGCGGTCGACGCAGCGCGCCCCGCGAAGGTCGATGTCGCCGTCGACAAAGGCGCCGGTGAGCTGCACGCCGGCCTCGTGCACCGGGGCGTTGTCGTCGCCGCCCATGGCCAGGAAACGCAGGAAGCCCGCCCTCACCCGCGCCCCGGGCCCCGGCCCGCCGGGCGGTGGGGGCGGCGGCGGGGCGGTCCAGCCGTCGCCGCGGGCGCAGGCCTGTAGCAGGGCCAGTTCCGCCGCCAGCAGGCCGCTGGACCCGGGCTGATCGAGGAAATCGCCGAGCCAGCGGCCGACGGGCCGGTCGCGGGGCCGGTCGCCGGCGGTCGCCCGCGCCCTGAGGCCCGCGAGCCAGTCCGGCGGCGGCGCGTCGTCTCTATCGGCCATGGCTCGCCTTTCCGGCCCTTACACGCGTCGCGCCGGTCCGCCCGGCGCGGGGCCAGGGAATGAAAAGCGAAAGGCGCAGCCCTGGCAAGGCGGTCACGGCCACCGACGGTCTGGCGGCAAGGCCGAAATGCCCCTATCGAGGCTGAGGAAAGAATCCACGGGGAGCCAAACGGCATGGACGGCGCGACAGTCTCGGCGAAAACCTTCAACCCCGAGGCCCTGGCCCAGGCGCCTGGCGTCCTGGCCGGCGTCATCGCCGCGGGCGACCTTTCGGGGGCGGTGACCCTGATCTGGCGCAGGGGCGAGGTGGCGCAGGTCACCGCCCAGGGCCAACGCGACCTGGCGACCGGCGCGCCGATGACCCGCGACACCCTGTTCCGCATCGCCTCGATGACCAAGCCGGTGACCTCGGTGGCGGCGATGATGCTGGTGGAGGAAGGCAAGCTCTCCCTGGACGATCCGATCACCCGCTGGGCCCCGGAGTTCAGCGGCATGCGGGTGCTGAAGGACGCTGCCGGATCGCTGGACGACACGACGGCGGCGGCGCGCGACATCACCATCGACGACCTGCTGACCCACAGGGCCGGTCTCGCCTACGGCTTCAGTTCGGTCGGGCCCATAGCCCACGCCCATCAACGGGCCCTGGGCGATGTGCTCAACGCCGACATGACACCCGACGCCTGGATGGCGGCCCTGGGCGGCCTGCCGCTCTCCTATCAACCCGGCGAGCGGTTCCACTACAGCCACGCGACCGACGTGCTGGGCTTCGTGATCGGCCGGGTGGCCGGAATGGACTTCCGGCGGTTCCTCATCGAGCGGATCTTCCAGCCGCTGGGCATGGTCGACACCGATTTCTACATCCCGCCGGAAAAGCGCGACCGCGCCGCGGTGGTCTATCGCCAGGACGACGCCACCGGCGCCCTCTCGGCGGTGGCCTTCGCCAGCCATGACACGCCCCCGCCCTATTGCGGCGGCGGCGGCGGGCTGATCTCCACCGCCGACGACTATCTGAAGTTCGCCCGCATGATGCTGAACGACGGCGAGGTGGACGGGGTGCGTCTGCTGACGGCCGGAACCGTCGGGCTGATGCGGACCAACCGCCTGACCGACGCCCAGCGCCAGATCCCCTTCATGGGCCTGCCGTTCTGGATGGGCCAGGGCTTCGGCCTGGGCGTGTCGGTGATCCTCGACGCCGAGACCCAGGCCTGGATGGGCGCCGGCTCCAACGGCGCGTTCGGCTGGCCCGGCGCCTTCGGCACCTGGTGGCAGGCCGACCCCGTCGAGGACATGGTGATGGTCTATCTGATCCAGAACTCCATGGAGCTGGGCCCGGAGGCCGTGGCCAACATGGGCCAGAGCCAGCGCATGGGCGCCCGCATCGCCCTGCCCATGTGGCAGAAGGCGGTGTACGCCGCGCTGGGGGGCTAGGCCCGCCCGGCCGCGCGCGCCTTGCCCAGGAGGATCTCGGTCACGCCGCCGCCGGCTCGCAGGCTGAGGACGAGCAAGTAGACGCTGAGGAACGAGGCGCCGCCGAAGAAGGCCACCACGGCCAGCGCCAGGCCCGCCGGCGAGAACCGGTGACGCCACGCCACCCACAGGGCGGAGAGCGTCAGCATGAACATGAAGTCCAGGTTGAACTGGCCGGGCCAGGCCATGCGGCCCATGTCGCCGAAGAATACCGACATCAGGTCCCAGCCCTGGCCGGCGATGGTCACGCCGGTGTAGGTCGCCAGAACGGCGAACATGCCGATCAGCAGAAGTCGAAAACCGGTCATCGCATCCCCCTAGGGTTGTTGTGCCGTCACCGTGACGCGGTGAAGCGCTGGAGGCAATTACCCGACAGGTCATCGAATCGCCCCGGCCGGCCCGCCGCCGACCGGCGCCGATCGGGTTCGACTCGCGGGCTTTTGCCTTCTCGAACGCCACCGGGGGCGGAGTTGACTATGGCGCCGCAACGGCCGGTTGGACGCCGCGGAATCGGTGCTAAAGGTTCCGTGATGGGGGCGATTGCGGGACCGGGCGGCTCGGCCCCGGAGGAGTTGAAGGTGCGCCCCGTCGGCGAACACCCGCACGTCAAGCCAAAGGCGGAACCTGGTCTCGGCCTGGGCATGGGCAGAATGATCAACGGCGCGCCGCCGTCCGTCGCCGACGCTGTCGGGACGGGTCCGGCGCAGTCGGGCGAAAGCGGCCCGGCCGAGGATTTCGCCTCGGAAACCGAGCGATTGCGGGCCGGCTATCTTGATCAGGTCTGGCGGACCGCCGCGGCCTTCGCCGCAATCGTGCTGGTCAGCGTGCCGTTGCGGGACCTGGCCCTTCACAGGTGGCAGTGGGCGACGACGATGACCGTCTGCATTGCCGCGGTCATGGTGGCGATCTTCCCGTTCAACCGGCGCCTTCGGACGGAGATCCGGGCGGCGGCGCCCGTGCTGATCCTGATGGTCGGCGCGGTGACCACCACCCTGGCCAGCGGCATCCAGGACGTCGGCCCGATGCTGCTGCTGATGGCCAATATCGCCGTCGCCATGCTGTTCGAACGCCGCATCGCCATTGTGTCGTTCGCCGTGACGGCCGTCGTCCTGTTCTGCGCCGGGGTGGGTTTCGTCAGCCATCGGTTGCCTCTGTATTTCAGCACCGACTATCCCGTCAGCTGGGCGGGCTGGCTGATCGCCGTGCTTACGACTCTCGGACTGGGCGTGCCCGTCCTGGGCGGAGTGATCAGCTATCGGCACGCGCTGGAAGCCCTGAGCCGGCGGATCGCCGTTCAGCGGGACGAGATCGCCGCCCAGAGGGACCGGATCGAGGTTCTGGCCACCCACGACACCCTGACCGGACTTCCGAATCGCCAGCTGGCCGAGGACCGCCTGCTGATGGCGACCCGGATGGCCGCCAGGGCGGGCGAGAGTCTCGCCGTGCTCTACATAGATCTCGACGGCTTCAAGGGGGTGAACGACCGGCTGGGCCACGAGGCCGGAGACGAGGTGCTGCGGTCGGTGGCCGATCGCCTCAATCGCTCGATCCGGGCGGCCGACACCGCCGCGCGGCTGGGGGGCGATGAGTTCCTGGTGATCCTCGGCCGCAGCATCGAGAGCCGGGCCGCCCGGGACGTGGCGAGAAACCTGGCGGAGCAGATCAGGCAGCCCATACCCTGGGCCCGCCAGATGATCCGGCTGACGGCCAGCATCGGCGTGGCGATGTTTCCCAGGGACGGGGAAACCCCCGACGACCTGCTGAGCTTTGCGGATACGGAGATGTACGCGGCCAAGCGGGCGGCCGGCGCAGGCCGGTAGGGCCGCCGTAAAGCGGATTTGACACCGGGGAATCAGTGCTACAGGTTCACGGCGGGGCGGCGGCGGGTTCGGACGGCTTGGGCCCGAAGGAGACAGACGTGCGCCCCATCGGCGACGACCCGGCCGACGAGGCGAAGCCGGACGCAAACCTTGGCCTGGGTGTGGCCAGAATGATCAACGGCGGGCCGCGGGCCACCGAGGAGCCGGCCCCGCCGCCCCGCGCCGATCCTGCCGCCAACGGTCGGGCCGGGGATTTCACCTCGGAAACCGCGCGACTGCGCGACAGCTATCTGGACCAGATCTGGCGGACAGCCGCGGCGTTCACCGCCGTGGTGCTGGTGACGGCTCCGCTGCGTGACCTGGCCCTGCACAGCTGGACCTGGGTGACGACCGCGATCGTCGGCATCGCCATCGGCGTGGTGGCGATCTTCCCGTTCAACCGGCGCCTGCCGCCGGAGGTCCGCGCGGCGGGGCCCGTGCTGACCCTGGTGGGCGGCGCAATGATCGCCACCTTCACCAGCGGCATCCAGGATGTCGGCCCGATGATGCTGCTGATCGCCAACATGGCCGTCGCCATGCTGTTCGAGCGCCGCGTCGCCTTGCTGTCGTTCGCGGTGACGGGCGTGGTGCTGGTCTGCGCGGCCTTCGGTTTCGTCACCCATCAGCTGTCCCTGCAGTATGACGCCACCTATCCGACCAGCTGGGTGGGCTGGATGATCGCCATCGTGACGATCCTCGGACTGGGAGTGCCGGTCATCGGCGGTGTGATCGCCTATCGCCATGCGCTGGAGGAGCTGAGCCATCGCATCGCCCTGCAGCTGGACGAGATCGCCGCCCAGCGGGACCGGATCGCCGTTCTGGCCACCCACGACACCCTGACCGGACTGCCCAACCGCCAGCTTGCCGATGACCGGCTGCTCATGGCCACCCGGATGGCCGCCCGCGCGGGGGAGCGGATCGCCGTGCTCTATGTCGATCTCGACGGCTTCAAGGCGGTGAATGACAGCCTGGGCCACGAGGCCGGGGACGAGGTGCTCCGGTCGGTCGCCGAGCGCCTCAAGCGCTCGATCCGTTCGGCCGACACCGCCGCGCGGCTGGGGGGCGATGAGTTCCTGGTGATCCTCGGCCGCAACATCGAGGGCCGGGCCGCCCGGGAGGTGGCCAGGAAGCTGGCCGAACAGATCCAGCAGCCGATCCCCTGGGCCCGCCAGACGATCCGCCTCACAGCCAGCGTCGGCGTGGCGATGTTCCCCAAGGACGGGGAAACTCCGGACGACCTCATGCGCGTCGCCGACACGGCGATGTACGCGGTCAAGCGGTCGGTCGGGCCGGGACGCGCCGAACCCGGCTGACGCGCGGGTTTGACCTTACGGCGCCGGTGCTACAGGGTCGCAAACGGGCCCGGGCCGCCCGGAGTCGGAGGAGTCGGAGTTGCGTCAGATCGGCGACGATCCGAAGGTCGACGCGAAGGCGAACGAGAGCCTCGGCCTTGGCGTGGCCCGGATGATCAACGGCGCGCCCCGGACAGCTGACGCCGGTCTCGCCAAAGCCCGCGAGGATGCAGCCGAAGGCAGCGGCGTCGAGACGGTCACCTCCGGGTCCGTCGGCCTGCGAAACGCCTTTCTCGACCAGGCCTGGCTGACCGTCGCGGCGTTCGGGGCGATCATCCTGATCTGCCTGCCGCTGCGGGCTCTGGTCCTGCACACCTGGACCCCGCTGACGACCCTGTTCATCAGCCTGGCAGGGGTCATGGGGGCGGTGTCCCCGTTCAACCGCCGCCTGCCGCCCGACGTTCGCGCGGCGGCGCCGGTCGTGGCGCTGCTGGGGACGGCCGTGATCGCGACCCTGATCAACGGCATCCAGGACATCGGTCCGATGCTGCTGCTGGTGGCCAATGTGGTGATCGCCATGCTGTTCGGGCCCCGCATCGTGATGATGTCGTTCGTGGTGACCGTCGGCGTTCTGGTCGGCGCCGGTTTCGCCTTCGTCACCCATCGCATGCCCTTGCGCTTCGACGCGAGCTATCCCGCCAGCTGGGTGGGATGGATGTTCGCCACCGTGACCTTCCTGGGTCTTGGTCTGCCGCTGGCCGCCGGCGTCATCACCTATCGCCGGGCGTCTGAAGACCTGAGCCGGCGGATCGCCGCTCAGCGGGACGAGATCGCCGCCCAGCGGGACCGGATCGCCACGCTGGCCACCCACGACGCCCTGACCGGATTGCCCAACCGCCGGCTGGCCGACGACCGGCTGTTGATGGCCACCCGGCAGGCCGCCCGCGCGGGCGAGCGGCTCGCCGTTCTCTATATCGACCTGGACACCTTCAAGAGCGTGAACGACCGGCTGGGCCACGAGGCCGGGGACGAGGTGCTCCGGACGGTCGCCGAGCGCCTCAAGCACTCGATCCGTTCGGCCGACACCGCCGCGCGTCTGGGGGGCGATGAGTTCCTGGTGATTCTCGGCCGGAATATCGACGGCCAGGACGCCCGGGCGGTGGCCCGCAAGCTGGCAGACCGGATCCAGCAGCCGATACCCTGGGCCCAGGAGATGATCAGCGTCACCGCGAGCATTGGCGTGGCGATGTTTCCTGTCGACGGGGAAACGCCTGACGACCTGCTGCGCGGCGCCGACAGGGACATGTACGGGGTCAAACGCTCGCCCGCGCCGTGACGATCGGACGCCGGCCGAACGCCGGGTTCGGACCGCCGACGAACGCCCGGCCGAGCGATCAGGACGCCGGCTTGTCGGCGGTCTTCGGCGGCTCGGGGGCGGCGGACTTGACCTCGTGCAGGTGATCGTAGTGCTTCTCGAAAAGGGCCTCGTCGGCGGGGGCCAGGTTGGGCTCGTAGAGGATGACGCCCATCTGCAGGGTTCCGCGCACATAGGTGGTGACGCCGTCGTCGAGCTCCAGCTTGAGGGTGTTCTTGCTCTCGGTGGCGGCGGTGAAGGTATGTGGGCCGGGGTCGAACTGGGCGACGAAGTAGGACTGGTTGCTGAGCTTGCCCACCTCGGCGCCGTTCTCGCGCACCTTGAACCAGGTGGCGGCGCCCATGTAGGCGCCGGTGCGGAAGAACACCACCTGGGCCTTGCCCTTGGGCGGCGGCGGGATGTGGCCGGCCGGCGCCGGGGCGGAGGCGGCCGCGGGGGCG
>CAIXWN010000150.1 GCA_903923135.1 uncultured Caulobacteraceae bacterium | reverse complement strand
CCCTCTCGCCGCCGCGGGTGCGCGAGGGTGGCCGCTGGGGCCTGTCGGCCTCGGGCCACTTCCACCTGGCCGACGACGAGGCCCTGCTGATCACCCTCGATCCGGTTGGGGCGGCCTATCTGTCGGTGCAATTGGCCAACGGCTGGCTGGGCTCGCTCGACTACCTCGGCCACACCGCCTCGCTGAACCTCGCCCAGAGCCGCGCCAACCCCGACGGCGCGGTGACCCTGGTGGTGGCCACCCGCGACCCGGGCGTGGCCAACTGGCTGGACACCACCGGCCTGCACGAGGGCTCGCTCTTCGTCCGCTGGCAGAAGTTCGCCGGCCCCGTGGCCGCTGGGGCCCGGGCCGTGCGCGAGGTGCGCCTGGTGCGGATCGCCGATATCCCCGCCGACCTGCCGCGCCTGACCCCGGCCGGGCGCCGCGCCCAGATCGCCGCTCGGCAGGCGGGCTACGCGACGCGCTTCGCGCCGTGAGGCCGTCGGCGAGAGCAAAATCCGACCAGATGGAAACATCTGGTCGGATATAATTTGCTCTCGAATCAAATATTTACAGCCCTTCTGATCCGATCTGATTGTAGCAATCAGATCGGATCAGAAGGGCTCTAGGACGCGGGGCCGAGGGACATGTCGACCATGATCTCGGCGGAGATGTCCTCCAGCGCCGCCTGGACGTCGCCCACCGCCAGGCCGGCCGGCAGCGACAGGCGGGCCTCCATGTTGAACAGCGGGCCGCCGGAATGGGGCTCGGAGGTGATCCAGGTGCGGAACGACTCTATGTTGGCGTCCAGGCCGCTGAGCACGGCGGTGACCTGGTTGACGATCCCCGGCCGGTCCTGGCCGACCAGGCCGAACTGCAGGCCGCCGTCAGCCGGGCCGGGGGCCTCCTGGGCCGGAACGATCCGCACCTCCAGGCCATGGGCGTCCACGGTGCGCGCGGCCGCGCGCAGGCCGTCGACGCCGTCGGCGTCGAGATCGACCAGCACCGATCCCACATAGAGGCCGCCCAGCCGGCTCAGATGGCTCTCCAGCCAGTTGCCCCCGGCCGAGAGCACGGCCGCCGCCAGCGCCTGGGTGAGGCCGGGCCGGTCGCTGCCGACCACGCTGAGGATGAACAACGCCATCGCGGGTTCCTTGGAGAGGCCTTCGACCGGCCAGGGTGGGGCCGGGAACCTTGATATTACGGGGCGGGCCGCAGCGCCATGGACGTCGCGGCGATCAGAAGACGACGACCGAGCGAATGCTTTCGCCGGCGTGCATCAGGTCGAAGCCCTTGTTGATGTCCTCCAGGGGCAGGATGTGGGTGATCAGGGGATCGATCTCGATCTTGCCCTCCATGTACCAGTCGACGATCTTGGGCACATCGGTGCGGCCGCGCGCGCCGCCAAAGGCCGTGCCCTTCCACACCCGCCCGGTGACCAGCTGGAACGGCCGGGTGGCGATCTCCTGGCCGGCGCCGGCGACGCCGATGATGATGCTCTCGCCCCAGCCGCGATGGCAGCATTCCAGAGCCTGGCGCATGGTGTTCACATTGCCGATGCACTCGAAGGAGAAGTCGGCGCCGCCGCCGGTCAGATCGATCACCGCCTGCACCACCTTGTCGCGGCCGACCTCGTCGGGGTTGATGAAGTGGGTCATGCCGAACGTCCTGGCCATCTCCACCCGGGCCGGATTGAGGTCGATGCCGATGATCTTGTCGGCGCCGGCCATCCGGGCGCCCTGCAGGACATTCAGGCCGATGCCGCCCAGGCCGAAGACGGCCACGTTGGCCCCCGGCCAGACCTTGGCGGTGTTCAGCACCGCGCCGACGCCGGTGGTCACGCCGCAGCCGATGTAGCAGACCTTGTCGAACGGCGCGTCGGGCCGGATCTTCGCGACTGCGATCTCGGGCAGCACTGTGTGGTTCGAGAACGT
>CAIXWN010000149.1 GCA_903923135.1 uncultured Caulobacteraceae bacterium | reverse complement strand
GCGGACGCCGCGCCTCCTCGCCCGTTTCGGCGGCGCGAACCTGAAGGAAGGCGGGCGCGTGACTGATCTCGCCGTCATCGGCCCGGAGCATCGGCCCCTCGTTGACGGCCGGACTGACCGGGGTGAGCGGTGTCGATTCCGGCTCGACGACGCCCAGCGGATCGCGTTCCGGGCGTTCGCCTCGATCCCGCGCGGGGCGATCCTCGCGGTTGAAACGCGGCCGATCCTCACGGCTGCCGCGATTCGGACGATCCTCGCGAGGCCGGTCGTTCTGGGTTCGATCGCCGGCCGGCCGCTCGGCCTGCACGCGATCACCCTGCGAACGATCCGCCAGGTAGCGATCCTGACGGGGTTGCTCGTCGCGCGGCCGGGCGTCGTTCTGGCGGTACTCCTCGCGACGCGCCTCGAAACGCGGCTGGCGATCGTTGCCGGCCTCGGCGGGTTCGGCTTCGGTTTCGGCCTCGGCCTCGCCATTGTCGGCGCCGCCGCTTTCATCCTCGAAATCGATGTCGTAGCCCGAAACGAACTGGTCGCGGCCGATGATCTCCGACAACGGACGCAGCGGCTGCATGGCGCGCATCAGGCGGAAGTAATGCTCGGCGTGCTGCAGGTAGTTCTCCGCCAGCACGCGGTCGCCGGCGGTCTGGGCGTCCCTGGCCAGTTGCTGATACTTTTCATAGACGTGCTGGGCCGCGCCCCGGACCTTGACCCCTTCCGGGCCATTGGAATCAAACGCCCGGTTGGTGTTGTGCTGCGGCTTGCCGCCGCCACCGCCGCCACCGCCGCCACCACCGCCACTGCGGTTGCGACTGCGCTGCCGCTTCATTCCCTTGAAATCTCGCATGCTTCTGACCTGTTAACCGCATTCTGGAGGCTGTGATCGCCCGAAGTCAGGACCGACTGCCGCCCGTATGGCTGGGGACTCGCCGCCCGTGAAGATGATCTAAAGACCTCTGGTTCCGTTTTCGCCTGGGGCCCTCTGGCCATCCGCCAGGGCGGACGTCCTTAGGTCGTACTCCTGATCGGATCAGACGTTGGCCAATCCCTGACCTTCGCTCCGACCCCGATATCCGGCGATTTCAGTGGAGACGTCGACGATCTATCCTTCAGTCGGCGGTTTGTCCAAGTGTTTTCTTGACCCCGGTCACCACACGGTCCCGATCGCCCAGATCCCGCACAATGCGGAGATCTTCGACCGCGGCGGTATCGAACAGGGCCCGAACGGCCGCGCCCTGGTCATGGCCGATCTCGACGGCGAATCGTCCGCCAGTCCTGAGCACACGGGGAACCTCTCCGGCGAGCCGGCGATAGGCGTCCAGACCGTCGAGCCCGCCGTCGAGCGCCAGCCGGGGCTCATGGTCCCGCACCTCCGGCTGAAGCCCTTCAATATCGCCGCTGGGGATATAGGGCGGGTTCGACACCACGAGGTCGAAACTCTCCGGCTCAAGCCCGGCGGTCCAGTCGCCCCGCAGCAGGGCCACCTGCCCGGCCAACCCGAGGTTGGCGGCGTTCTCCCGGGCGACGGCCAGCGCCGTCTCGGAAACATCGACGCCAAGGCCTGTGGCGAAGGGGCGTTCGGCCAGGATCGCCAGCAGGATCGCGCCCGACCCCACTCCCAGATCCAGAATGCGATACGGGCGCCCCTCCGGCACGCCGGCCAGCACCACATCCAGGATGGTCTCGGTTTCAGGTCTGGGGGTGAGCACGTCAGGCGTGACACCCAGCATGATCTTCCAGAACCCCTTCACGCCGAGAATATGGCTGATCGGCTCGCGGCGTTCGCGCCGGGTTAGCAGGCGGTCGAGTTCGGCGATCTGTCCGGGCGTGAGCGCCCGATGCGGGTCTGCGATGATATCCGTGCGGCTTGCGCCCGCCGCCGCCTGCACGAGCAGGCGGGCGTCGATGACGGGGCTGTCGACACAGGCCGTTTCCAGGCGTCGCTTGGCGCTGGTCCAGGCCGATACAAGCGTGTTCACGATCAGGGACCCCGGTTTTCCGTTGTGGGCGGAGGCCGCGACACGAGGCCGTCCGCCCGATCGCCGGCGGCTATTCCGCCGCCTCGAGGGCCGCGACCCTGACTCGCTCGGCGGCCTCGATCTCGGCCGCCCTCGCCTCGACGAGGGCGACGATGTGATCCACCATACCGTCGTTGTCCTGTTTGTGATCAGGCTTGCCGGCGACATAGACCATGCCCGAGCCCTTGCCGCCGCCGGTGAAGCCGACGTCAGTCATCAGGGCTTCGCCCGGGCCGTTCACCACGCAGCCAATGATCGACAGGCTCATGGGCGCGGAGATGTGTTTCAGTCGCTCCTCCAGCTTGTTGACCGTCTCGATGACGTTGAAACCCTGACGGGCGCAGGAGGGGCAGGCGATGATGTTGACCCCGCGGTGCCTCAGACCCAGCGACTTGAGAATATCGAAACCGACCTTGATCTCCTCCACCGGATCGGCGGCGAGCGAGACGCGGATGGTGTCGCCGATGCCCGCCCACAGCAGGTTTCCCATGCCGATCGAGGACTTGATCGTACCCGACCGCAGGGCCCCCGCCTCGGTGATTCCCAGGTGAAGCGGGCAGTCGATCGCCTCTGAGAGCATCTGATAGGCCGCCACGGTCATGAACACGTCGGACGCCTTCACGCTGATTTTGAACTCGTGGAAATCATGGTCCTGCAGGATCCGGGCGTGGCTCAGGGCGCTCTCGACCATGGCTTCGGGACAGGGCTCGCCGTAGCGCTCGAGCAACTCTTTTTCCAGGGAGCCCGCGTTGACTCCGATACGCATGGAGCAGCCGTGGTCGCGAGCGGCCTGGATGACGTCACGAACCCGCTGCGGCGAACCGATGTTACCCGGATTGATTCGAAGACAGGCGGCGCCGGCCTTGGCCGCCTCGATGCCGCGCTTGTAGTGGAAGTGTATATCGGCGACCAAGGGCACCTTGGCCTCGCGAGCGATCGTCCTGAACGCCGCGGTGGCGTCCTCGTCAGGACAGGACACCCGGACGATGTCAGCCCCGGCCTCCTCAAGCTGGCGAATCTGCTCGAGTGTCGCCTTTGCGTCGCCGGTGATGGTGTTCGTCATCGACTGCACCGTGATCGGCGCATCGCCGCCGACAGGGACAGAGCCGACATGAATCTGCCGGGACTTTCGACGGTCTATGGCCCGCCAGGGACGGACGTGGGTGTGATCTTGCGTGCTCATGATCCTGCAAGGATAGGGCCGAAAGGTTCCGGGCCCAAGCCCGGAGGCGGAAATTCTAGGGACTAACCAGCCGCGCCAGTGGCGTCTGGGCCTGCGTAAGGCGCCCGCGGGAGGTTCCGGCGACGAACACTTCCACCGACGACGGCGTCGCCACGTCGACGGTGAGGCCCGTCGCATCCGGCGCCCGCCAGGCTTCGCCGGGTGCGAGAACCCGAGCGAAATAGACCGCGCCCCCCGCGCCGCGCACGATGACTGTTGTCGACTTTCGGGCCTGAAGGACGACGCCAGCCGCCGTCGGGCCCGCGCCGTAAAGGGCGCCCGCCGGGACGAACACCCCGCCGCCTGCGCCGTCGGTTGCGCCATTCGCCATCGGCCGCGTCGCCGCCATCGGACCCGCGGCCGCAGGCCCCGCTGCAGTCAGCCCGGGCGTCTGATAGACAGGCGGCGTGGTCGCCTCAGGCGGTGTCGGCAGAGGTGCGCCGATCTCGGCCGGGCCGACGACGGGCGCTGCGGGAGCGACCGCATGGGCCGCCGATTTCTCCGGGGCCGCCGCCAGGAGCTCCACCCGGCGGGCGAGGTTCCAGACCACGACGGCGCCGGCCACGACGGCGCCGACGATGGCCAGCCAACGGATGCTGGAGAAGGAGTCGTGGAGGACGCCGCCGGGGGCCCGCAGCTTGCCGTCGACCTTGGGCGCCTCGGCCTGGAAACGAGCCACAATCGCGGCCGGATCCTGGCCCAGGGCCATGGCGTAGGCGCGCACATAGCCGACCACGAACGGTCGGGCCGGAAGGGCGGCGAAATCGAACGATTCGATGGCGGAGATGTAGGCCGCACGGACACGCGTCACCTGGGCGATGTCGTCCTCGTCCAGGCCTAGCGCCTTGCGCGCCGCACCAAGCGCCTCGCCGATGTGGCCACTTTCGGAAAGCACGACCTTGATCGGACGCAGGCCGGCAAGATCGTCGCCGGGCCGCGGACCGTCGGTCTGATGAACACCCGCGCCGTCCGCGATTTCACCCGTGTCAGACGGCATATGGAGCCACATCCTCGCCGCGCGAACCCCGCGTCCGCCACGTCAACACGTTGCGCCGCGGATGGTCCCGACAAGACCAACCTCGACGGTCAGGGAATACCAGCGCGACGCCATGGATTCAACGGCCTAGACGGCGACCGCGAGCTTTCGGGCCAGGGCCTCGATCTCGCCGCGCACCGAGCCGGATGAACTGTTGAGCAGTCCGGCCAGGCCCCGCGCAGCCGCTCCGCGATCGCATGACAGGACCATCTTCTTCACCGGCCCGACCCCCGTTGGCGGCATCGATAGCCGATCGAAGCCGAGGCCGATGAGAGCGAAAGCCTCCAGCGGCCGGCCCGCCATCTCCCCACACACCGAGACCGGTGTGCCGCTCTCGGCGCAGGCTTCGCGGATCGCCCGGAGAGCCCGCAGCGCCGGGGGCGAAAGCGGGTCATAGCGTTCCGACACCCGCGGGTTGCCGCGGTCGGCGGCGAACAGATATTGCATCAGGTCGTTGGTGCCGACCGACACGAAATCGGTCATCGGCAACAGGGCGTCGAGGTGCCAGATCAGCGATGGCGCCTCGATCATGGCCCCCACCTCGAGGCGGCTCGGCGCCGGCCGGCCGCGACGCATCGCCCAGGCGATCTCGCGGTCGACCAGGGCCCGGGCGGCGCGGAACTCCTCGACGCTGGCGACCAGGGGAAACATCACGCTCAACGGCCGGCCAGCGACCGCGGCGATCAGCGCGCGAAGCTGTGTGCGCAGCAACGCCGGCCGATCCAGACCCATGCGCACGGCGCGCCAGCCCAGGGCCGGGTTGTCCTCACGCTCGGCCTGCAGATAGGGCAGCACCTTGTCGCCGCCGAGATCCAGGGTCCGGAAGATCACCGGCCGCCCATCGGCGGCCTCCACGACCTTGGCGTAGAGTTCGGTCTGGGCGGTGCGCCGCGGCATATCCTCCGAGACCATGAATTGGAACTCGGTGCGGAACAGGCCGATGCCCTCCGCCCCCGTTTCGGGGAGGATATCCAGATCCACCGCCAGGCCGGCGTTCATCAGCAGGGTGATCTTGGCCCCGTCGAGGGTGTAGGCCGGGGTGCCGCGCAGCCGGGCGAATTCGGCGCGCCTTTCGGCCCGGACGCCGATTCGGGCGGTTACGGCGGCGACGACGTCGGGGCGCGGCCGAAGATAGGCCTCGCCGGTCTCGGCGTCGACGATCACCGGATCGCCTTCGTTGACCCGGTCGCGCAGACCCGCCAGGCGGCCGACGCAAGGAATGTCCATGGCCCGGGCGACGATGGCGGCGTGACTGGCCGAAGAGCCTTCCTCGAGCAGCAGCCCCTTCAGACGGGTCCGGTCGTATTCGAGCAGTTCGGCCGGCCCGAGATTGCGAGCCACCAGAATGGCGTTTTCCGGCAACACGCGCGCCTTCTCGCCGTCCCCGTTGAGATGCCGCAGAAGCCGGTCGTTGAGATCCTCAAGGTCGTGCAGCCTCTCGCGCAGATAGGGGTCCCTGGCCTGCCCGATGCCGGCCCGGTGCTCGGAACGGACCCGTTCCACGGCGGCCTCGGCGGTCAGTCCGGAATGCACCGCGTCGAGCAGGGAGTGGTTCCAGCTGCGGCTGTGGGCGAGCATGCGATAGGTTTCCAGCACGTCGTAGGACGGACCGACTATCCCTTCATGGCCTTCCAGCATGGCGTCGATCTGCGCCTGGAGGCCGTCGATAGCGGTCGACAGCCGGTGCTCCTCCGCCGGCACATCATCGGACAGCAACCGGCCGGCGGCCACGGGCGCCTCGTGGAGCACGGCCACGCCGAAGGCGAGGCCGTCAGCGAGTCGGGCCCCCTTGAGCCGCTCCGAACGCCGGGGCGCGATCTCGACGTCCTTCAACTCCTCGCGGGACAGCAGATCGCCGGCCGCGACCATCTCCGCCAGGACCATCGCGATGATCTGCAAATCTTCGATATCGTCGTCCGAGTAGACGCGGCTGGTGCGATTCTGCACCACCAGCACGCCGATTGTCCGGCCGCCTCGCAGAAGCGGGACACCCAGGAAGGCGTGAAAAGGGTCCTCCCCGGTTTCCGGGCGGTAGGAGAAAGCCGGATGGCTGGGAGCGTCCGAAAGATTAAGCGGGCGACCCTGGCGCATGATTTCGCCGATCAGGCCCTCGCCAGGCCGCATCCGCGTAACGTGAACCGCCCCGGGGTCCAGACCTTCGGTGGCGAAGAGCTCCATCTCGCCGTTCGCCCGGCGCAGATAGATAGAGCAGACCTCGGCGACCATGGACCCGGCGATCGTGCGAACGACGGCGGATAGCTTCGCCTGCGCCGGAATCGTTCCGGCCATGGCTTCGCGAATCTGCCGCAGCAGGGTTCGCGGGCCACGAAGAGGAAGCGCTGGAGCCGGCATGGGCGTCTCGGAAAGTTCCCCCTCGTGTCTTCGCGGCGCCTATAGCAGCTTTCGGTCAGGAAGCATGGTGGTCCTTGCCACCTTGGCCCCTTTTCATCCCGGCGCCCCAAACATGGGCATACACAGAATTCCCGGCAATACCCCCGCGGATCGGGGGACGGGTCGACGGCGGGGGGCGCGCGGCGCGCTACAGCCGGTCGAGCCCGTAGGCCGCGTGCAGAGCCCGCACCGCCAGTTCGGTATAGGCCGCGTCGATCAGCACGCTGATCTTGATCTCGGAGGTGGAGATCACCTGGATGTTGACGCCCTTGTCGGCCAGGGCGCCGAACATGGTCTTGGCGACACCGGCGTGACTGCGCATCCCCACGCCGATCACTGACACCTTGGCCACGTCCTCATCCACCGCGACGTCGTCGAAGCCGATGATGTCCTTGGCCGCGCGCACGACCTCCACCGCCCGGGCCGCGTCGCGCTTTCCTACGGTGAATTCCATGTTGGCCGCCCCCTCGCGGTGGGCATGGCTCTGAACGATCATATCGACATTCACGTTGGCGTCAGCGAGGCGGCCGAAGATCTCCCGGGAGACGCCGGGGTGGTCGGGCAGACCGTAGAGGCTGATCTTGGCCTCGTCCCGGCTGAAGGCGACGCCGCTGACGATGCGTTTTTCCACGATTTCCTCCTCATCGCACACAATGGTGCCCTGGCCGTCGGACTCTCCGGGCTCGGCGAAGCTCGACAGGACCCTGACCGGAACATTCCGCGCCATGGCCATCTCGACGGAGCGGGTGCTCAGCACCTTGGCGCCGAGCGAGGCCATCTCCAACATTTCCTCATAGCTGATCCGCGCCAGCCGGCGGGCCTTGGACTCGATGCGCGGATCGGTGGTGTAGACCCCGTCGACGTCGGTGTAGATATCGCAGCTGCCCGCGCCGACGGCCGCGGCGATGGCGACCGCGGTGGTGTCTGACCCGCCGCGCCCCACGGTGGTGATCCGTCCGTCACGGGTCATGCCCTGAAACCCGGCGATGACCGCCACTTCCCCGCCGTCCATGGCCGCCACCAGCTTTTCCGGCGGAATTTCGTCGAATCGGGCCCGACCGTGGGCGTCGTCGGTGTAGATCGGCACCTGCCAGCCCAGCCACGACCTGGCGGGGACACCCATGTTGCGAAGGACCATCGCCAGCAGGCCGGCGGTCACCTGCTCACCGGAAGCGACGACGACGTCGTATTCGTCATCCGACATCGGCAGGCCTGCGGCCGCACCGCCGGCGCCGTCCGTCCAGGCCACCAGTTCGTTGGTCTTGCCGGCCATGGCCGAGACGACCACGGCCACCGGGCGGCGGGCGGCTTCGGCCGCCACGATGCGCGCAACCCGGCGGA
This sequence comes from uncultured Caulobacteraceae bacterium, assembly GCA_903923135.1. GTDB lineage: Bacteria > Pseudomonadota > Alphaproteobacteria > Caulobacterales > Caulobacteraceae > Acaudatibacter > Acaudatibacter lapponiensis. Next base: position 11,714 of record CAIXWN010000149.1, on the reverse strand, counting down.
TGCGCTCCAGGTCGGCCACCGAGGTGCCGCCGAATTTCATGACCAGACGAGACAAACCGCGCTCCCTTCGAAGCGCGCGCTTCTAGCGAAACGCCCCCGTCTCGGCAATGCGCCGCCGCGGAGGCAGTTGACCGGCGGCCCAGCCTGGTTCAGCACGTCGACATGGTGATCGAACCGGCTCCCCGCTCCAGCATCGACCCCGCCGACGTGGCCCGCTTCTCGGCCATCGCCGCGGAATGGTGGAATCCCCGCGGCAAGTTCGCCCCGCTGCACCGATTCAATCCCGTTCGCCTGGCCTTCATCCGCGAGGAAGCCGTGCGACACTTTGGCCTGGAGGTGGGCGGCCGGACGCCGTTCACCGGCCTGAGGCTGCTGGATATCGGCTGCGGTGGCGGACTGCTGTGCGAGCCGATGGCGAGGCTCGGATTCTCGGTCACCGGCGTCGACGCCTCCGAACGCAACATCGCAGTGGCCTCAACCCACGCAGCGGAAGTGGGGGTAACGATCGACTATCGCGCCGGCACCGTGGAAGGCCTGCTGGCCGCCGACGAACCCGCTTTCGACGTGATCCTCAACATGGAGGTGGTCGAGCACGTCGCCGACCCCGGAGCCTTCCTGCGCGACTGCGTGCGGCTGTTGAAGCCCGGCGGCCTGATGGTGGTGGCCACGCTGAACCGCACGGTGGCGTCGCTGGCTCTGGCCAAGTTCGGGGCTGAGTATGTGTTGCGCTGGCTGCCGCGAGGCACCCACGACTGGAACAAGTTTCTCAAACCCTCCGAGATCCAGCGCTTTCTGGCCGGAGCGGATGTGGTTCTGGAGGGCCCTTTCGGCGTTCTCTACGATCCGTTGTCCGGCCAGTGGTCGCTGGGGAGCGACACGCGGATGAACTATATGATGACCATCGCCCGGCCACGCACAGATCTGATCGACTAGGCGCCTGGTTTGGCCCCGCCCCAAAGCTGCAGGCGGATCGGCCACGCGACCGTGGTCCGCCCGTAGTCTGGGGAAGGTGGTGAATCGAGCCGGTTGGGAGGGCGAAATGGCTTCAGGTGAGACCAGGAAGATCGCAGTTGTGACGGGCGGCAACCGGGGATTGGGCAAGGACATGGCCCTGTCCCTCGCCCAGGCCGGCATGGATGTCTTGCTGACCTTCAACACCAACAGGGATGAAGGCGAGGCCGTCGCCGAGGAGATCCGCGGCCTTGGTGGTCAGGCGGCGGCCCTGCGCTTCGACCTCGCGGACATCGGGGCCATTGCGGGCTTCACGGATACGGTCAGGGCCGTCCTGCGCGACTCCTTCGACGGCGCCGAGCGGATCGACTTCCTGATCAACAACGCCGGCGTCGGCAGAGCGATCCCTATCGATCAGTTGACCGAGGCGGATTTCGACATCTTCGCGGGCGTGCATTTCAAGGGGGTCGTTTTCCTGACGCAGAAGATGCTTCGCATGATGAACGACGGAGGCGGCGTCGTCTTCGTAACTGCGGCGGCCGACCGCTACAACGTGCCAGGCTACGGCCTGTACGCGGCCTGCAAGGGCGCGGTGGAGGTGTTCGCGAGGTACGTCGCCAAGGAGTATGGCCCTCGCGGCATCCGCTCCAACACGCTCGCCCCCGGCGGCGTCGCGACGGACTTCGCCGGCGCCGCGATCCGGAACAATCCGGCGTTGCAGGCGATGGTGATCGCGCAGACGGCCATGGGCCGCCTCGCCGAGCCCCATGACATCGGCGGCCTGGTAAGGCTGCTTTGCAGCGACGACGCCCGCTGGCTGACCGGCCAGCGCCTGGAAGCCACGGGCGGCTACAACATCTAGCGCTTCGTCGCGCGGCCGCTCAGCCGGGCGCGCCCGGTTTATGTTGGAAGCGGGCGCCGACGCGAGGAGGGGGCTGACCCGACCGGTCCGGCGAGCGCCTAATTGACCTCGGTCTTCTTCGGCGGTTCAGGCGGCAGCGCCGCCACGGGCACGCCATCGGCCACCAGCGCCCTGACCTCGGCGGGCGAGGCCTCACCATAGATTCCACGCTCCTCGGATCGACCCTCGTGGATGGCCCGCGCCTCATTGGCGAAGCGGTCGCCCACATAGTCGAAGTTGGCCTCGACATGGCTGCGCACCCGACTGATGGCCTCCATCATCATCGCCCTCGTGGCCGCGGGAGAGACCGCGGCGTCGCCGCGCGTCGCTGCCGAGACAGCCGGCGCCATGATCTGTTTCCTCACCGCGCGGGTGTCGCACACCGGGCAGACCAACAGGCCACTGGCCGCCTGGTCGTCGAAGTCCGCGGACTGCGAGAACCACCCCTCGAACTCATGGCCGGCCTCGCAGGCCAGGGCGTACCGGATCATGGGCCGGCGAACGCCCGGGCGTTTTCAAGGGCTGGAATGGCCGCCCGGGCCCTGGTCACAGCTTCGAGATCGAGGTCAGCAACGAGCACGCAGGGCTCATCATGGTCGGCCTTGGCCAGAATCTCCCCCCACGGCGCAATGACCGTGGAGCGGCCCCAGGTGCCCCGGCCATCCTCGTGCACGCCGCCCTGGGCGGCGGCGAGGACGAAGGAGCCGGTTTCGATCGCCCGGGCGCGCAGCAGGGTTTCCCAGTGCGCCTCGCCCGTGGGGCGGGTGAAAGCGGCCGGAACGGTGATCACCTGGGCGCCGGCCCGGGCGAGAGCAGCGTGCAGCGCCGGAAAGCGCACGTCGTAGCAGATCGTCAGACCGAGCACCGCGCCAGCCGCCTGGGCGACGACCGCCCGGTCGCCCGCCTCATAGGCGCTGGACTCCCGGTGACGCTCGCCAGTGGGCAGATCGACGTCGAACATGTGGATCTTGTCATAAGTGGCCGCCACCGAGCCGTCCGGAGCGACGAGGACCGACCGGTTCGCCGCCTTGCCATCGTCGCGACGCACCAGGGCCGAACCGATGAGAAGCCAGACCGAAAGTTCGGCGGCGAGGGCGCGCAGGCCTTCCACAGCCGGATCGCTCTCAAGTGGCTCAAGCTGTGCGAACAGTTTGGCGCGGTCGCGCTGCAGGATGTTGCTGCACTCGGGCGTGACGATCAGCGTCGCCCCGGCCGAGGCCGCCTCGCGGATCAGCGGCTCCGTGTGGGCAAGGGCGCCGGCATGGCTGGCAGGCGTGCGCGTCTGGACAAGGCCGACCCTCAGCATCACGCGGCCAGCATGGCGTCGAACTTGCCTGCGGCGTCCAGGGCCACCAGTTCGTCGCACCCTCCGACATGCGTGTCACCGACGAAGATCTGGGGGAAGGTCGTGCGGCCCGAGCGGTCGATCATCTCCCGCCGCTTGTCGGGATCGAAGCCCGCCTCGATCTCTGTGAAGGTCAGGCCCTTTTCCCGCAGCAGGCCGATTGCCCGCGCGCAGAAGCCGCAGAAAGGTCGGGTGTAGATGACGATGGGTTTCATGGACGATCCGGACGGAATGAACGGTCCATTGAAGTGGGTCATCCGGGCCGCCGGGTCAATTCCCCAACCCGGGCGATTACGGCGACATCCACGCGGACCGCTCCGGCGTCCTTCAGAACCCGGGCGCAGCCTTCGACAGTGGCGCCCGTGGTCAGCACGTCGTCGACCAGCAGGATCGACCGCCCGCCGAGGCGCTCCCGCGCGGCTGACGGGACCGCGAAGGCGCCGTCCATGTTGCGTCGCCGGGCTTCGCCCGACTTGCCAGCCTGGCTGGCGGTCGCTCGCCGGCGTACGATCGCGCCGGGCAGATAGGCAAGGCCTGTCTGGTGGGCCAGGGGCCGCGCGATCTCGGCCGCCTGATTGTAGCGTCGACGCAACAACCGCCAGGGGTGAAGCGGCACCGGGACGACGGCGTCACAGTCGGGCAGGATGTCGGCGGCGGCGCGGGCGATCCAGCGAGCAAACAGGCCCGCCAGATCGGTGCGGTCGGCATGCTTGAGCTTGAGGATCAGATCCCGGGCGTGCTCGTCGTAGAGGCAGGCCGCGCGGGCGTGATCGAATACCGGCCTTCGGTCAGCGCAGGCCACGCATCGGGCGTCGGGCCCCAGGTCGAAGTCGAACGGCGCGCCGCAACCGTCGCAGAACGGAGCCTCGATGAAGGTGATGCGACCCCAGGCCTCCGGGCTGAGCCCGCGCCACTGCATCGCACCCCCAGCAGCCTCGTCCAAGGCTCGTGGCGGCAGCAGAAGATCCAGGACGTCGTTTGCCAGACGGCCGAGCGCCGGCGGCGGACGAAACCTCATGGCGGCGCTCCCTTCCGGCGCGGACATCACCGCAAGCTTTGCACATCCGGCGTCTTTGCAGTAGCTCCGGCGCCGAACCCGCCATGACCACCGCCGCTCCCCGCATTTTCGACCGCGCCCTCCACGCCCGCCACCTGGGTCGGGCAGCGGGAACCTACGGCCGCGCCGACTTCCTCAAGCGACGGGCCGCTCAGGATATTGTCGAGCGACTGGAGGCGATAAACCGTCGTTTCGACCTGGCCGTCGATCTGGGCGCTCGCGACGGGACGTTCCGCGCCGCCCTGTCGGGAAGCCCCGCGGCGGGCCGGATCGGCTTGCTGATCGGGACCGATCTCGCTCCCGCCATGGCCGCCCGCGACGCGGGCGCGCGCCTTGTCGCCGACGAGGAGCGACTGCCGTTCGCTCACGGTGGGCTCAATCTCATCGTCTCGGCCCTGGCCCTGCACTGGGTGAATGATCTGGTCGGCGCGCTGATCCAGGCTCGGCTGGCCCTCGCGCCGGATGGCCTGTTCATCGGGGCGATGTTCGGCGGATCGACCCTGACCGAGCTGCGTCAGAGCCTGCTCGCGGCCGAGATCGAGGTGCGCGGCGGGGCGGGACCGCGGGTCTCGCCCTTCGCCGACGCCGGGGACGGGGCGGCCCTGCTTCAGCGGGCGGGGTTCGCGCTGCCGGTGATCGACACGGACCTGGTGACAGTGCGTTATGATCATCCGCTGCGCCTGCTTGCCGATCTGCGCGCGATGGGCGAGACCAGCGCCCTGGTCGGCCGGCCGCGCGGCGGCCTCAGCCGGCCGGTGCTAGCCCGGGCCTGCGAGATCTATCAGCAGCGCCACGCCGATCCCGACGGGCGGGTGCGAGCGAGTTTCGAGATTCTCACCCTCACCGGCTGGGCGCCGCATCCCGACCAACAACAACCCCTTCGACCTGGCTCCGCCAAGGCGCGATTGGCCGACGCCCTGGGAGTGGTCGAGCACAAGGCCGGCGAGAAGGCCGGGCGCTAGAGAAGGTCCCGCAGCCAGGCGACCAGGGGGGCGTCGGCAGGGGGCATGGGATAGTCGCCCATTTTCTCGGGTTTAACCCAGGCCAGTGCCTCGTGCTCGCGGGCGCTGACAAATCCCTCCCAGCGCCGGCAAAGGTAGAGGGGCATCAGCAGGTGCATGGATTCATAGGCGTGGCTGGCGAAGACGAACGGCGCCAGACAGGCCTGCGCCACGCGAATCCCGAGTTCCTCGTCCAGTTCGCGGATCAGGCAGGCCTCGGGGCTCTCGCCCGGTTCGACCTTGCCGCCGGGAAACTCCCAGAGCCCCGCCAGGGCCTTGCCCGCCGGGCGTTTGCCGATGAGCACCCGGCCGTCGACATCGATGAGCGCGCAGGCGGCGACCAGAACGATTTGAGGCACGGCAAGTCCAATGGCGATGACGTAAAGGGTGAACGACTATAAACACGCGGCTGCGCCCGAACAGTCACAACACTTGACTTTGCGCCTGTGAAAGCCGATGTGCGGCTCACGCTTCGCTCATTGAAGCGTTGTCGGTGCTCCAGCCGCGTGAGGATCGCTTTTCCGCGATCCAGCCTGTCGAGCGCTCATAGAGCTTCAAACCGATCGCCCGGCCACGCGGGGCGCTCCCCAAAAGACCCATCGCCCCTGGCGAAGCCCCCGCACGACGCGGGCGCTCGTTATGCGCCCATGAAAGACTGCATTGCCTTGACTCATTTCAAAGACCTCGGCCTGATAAAGCCGCTGCTCACGGCCCTCGCTGAAGAGGGCTACACCACGCCCACCCCCATCCAGGCCCTGGCCATTCCGACCGTGCTCGAAGGCCGCGACCTGCTGGGCATCGCCCAGACCGGCACCGGAAAGACCGCCGCCTTCGCCCTCCCCATCCTGCAACGCCTCGCCGCCGACCCGCGCCCGGCCCCCCGGCGCGGCTGCCGCGCGCTGGTGCTCAGCCCCACCCGCGAGCTGGCCAGCCAGATCGCCGAGAGCTTCCGCACCTATGGCCGCCACATGGGTTTCTCCGTCGCCGTGGTGTTTGGCGGCGTGAAGTACGGCCCGCAGGTCAAGGCCCTTGCGGCCGGGGTCGACATCCTGGTGGCCACGCCGGGCCGCCTGATCGACCACATCAATGAGAAGGTGGCCAATCTGAACGGCGTGGAAGTCCTCGTCCTTGACGAAGCCGACCAGATGCTCGACCTCGGCTTCCTGCCGCCGATCCGCAGGATCGTCGCGACCCTGCCCAAGAAGCGCCAGAATCTGTTCTTCTCCGCCACCATGCCCACCGAGATCGGCAAGCTGGCCGCGGAGCTTCTGGTCAATCCGGCCCAGGCCTCGGTGGCCCCGGCCGCCACCACGGTGACCCGGATCACTCAGCAGATCCTGTTCGTCGAGACCGACCGTAAACGTCAACTGCTGGCCGAACTGTTCGAGGACGCCAGGATGGCCCGCGCCCTGATCTTCACCCGCACCAAGCGCGGCGCGGATCGGGTGGCCAAGTATCTCGACGGCGCAGGGGTCAAGGCAGACTCCATCCATGGCGACAAGTCGCAGGGCCAGCGCGAGCGGGCCCTGGCCGCCTTCAAGGCCGGCCATGTTCGCGCCCTGGTGGCCACCGACATCGCCGCCCGCGGCATCGACGTGGACGCAGTCAGCCATGTGGTGAACTTCGACCTGCCGAACGTGCCGGAATCCTATGTCCACCGGATCGGACGCACCGCCCGGGCCGGCGCCGACGGTCACGCCGTCAGCCTGGTCTCCGACGACGAGCGTGGGCTGCTGAAGGATATCCAGAAGGTCACCCGCCAGACGATTCCGGCCTTCGACCGTCGCAACGATCGTGCTCTGGGCGCCCTGGCGGCGGTGGAAAAAACCACCATGCCGGAAAAGGCCGCCCAGCGGCCCGCTCACGGGCGTGGGGCCCAAGGCGGCGGCGGTTCGCGCGGTCGACGCGGCGGCGGCGGCGGTGGACGACCGGCGCAGGCGCAGGGCGGCCACGGCGGCCAGAACCGGGCCGCCAACAGCGGCCCCCGCGCCATCGCCTCCACCAAGCCGGCGGCGCGCTGGAGCCCGGTCGACTGATCACGACGCCGGATTGTCCCGGCGACGTCTTGCCGGCGCCGGGCAGACACCGTTGAATTCCAAGACCTTGAACGCCCAAACAGATGCCCCGCGACAACCTCGCGGGGCAACTTTCCTTGGCTCAGCGGCCGTTTGAACAGGATCCTGTCAGGACGGGTCCGCGCCCCCACCGGCCGTCAGGAGCGGTAGTCACCATTGATGGCGACGTACTGCTTGGTCAGGTCGCAAGTCCACATTGTGGCCGAGGCCCGGCCGACGCCGACGTCGACGCCCACCTCCAGTTCGGCGTTCTTCATGTAGGCGCTCATCGCCGCCTCCGAGTAGTCGGCCGCCACCGCCCCGTCGCGGGCGGCGGTCAAGGGCCCGAAGGTCACGGCGAGGCGGTCGCGGTTCACCGGTTCGTCCGCCCGCCCCACCGCCATGACGATTCGCCCCCAGTTGGCGTCCTCGCCGGCGAAGGCGGTCTTCACCAGGGGGCTTTCGGCGATGGTGCGGGCGATCTTGCGGGCCGACGCCGGGCTACGGGCGCCGGTGACGCTGATCTTGACGAACTTGGAGGCCCCCTCCCCGTCGCGGACGAGTTGCTGCGCGAGGTCGAGCAGCAGCGCCTCGAGCTTGGCGGCGAAATCCGCCAGCCGCGGGTCGTTGGAGCGGGTGATCGGCGGGGCGCCGCTCTGACCGGTGGCGAAGACCAGCAAGGTGTCGTTCGTCGAGCGGTCGCCATCGACGGTGACGGCGTTGAACGTCCGCTGGGTGATCACCTTGAGCAGATCCTGCAGGGCATGTGGCGAGATCGTCGCGTCCGTGGCGACGAACGCCAGCATCGTGGCCATGTCCGGCGCGATCATGCCAGAGCCCTTGGCTATGCCGGCCAGCCGCACACGGGTGTCGCCGATATCGGCCTTGGCGGCCGCGCCCTTGGGAAATGTGTCGGTCGTCATGATCGCCTCGGCGGCACGCGCCCAACCATCCACCGCCAGGCCGGTTTTCAGATCGGTCAGGCAATCGGTGATGCGAGCATCGTCCAGCACCACGCCTATCACGCCGGTCGATGCGGCCAGCACCTCGCTCTTGCCGACCTCGAGGGCCTTGGCGGTAGCGGCGGCGACCCGGGCCACCGCACGGGCGCCGGCCTTGCCCGTGAAGGCGTTGGCGCAGCCGGCGTTGACTACCAGGGCGCGGGCGTGACCACCGGTGTGGCCGACGTGGGCCTTGCACCAGTCCACGGGCGCCGACCCCACCGCGTGGCGAGTGAATACGCCGGCGCAGGTCGTGCCCGCAGCGAAACGCATCAGCAGCACGTCCTGGCGGTCCTGTTTGTAGAAGCCTGCGCGGGCGACCGACAGTTCAACCCCGGCGACGGGCGGAATGGCGGGAAAGACGACCGCCAGCGGGGAAATCGGCAGGGAAGGTTTGGCGTTCATGGCTCACGACTCATGGCGGGGGCGACGTCCGGTCGAAGGGGCGGCCTGACGCCTCGTCAGTCTTGCCATCTGGGGACCCCGCGTCCTAGGAGGTTATCTCAGGTTTAAGGCGCCATGGTCGCGAAACGGCGGCCCGTCAAGCCAAGGAGGAAACCCTAGATGAAGTTATACGACTCCATTGGACCCAATCCCCGCGTCGTGAAGATGTTCCTGGCCGAGAAGGGCATCGACCTGCCTCGCCACAACATCGATCTGCTCGCAGGCGAAAATCGCAAGGAGCCCTACACCAAGGTCAATCCGCATGGCACGACCCCTGCACTGGAGATCGACGAGGCCCTGGTGATCGCCGAAATCACCGCCATCTGCGAATATCTTGAGGAACTGCACCCGTCGCCGCCGCTGATCGGCGAGACACCCATGCAGCGCGCCGAGACCCGCATGTGGGTCCGTCGAATCGACCTGAACATCGTCGAGCCGATGACCAACGGCTTCCGCTATGCCGAGGGCCTGGGCATGTTCAAGGACCGCGTGCATTGCATCCCGGCGGCGGCGGCGGACCTCAAGGCGATCGCCCAGGAAAAGCTGACCTGGCTGGATGGACTGATCGCCGGCAGGCAGTTCATAGTCGGTGACCGCTTCACCCTCGCCGACATCCTCCTCTACGCGTTCCTCGACTTCGGGACGCAGGTGGGACAGTCCCTGAACCCTGCCAATGGCGCCATCACCGCGTGGTTCGAGCGCGTGAAGTCCCGCGCCAGCGCCGCCGCCAGCGCCTGACGTCGATCACCCCCTTTTCCGCTCGCCGGAAGAGGGGGAAACGCCGCGAGACCGTCCGTTCACATTGACACTCGCGGGCCGGCTCCCTAAGTCTCCGGCGCGCGGACCGCGTGCTTTTACGAGCCGGCTATGGGCCTTTACAGGGTCGTACGCGCCTCGCCGCGGCCCGCTGTAAGTTTTGGCCCTGAACGGACGCGCCCGCATCTCCATGCTCGATCTCAAAAAGCTTTTCGGATCTGCCAACGACCGCAAGGTCAAGGCGATGATGTCCAAGGTGGGCGCGATCACCGCCCTCGAACCGAAAATGTCGGCGCTGTCCGACGAACAGCTCCGCGCCAAAACGCAGGAATTCCGCGAGCGCCTGGCGGCCGGCCAGCCCCTGGACAGCCTTCTCAATGAAGCTTTCGCGGTGGTGCGTGAGGCGGCCAAGCGGTCGCTGGGACAGCGCCACTACGACGTGCAGATGGTCGGTGGCATGGTGCTGCACAAAGGCGGCATCGCCGAGATGCGCACGGGCGAAGGCAAGACCCTGGTGGCGACCCTGCCGGTCTACCTGAACGCCCTGGCCGGCAAGGGTGTACACCTGATCACGGTGAACGATTATCTGGCCAGCCGCGACGCCGACTGGATGGGTCGCATCTACCGGTTCCTCGGCCTCAGCGTCGGCGTGATCGTCAACGGTCTCTCACAGGCCGAACGCAAGAAGGCGTACGAGTCGGACATCACCTACGGCACCAACAACGAGTTCGGCTTCGACTATCTGCGCGACAACCTGGTCTATGACGCCGGCGAGATGGTCCAGCGAGGCCACCATTTCGCGATCGTCGACGAGGTGGACTCGATCCTGATCGACGAGGCGCGCACGCCATTGATCATCTCCGGGCCCACCGAGGACCGTTCGGAGTTCTACCGGACCATCGATCTTCTGGTGAAGGCGATGATCAAGGATCCGGCGACTTTCGAGCACGACGAGAAGCAGAAGCAGGTGTTGCTGACCGAATATGGTTCAGAGACGGTCGAGCATACCCTTGAGGCCGCTGGCCACCTCGTTGACGGCTCGGCCGGTCTGTACGATCCGGCCAACATCTCCGTCGTGCACCACGTCAACCAGGCGCTACGAGCGAACGTGCTCTATCTGCTCGACCGCGACTACATCGTCCGCAACGGCGAGGTGATGCTGATCGACGAGTTCACCGGCCGCATGATGCAGGGCCGGCGCCTTTCTGAAGGTCTGCATCAGGCCATCGAAGCCAAGGAAGGGGTGGACATCCAGCCCGAGAACCAGACGCTGGCGTCGGTCACCATCCAGAACTATTTCCGCCTCTACGGGAAGCTTTCCGGAATGACCGGCACGGCCGCCACCGAGGCGCAGGAATTTTTCGACATCTACAAGATGGACGTCGCGGAGATTCCGACCAACCGGCCCGTGGCCCGGCAGGACGCCGACGACGAGGTCTACCGCACCGCCGACGAGAAGAACCAGGCGATCATCGGCCAGATCGTCGAGTGCCACAAACGCGATCAGCCGGTGCTGGTGGGCACGGTGTCGATCGAGAAGTCTGAACAGCTGTCAGAACTGCTGAAGGCTCACCGGTGGGAGCTCAACGGCAAGACGATGGTCGGCGTGCCGCACAGCGTCCTCAACGCCCGCTATCATGAACAGGAAGCCTTCATCGTCGCCGAGGCCGGCCAACCCGGCGCGGTGACCATCGCCACGAACATGGCCGGTCGCGGCACCGATATCCAGCTCGGCGGCAATATCGACATGCGGCTGGCCAAGTGGCGCGCCGAACAGGCCGGCCTGGGTATAGAGCCGACCTTCGAAGACGAGAAGGCCGAACGGGCCAGCATCGACGCGGAGATCGCCGACAAGCGCGCCCGCGCGCTGGCCGGCGGCGGCCTGTTCGTTCTGGGCACCGAACGGCACGAGAGCCGGCGGATCGACAACCAGCTCCGCGGCCGCACCGGACGTCAGGGCGACCCCGGTCAGTCGAAGTTCTTCCTTTCCTGCGAGGACGATCTGCTGCGCATCTTCGCCGGCGACCGGCTGGACGCCATCATGCGCACCTTCGGCGTGGAGGAAGGCGAGGCGATCACCCACCGTTGGCTCAACAGCGCCATCGCGACCGCGCAGAAGCGCGTCGAGCAGCGCAACTACGAGATCCGCAAGAACCTGCTCAAATACGACGACGTCATCAACGACCAGCGCAAGGCCGTGTTCG
>CAIXWN010000148.1 GCA_903923135.1 uncultured Caulobacteraceae bacterium | reverse complement strand
CGCTGCGACATCATCGCCGAAGGGGTCATCGCCGCGGTCAATGAAATGGGTCTGCAGGTGCCGCTGGTCGTCCGACTGGAAGGCACCAACGTTGAACTGGGCAAGAAGATCATCAACGAAAGCGGCCTGAACGTCATCGCCGCCAACGATCTGGCCGACGGCGCCCAGAAGATCGTCGCGGCGGTGCGCGCCGTGGCGGCCTGAAGCCGCCGCCCCGCGTTCAGCCGACGAGTGATCGTCGACTTGACGGCGGTCAAGGCGGAAGCGGCCCACATGGGCGTAGCCTCCCTTGAAAAAGGGAGGCCCTCATGTCGAGGCGTCATGCCACCGGTCTGGCCTGGGCGGCGTTTGCCGCGGCCGTGGCCGTTTCCGCGACAGCCAGCGCCGCCGATGCGGTCCCTGCTGATCGAACGGCGTTCGACGATTTCCGAAGTCTGTGCGTGGCCGCCGGCGGCCGCGTGGCCGACAGCCTTAAATCAGCGGACCAGGGCGGATGGCAGCCGATGGCGACCGCCGACCTGCCGAAATTTCCCGTCACGCTGGTGTCGGGAGACGCCCGGCGACAGCCGCCAGATCATGGCGGCGGCCTGCTGGTGGCCGGACGCGGACGCTATCTGTTCGACGGCTTCGAGATCCGCTTCGACCTGTGCGGCCTGGCGGCCGGGAGCCGCGACCTGACCAGCGGCGCCGCCGGCTGGGTTGGCGTCGATCCGGCCGATAGCTATCCGGACGGCAGCCGGGTCTATCTGTTCTTCCAGGACGGCGACCACCGCCGGCTCGCCGCCGGCCTTGACTCCGACGAGGCCCTGGCCGCGGCGTCGCGGACCGGACAGGTGTGGATTCTGGTCATCGGTCGAACCGGGGCCAGCGGCTTCGTCGCCTACGGCCCTGTCGACCGGCCCTCCCCAGCCGCCACCCCGGCCCGGGTCACCGCCCGGCGGCGGCCGCAGTGACCGGCCGAAGCCGACGCTCGCCAGCGGCCATCGGGTCGGTGCGGGTTGTCTGTTTCCTGCGCGTGCGCCGGAGCACGATCAGTCGATCGGCACACCGACGATGGCCTTGAGGATCAGGCCATCGCGATTGGCGCCGTACCCGGCGCCGACGCCCAGATTGAGGTCCCATCGGCCGAATCGCTTGTTGACCACCATGAAGGTCGACTGTTCGGCGCTCGAGAAGCGGCCGAGGCGACGCAATTCCCCGGCGCCGTTGTAGGTCTCGAGTCCGACGCTCAGGGTGCGGTTCAGGTCATAGGTCAGCTGGGTGGCGATCTCGAGGGTCGCCGGAGCCGATGCCGGTCCGGAGACCTGGACATCGAGGTTGCCGTTGAACGCCAGAGTCCACGGCCCCCAGCGCCGGCCGAGAATACCCTTGAGTTCCGCGTTCCAGGGATTGACGTCCAGTCGGTGGTCGACGCGGCCAATCTCGAAATTGGCGCCCCAGAACCAGGTCTGGCCCGGTGACTTTGGCGCGATGTATTTGAGGCGCACCTTGGCCCCATCGGCGCCGATGCGGCCGCCCGGGCCGATCGTCGCCAGGGGAAGGTAGAGTCCGGCTTCGAGGTTCGGGGTCAGGCCGTAGGCGAATTCCGGCGTGACCCGGAACCGGTTCACCGACGGCTGCTGGCCGGGATACTCATCCCGGCGCTCGCCCGTGACAACGAAGTTGCTGTGGATGTCGAGGCCGAAACGTCCGGGCGCGTTCAGGTCATCAAGGTAAACCTGGATTTCCTCCGCCGACGCCCGAGCCGCGCCAGGGGTCAGGGCCAGCAGGGCCAGAGAGACGAAGGCGGGGCGAACAGGGCCCTGACGCATGGCGGCCTCCGGCTTGCGGTCATGTCGCAATCGACGGCCCGCAGAGGACTCCTAGCGTCCCCGGGCCCTCCGGCTCAATACCGAACCCGTCGGCGGTGCGGGTTCCGTGGCGTCGCTCCGCGGCGCCCCGCGTTTCCATCGCCGATGATGGATTTCCAACCTTTGCGCCGGGCGGTGCATGGCCTAAGGGTTCGCCCCGTCGCAACAGGACGAGGCCGCACTGCCGCGACGCTTCGCCCGCCGGCCAGAACGACGTCAAAAGGAAACGCCCGTGCTCTCGACGAAGTCTGTTGTCGCCGCCGCCGTCGCGGCGTTGTCCCTCTTCGCCGCCCTGCCGTCGGCCGCCCAGACTCGGGGGCCGGTCTTCGCCGCCTTCGCGACGGTGTGCGCGGTCCCCGCTGCGGATTTCCTGACCGTGCGCAAGGCGGCCGACGCCCAGGGTTGGGGGGATTCCGACGTGAAGGCCGACGCCAACATGCCGGGCGTGACCATCGCCGATCAGATCAACCGCTCGTCCACAATCGACAAGACCGGCGTCGTGATGTCGGCGTGGCATGGCTCGAAGGGCGCGGTGAAGGTCAGCGACTGCACCTTCCACGTGGCCAAGGTGGATTTTGACGCCCTACGCAAGGACGCCGGCGCCTGGCTGACGTTCCCTGCACAGGACAGCTCGCCCAAGCGTGTCACGTTCCGGTTCACCGACACCGATGGCGTACACAAGGCGCTGACGCCCGCCGATTTCGACGCCGCCGCCGGGGCGAACGGTCTGGAAATTCTCACCATCACGGGCGACGCGAACGGCACGGTGCTTGATCTTATGATGATCAAGAAGTAGCCGCACCCACCACAGGTTCGGGCCGAGAGGCTCTCTTCAAAGCGAGACGCATGTCCATTCTGATCGGCAAAAATACCCGGGTCATCTGCCAAGGCGTGACCGGGGCCCAGGGCACTTTCCACACTGAGCAGGCCATCGCCTATGGCACCGCGATGGTGGGCGGGACCTCGCCCGGCAAAGGTGGCGCGACTCATCTGGGCCTGCCCATTTTCGACACGGTCGATGAGGCCGTGGCGGCCACGGCGCCCGACGCCAGCGTGATCTATGTGCCGCCGCCCTTCGCCGCGGACGCCATTCTCGAGGCGATCGACGCCGAAATCGGCCTGATCGTCTGCATCACCGAGGGTATTCCGGTGGCCAACATGATTGTGGTCAAGCGGGCGCTGCAGGGTTCAAAGTCACGCCTGATCGGCCCCAACTGCCCGGGCGTCCTGACGCCCGATCAGTGCAAGATCGGCATCATGCCGGGCAACATCTTCCGCAACGGATCCGTCGGGGTGGTTTCTCGCTCCGGCACGCTCACCTATGAAGCGGTGTTCCAGACCAGCCAGGTCGGCCTTGGCCAGACCACGGCCGTCGGGATCGGCGGCGATCCGGTGAAGGGCACCGAATTCATCGACATCCTGGAGATGTTCCTCAACGATCCGGCCACAGAGTCGATCATCATGATCGGCGAGATCGGCGGGTCCGCCGAGGAGGACGCCGCAGCCTTCATCAAGGCGCACCCGATCAAGAAGCCCATGGTCGGCTTCATCGCCGGTCGCACAGCCCCTCCGGGGCGGCGCATGGGCCATGCCGGCGCGATCATTTCGGGCGGCAAGGGCGGCGCGGAGGACAAGATCGCGGCGATGGAATCGGCCGGTATCCGCGTGTCGCCGTCGCCGGCGGCCCTGGGTGAGACGCTGCTGCAGGTTCTCAAGGGCGACTGATCTCTCTCGCCGCGGGGCTGGACGCAGCGCCTTGCGCTTCCCAGATAGGGCGGCGCGAGGACACTGAAGGATATGCCCATGACCCCCGACGAACGCGCCCTGCTGCAACGCTTCCTGCAAGACCTTGTCCAGACCCGCGGCGTGGCCAAGGACAGCGAAGCTGAATCGATGATCCTCGAGGCGCTGCGATCCTCGCCGGACGCGCCCTATGTGCTTGTCCAGCACGCCATCCTGTCCGACCAGGCGCTGCACGCCGCCCAGGATCAGATCGCCGCCCTGCAGGAGCAATTGAGGGCGCCGCCTGCGCAGTCGGCGTCGTTCCTGCCGCAACCCGGCCCGTGGTCGCAGCCGGTCACAGCGCAACCCGGACCGACACAGGCGCCTCAATGGCAGACCCAGCCGCAGGGCCGCGGCTACATCGGCGGCGGGCCGTTCTCAAGCGGCGGCGGCCTGGGCAGCTTCCTGCGAGGCGCAGGCACGACGGCGGCGGGCGTCGCCGGCGGCGCCCTGCTTTTCGAAGGGATTTCGAGCCTGTTCGGCGGTCGCGGCGGCGGATTCGGCGGCTTCGGCGGCGGTGGATTCGGCGGCCAGCCTACCGAAGTGATCAACAACTATTACGAGGACAGCGGCGACAACGGCGGCGGCGACTACGGCGATCAGGGTGGCGGCTGGGACGACGGCGGGTCCAGCGACACCTGAGGCTGCGTCGCCTGCCAGATTTAGCGCGGTCCCCGAAGTCGGCGGGGAAGCATTCGGGCGTCACGGAATGTCAGCAACAACTGGCAACCGCCCCGCCGGAGAACTCCAGACTCCGGAAGAGGCGACCTGAACCAGCGAATCCACGCCGATCCTTGGGCGCGGGCGGGACGCAACGGCGCGAATATGAGCCCGGCGGCGTAATTTCTCGGTCGTCGCCGCAATTTCGTTACGAAAACACGACAAAGGGTTCATCGAAAAGCAACCCCTACCCCCTATCCGATGACTGGCGTGGCCGCCAAGGGCGGAGCGCAAGGTGAGAGACAATGGCTGACGACGTTGGACGGCTGAACGAGGTTCTTGCCGAGACTTCCTTTCTGTATGGCGGCAACGCCGAATTCGTTGAGGACCTGCACGCCCGCTGGGCGACCGATCCCGGCTCGGTGGAACCCTCCTGGCGAGTGTTCTTCGCCTCCCTGGCAGACAACGCCGACGTCATCCGACACGCCGGCGAGCCGCCCGCCTGGACGCCTGCGGCCCTCGACGAGCCCCGCCCCGACTGGCTCTCGGCTATCGATGGTCTCTGGCCGGCGGTGGACGCCAAGCTGAGCACCCGCATCGCCGAGAGATCGCCGGCGGCCAGTACGGACGAGGTGCGCTCGCGCACCCTCGACTCTTTGCGCGCGATCATGATGATCCGGGCCTACCGCATGCGCGGCCATCTGAAGGCCAAGCTCGACCCGCTCGGCCTGGCGGTGACCGCGGGGGACGCCAGCGAACTCGATCCGGCGACCTACGGCTTCTCCGACAGCGACTACGACCGGCCCATCTTCCT
>CAIXWN010000147.1 GCA_903923135.1 uncultured Caulobacteraceae bacterium | reverse complement strand
TCTCCACGCCGGCGCCAATGGCGTCGGCCAGGTCGCCGGCGATGGTCTCGATGTCGGGCCGCATGGCCTCGATGCGGCCGGGGGTGAACGCTTTCTGCAGAAGGCCGCGCAGGGCCGTGTGGCGCGGCGGATCGTCCTGCAGCAGGGGAAAGCCGCCCTCCTCCGCGCGCGAGGAGAACCGTCCGGCGTCGAGCAGTATGGCGCGCGCCTCGTCGAAGCGGCTGACCACCCAGGCCCCGTCGCCGTCGCGGAAAGGGGCCACGCCGCCCTTCAGGCGGGCGAGATAGGCGTCGCGGGCGCTCTCGCGCGCGTTCTCGCGGAACATCGCCTTCTGGTCGTCATCGGCCAGGCCGGTCTGTGCTGTCATGAATCCTCGTCCCGTCTTCCGGCCGGCGGCGCCGCACGCCCGGGCCTCGCCAAGGTGACGGCGGCGGCGCCCGCCCGCAAGGGCCCCGCCCAGGATCGCCGGCGGACGTTGAGGGCGGTCTTGATCCGCCGCCGCGCGCATGGGACGAAGCCCCGCCGCGAAGCGTCTGGCGCCGACGACCCATGGACGCCCGGCGGAGGCAGACAGCGATGCCCAAGCTCCTCGCGAGCCTGTTTCTGGCCCTGGCGGTCGTTCTCGTCTTTCAGGCCGCTCCGGCGCGGGCTGGTCCCCTCTGGGAGACCCTGCCCGCCCCCGCGGCCCTGCCGAGGCCCGACGCCTCCGGACTGGTCGACCATGACAGGGCGAGGATCTACTACGCCGCCTTCGGCCGCGGCCGGCCGGTGATCCTGCTGCACGGCGGTCTGGCCAATGGCGAATACTGGGGCGATCAGGTCCCCGCCCTGGTCGCCGCCGGCTATCGGGTCATCCTCATCGACAGTCGCGGCCACGGCCGCAGCAGCCGCGACAGCCGGCCGTTCACCTATGAGCTGATGGCCTCCGACGTGGTCGCGGTGATGGACGCCCTGAAGCTGAAGTCGGCGCCCGTGGTCGGCTGGAGCGACGGGGCGATCATCAGCCTGGTCATGGCGTTGAAATATCCCGACCGAATCACCCGGGCCTTCGCCTTCGCCGCCAACATGGACCCGGGCGGCGCCGACCTCAGCGTGGCCGACAGATCGACCTTCACCCGCTTCAAGGCGGGCGCCCCCGGGGACTACGCCCGCCTGTCGCCGACCCCGGCCGGCTACGCCGATTTTTCCGCCGCGATCAACCGGATGTGGGAGACCGAGCCCAACTATTCGGCGGCCGACCTGGCGGGGATCCACACACCCGTGGCCATCGTCGACGGCGATCACGACGAGGCGATCCGCGCCGAACACACCCGCTATCTCGCCCGCGCCGTCCCCGGCGCGCGGCTGATCATCCTGAAGAACACCAGCCACTTCGCCATGCTGCAGGACCCCGCCCGCTTCAACGCCGCTGTCCTGGGGTTCCTCGGCGGGCGCTAGAGCCAGGTCCGTTCGCACGGAACAGATGCGGACGGTGCATCTGGCGGTACAGGGTCGCCGCAGGTCTCAGCCCAGCCAGCGCTCCAGGCGCCCCAGCCCGTCGTCGATCGCCGCCTCGCTGGTGGCGAAACACCAGCGCAGCCAGCCCTCGCCCTCCGGGCCGAAGGCCGCGCCCGGCGCGAGGCCGAGGCCGGCCTCGGCGATGAGCCGCTTGGCCACCGCCACCGAGTCCTCTCGTCCGTCGATGCGGAAGAAGGCGTACAGTCCGCCGTCGGCGCGCGTCGCTTCCACGCCCGGCAGGCGTTTCAGGCCCGCCACCACCCGGTCACGCCGGGCGGCCATTTCGAGCCGCAGGGCCTCGACCGACGCCTCGCCCTGCTCAAGCGCCACCACGCCGGCGGCCTGCACGAAATCGGGCGCACAGGAGGTGTTGTATTCCAGCAGCTTGCCCAGGTCCTCGCGCAGACCCAGAGGGGCGACGATCCAGCCGAGGCGCCAGCCGGTCATCCGCCAGGCCTTGGAGAAGCTGTTGGTGCTGACCAGCCGGTCGGACGGATCGGCCAGGGCCAGCAGCGACGGCGCGGTCACCACTCCGGCGGCGGCGGCCTCGCCGAACGCCACCCGCTCATAGACATCGTCGGTGAGGATCCACACCCCCAGGCGCCGGCAGTGCTCCAGAAGCGGCGCCCGCGCCGCCGCCGGCAGGGTCCAGCCGGTCGGGTTGTTGGGGGAATTGATCAGCAGCAGCCGCGTGCCGGGGGTGATCGCCGCCAGCAGCCGGTCGAGGTCCAGGGTCCAGCGTCCGTCCCGGGGCTCAAGTCCCACCCGCACCACCTCGGCTCCGAGGATCGCCGGGATTTCCGTCAGATTGGGCCACACCGGGGTCACCGCCACCACCCGGTCTCCCGGATCGAGGATCGCCTGCATGGTCACCATCAGGGCCGACACGCCGGCGCTGGACACCGACACGGAGTCGATGTCGAAGGCGCGGCCGTGAAGGCGCTCAAGATAGGCCTGCAGCGCCGCGCGCAGATCGGCCGCGCCGTGGTTGTGGGTGTAGAACGTCCGCCCGTCGGCCAGGGCCGCCATGGCGGCCTCGCGGATGAACAGCGGAGTCGGCTGATCGCCCTCGCCGAACCAGAACCGCTTCACATCGGATCGGCCGAATCCGGCGTTGGCCACCTCGCGCACCTTCGAGGCGCCCAGTCCCCGAACCCGTGCGCGCGCCACCGGGGCGGTGGCGATTCCTTGCGGGTCTGTGGTCATGGCCTATGCTCCGTGCGGGTGCGCCTTTTGCGTCTCAAGGAGTGATTTGGCCAGAGGTCTGGCGTCTGGCAGGCGTCTCGCAGGCGCGCCGTGCGGCGCCCGAACTGGTGAAAAATATATACGTCGTTCATATTGTGGCGCAGCCCTAGCCTTAGAGAGGCCGACATGACCATCCCCGCAGCCCTCCCCGACTCCCATCGCCGGACCCCGGCCGGCAAGACCCGCGCACGCGGCGCCGGCGTCCCCTTCGTCGGCCAGCCGGGACCGGCCAACGCCATCACCGATGTGCCGGGGGTCGAGGTCGGCTATCGCACTCTGATCCGCGGCCACGGGCCGCTGGTAGTCGGCGAGGGGCCGGTGCGCACCGGCGTCACGGCGATCTTCCCGCACGGCCGGGAGCGGGCCAACGCCGCCGCCTACGCCGGCTATTTCAGCATGAGCGGCAACGGCGAGATGAGCGGCATGGCGCTGGTGGAGGAACGCGGGCGGTTCGACGGGCCGATCACAATCACCAACACCCATTCCTGCGGCCTGGCGCGGGACGTCACGGCCCGCTGGCTGTTCGAGAACCTGAAGCCAGGCGACAAGGCCGACCAGCCGTTCTGGATGCCGGTGGCGGCCGAGACCTATGACGGTTCCCTGAACGATATCAACGGCCACCATGTGAAACCGGAGGACGTGATCGCCGCCTTCGATGACGCCCGCTCCGGACCCATCGAGGAGGGATCCGTCGGCGGCGGGACGGGCATGCGCTGCTTCGAGTTCAAGGGCGGCTCGGGCACGGCCTCGCGCCAGGTCGAGTACGCCGGCGAGACCTTCACCGTCGGCGCCTTCGTGCAGTCCAACTTCGGCCGGCGGCATCTGCTGAAGATCGCCGGCGTCCCGGTGGGCCTGGAGTTGCCGCTGGTCGATGACACGCCGCCGCCGGAGTACGGCTCGATCATCGGGGTGGTGGCCACCGACGCGCCGATGATGCCCCACCAACTGCGCCGGGTGGCCCGCCGGGCCGCCTATGGCATCTCCGCCTGCGGCGGCATCGCCTCCAACGAGTCCGGCGACCTGTTCCTGGCCTTCTCCACGGCCAACGGCGAGGCGGTGGAGGCCCATGCGGGATTCCTCACCGCCCGCTACCTGGGCGAGGAGGGCATGAGCCGTTTCTATGAGGCGACGATCCAGGCCGTGGAGGAGGCGATCCTGAACAGCCTGTTCGCCAACGAGACGATGACCGGGCGCGACGGCTTCACCGCCCGCGCCCTGCCGATCCCCGAGGTCCGCGAAATCCTGAGGCGTTACAACCGCTTGGTCGACGTCGACTGACCTAGCCGCCGGGGCCGCGCCGGCATCGGGGGCCTTGACCTCGCAGGACAATTCCGGGTCATATGAACGGCGTTCATATCTCTGTGCGGAGCCCTCCGGCCCGCCAAAGGAAGGCTGGTCATGTACCCCGACAACAGCTCGAACTCCGCCCGCCTCTACGACCGCGCCCTGAAGGTTCTGCCCGGCGGCAACTCCCGCCACACGGTGTTCTTCCCGCCGCACCCGCTCTACGCGGTGCGCGCCGAGGGCGCGCGGGTATGGGACGCCGACGGCGTGGCCCGGCTCGACTTGATCAACAACTATTCGGCCCTGATCCACGGCCACAACCATCCCCAGATCGTCGAGGCGATCGTCGCCCAGGCCCACCGCCTGCTGTCGGTGGCGATGCCCACCGAGCAGGAGGTCGAGCTGGCCGAACTGGTCTGCGGCCGCCTGCCGGGGGTCGAGCAGGTTCGCTTCGGCAACTCCGGCACCGAGGGGGTGATGTTCACCATCAAGGCGGCGCGCGCCTTCACCGGCCGCGCCAGGATCGCCAAGGTCGAGGGCGCCTATCACGGCAGCGACGACACCGCGAGCGTCAGCGTCAACCCGGACCCGGCCCTTTGGGGCGACGCGAAGGCGCCCGCCAGCGTCTGCCCGCCGGGGGTCAGCCCCGGCGCCGCCGGCGACGTGATCTGCCTGCCGATGAACGACGTGGAGGCCGGCCGGGCGATCCTGCGCGCCCACGCCGACCACCTGGCGGGCGTGATCATCGATCCCCTGGTGAAGAACCTCGGCTATGAGCCGGCCAGTCCCGAATGGGTGGCCATGCTGCGCGAGGAGACCACGCGCGCCGGGGCCCTGCTGATCTTCGACGAGGTCTACAGCTTCCGCCTCGGCTTCAACGGGGCGCAGGGAGCGCTGGGGATCACCCCGGATCTCACCGCCCTGGGCAAGGTGATCGGCGGCGGCCTGCCGGTGGGGGCGGTGGGCGGCCGGGCCGACATCATGACCCCCCTGTTCGATCCCCGCGGCGGGCGGCCGAGGCTGGGCCACGGCGGCACGTTCAACGCCAATCCGATGACCACCGCCGCCGGCGCCGTGGCCATGCGCCTGTTCGACCGGGCCGCCTTCGACCGCCTCTCGGCTCTCAGCGAGCGGCTGCGCAAGGGCCTGCGCGAGGCGGTGAAGATCAGCGGCGTCCCCGCGGTGGTGCGGGGGCGGGAGTCGATGACCTCGCTCTTCCATATCGAGGGCGAGACGCCGACCTATCGCGACGTGGTGGCGGCGATGCAGGCCTTCCCCCAGGCCCGGCTGCGGGCCGAGCGGTTCTTCCGCTATATGCTCGACCACGGGGTGATGATCGGCGCCTCCGGCTTCTTCGTGCTCTCGACCGCCCTCACCGAGGCGGACATCGATTTCGTCTGCGAGACCGCGCTGGGCGCCCTGCGCAGCCTGGACAGGGCGGCGGCTTGACGCCCCCCGCCGCCCGGCGCAATCCACCCCGGTCCGCGCCCGCGCGCCCAGAGGCCGATGTCCCGCTTCGATGACGACTGAGAGCAAGCCCGCCCGACGACGCTACCACAAGGGCAACGTCGCCGAGGACCTGATGGCGGTGGCCGTCCGGATCCTGGAGACCGAGCGCGTCGAGGACCTGTCGGTGCGCCGCCTGGCGCGGGAAGTCGGCGTCACGCCGGCCAATTTCTACAATCATTTCGTGTGTTTGAACGACCTTCTTCTCGATCTGGCGGCCGACGCCTTCGAGGAGCGCCGCCGCACCCTGGCCCACATCACCCGCACCTCCCGCGACCGCGCCGAGGCGGTGCGGCGCAGCGTCGTCTCCTATGTCGACCTGGCGATCGACCGGCGCCAGCTGTTCCGCATCATGTTCGGCTACATCCCCGACGCCCTCGGCCACGAGCGCTATCGCAAGGCCTCCGACGACGCCTTCGCCGCCCTGGTGGAGCTGGTCTATGGCGCGCCGATCTACGACGGCGCCGACTTGACCCGCTCACGACAGACCTGCAAGGCCGCCTACGGCGTGTTCGCCATGGGCTACGGCCTGGCCCGGGTGGTGGTGGAAGGCCAGGTTCCCTTCTCGCCGGAGCAGCGCGCCGAGATGCGGCGGTTCATCGACAGCGTCATCGGCGCCTTCATAGACGGCGAATTGCCCGAACTGCTCGCCTGAGGCCCCGGCAGGCTGGACGGGCCATATGAACAATGTCCATATTTTGGGCGCGGGCCAGCC
>CAIXWN010000146.1 GCA_903923135.1 uncultured Caulobacteraceae bacterium | reverse complement strand
GGTGGCGACGCCGCTGGCCATGGTGCCGCCCGACAGGCCGCCGAGCATGCCGCGGACCCGTCCGCGCACCCGCGGCGCCGGCGCGCCCATCCGGGCGCCGGCCTCGCGCTGCACGAACCACACGCCCATGTCGAAGGGGATGGAATCGAAGCCGCAGGAGAACACCAGCCGCGCTCCGGAGGCCCGGGCCTCCGCCGCGTGGGCCGCCATCATCGACGCGATCCAGTTGGATTCGCCGGTCAGGTCGACATAATCGGTCCCGGCCCGGGCGCAGGCCGCCACCAGCTCCGAGCCATAGAGCTGATAGGGGCCGGCGGTGGTGATCACCACCTTGGTCCGGCGCGCCAGGGCCTGCAGCGCCGCCGGGTCGTGGGCGTCGGCGACGATCAGCGACAGGGTGTCGGGCGCGCCGATTTCGGCGCGGACCTCGGCCAGCTTGCCGGCGCTGCGCCCGGCCATCGCCCAGCGCACCGCCCCCGCCGCGCCATAGGTCTTCAGCAGGTGTTCGGCCACCAGCCGGCCGGTGTAGCCGGTCGCCCCATAGACGATGGCGTCGAATTCGACGGATGTGGGCATGGTTCTCGCTCCCCTGGCGGTCCTGCGCCGACCTTAAGGCGGTTGTCGCCGTCCGAACAGCGCCCCCGTCGGTCTCCAGCTTTCAGTTGCGTCGCCACGCGGGGCCACCGTAACCTGACCCCTGTCAGGACGCCCGCGAGACGACGGGCGCGGCGGAGGAAAACGACATGAAGTTCACCTGGTTCAACCTGATGCCGTGGCCCTATCTGCCCGACGACTTCAGGGAGAAGAACCGCTCGGTGTGGGTGGACATCGACCAGAACCTGTTCGATCCGGCCCGCAGCCACGAGGTCTACAACACCTACATGGACCTGCTGGAGTATGCCGACACCCTCGGCTTCGACGGCGTGGGGGTGAACGAGCACCACCAGAACGGCTACGGCATCATGCCCTCGCCCAACATCATCGCCGCGGGCCTGGCCCGGCGCACGAAGAACGCCGCCATCGTGGTCCTGGGCAACTCCATCGCCCTTTACAATCCGCCGATCCGCGTGGCCGAGGAGTTCGCCATGCTCGACTGCATCAGCGGCGGGCGGCTGGTGGCCGGCTTCCCGGTCGGCACCTCAATGGACACCAACTACTGCTACGGCCAGATCCCGGCGTTGACCCGCGAGAAATACGCCGAGGCGCATGAGCTGATCATCCGGGCCTGGACCGAGCGCGAGCCCTTCGCCTTCAACGGCCGCTACAACAAGCTGCGCCACGTCAACATCTGGCCTCGGCCGATCCAGCAGCCGTTCCCGCCGGTGCACATCCCCGGCGGCGGCTCGGTGGAGACCTATGACTTCTGCATCGACAACACCTATTCCTACTCCTACCTCAGCTTCTCCGGCTACATCCGCGCCAAGGCCCTCATGCAGGGCTACTGGGACCGGGTGGCCGAGCGCGACACCCCCGACGTCTCGCCCTACAGGGCCGGCTTCGCCCAGACCATCTGCGTGGCCGACACCGACGAGGAGGCCGAGCGGCTCTATTCCGAGCACGTCAACTACTTTTACAACCGCTGTCTGCACGTCTATCCGGGCTTCGCCGACGCCCCCGGATACCGCACCATCAAGACCATCCAGAGCGGGGCCTTGTCACAGTACGCTCCGCCCCGCGGGGCCTACGGCAAGCTGACCTGGAAGGACCTGATCGAGGGCGGCCACATCATCGCCGGCTCGCCCGAAACCGTCCGCCAGCGCATGGAGGACCTGATCAAGGGGCTCAACGTCGGCAACATCTTCTGCCTGATGCACGTGGGGAACATGCCAGCCGACAAGTGCATGTATTCCTCAAAGCTGTTCGCCGAGAAGGTCATGCCGAAACTGCGCGGGGTGCTGCCCGCCTGCGAGGGCGACGACCGCTTCTGGTGCAAACCCCTGGCCCGACGGGCTGCCGCCGGCAGCCTGCCGCAGCCGCTGAACCCGGCCGCCGTCGCCGAAGCCGTCTGAGGCCGCCCCGATGATGATCCTCAAAACCATCGACACCCGTCACGCGCCGGTGCGCTATCTCGAGGGCGGGTCCGGCGAGCCCCTGGTCTTCCTGCACGGCGCCGGCGGCATGACCGCGGACGATCCGGTGCTGGCGGCCCTGGCTCGCACCCATCACGTCTACGCCCCCTACCTGCCGGGCTACGGCGAGACCGAGGACTGCCCCGGGCTGCGCGACATGCTCGACTACACCCTGCACAGCTGGGACGTGGTCCAGGCGCTCGGCCTGACCGACCCGGTCCTGGTCGGCCACTCCATGGGCGGCATGATCGCCGCCGAAATGGCCGCCATCGCGCCCAACGATGTCAGCCGCCTGGCGCTCATCGCGCCGGCCGGCCTTTGGCTGGACGAGCATCCCACGCCCGACATCTTCACCCTGTTGCCGTTCGAACTGCCCGCCTATCTGTTCCACGATCCCGAGGCGGGCTCGAAGCTGATGACCTCCGGGCTGAAGATCGACGATCCGAAGTTCCTGCAGGACTATCTGGTTCGCAACGCCCGGCAGATGGGCATGGCCGGCAAGCTTCTCTTCCCGGTGCCCGAGCGGGGCCTCGCCGAGCGGCTCTATCGCATCCGCGCCCGCACGGTGATCGTCTGGGGCGAGAGCGACCGGATGATTCCGCCGATCTACGGGCCCTATTTCGCCGCCGGCATCCTCGGCGCGCGGCTGATCCGCGTGCCCGAGGCCGGGCACATGGTGATCACCGAAAAGCCGGACGCCGTGGCCGAAGCGGTCGCCGCCCTGGGCTGATCGCCGGGCGTCTTTCCAGACCGGCCCCGGGATGCTCAACTGTTTCGGCAGGCTCAGGGGAACGACATGCGACTGACCAGGCGGGGGTGGCTCGGGGCGACGGCGGCGACGGCGGGCCT
>CAIXWN010000145.1 GCA_903923135.1 uncultured Caulobacteraceae bacterium | reverse complement strand
GCGGCGACCCAGGGGCCGGCGGCGTTGACGATCACCCGCGCCCGCACCCGGGCCCGGCGCGCCTCGCCCCCAGGCAAGGTGTCGCCGACATCCAGGCCCGTGGCCCGGCCGTTCTCCAGCGCCACGGCGTCGACGCGGGCATAGCTGACCACCCGCGCGCCGGCCGCCGCGGCGCTGCGGACGTTGGCCAGGGTCAGGCGGGCGTCGTCGGTGAGATATTCCGGATAGACCACCGCCCCGGTCACGCCGCGGGTGTCGATCGCCGGCTCCCGCGCCTCGACGTCGGACTTCGACCAGACCTCGTGGTGGCGCGACTTCGGCACGGCGCCGAGCTTCTCGAACGTCCACAGCCCGGCGCGCAGCTTGGCCTCGGTCCCCGGATTGTTCACCGGCATGACGAAGGGGGTCTGGCGCGCCAGGTGCGGGGCGATGGCCTCGACGATCTTGCGCTCCGAGGCGGCCTCGCGGACCAGGGCCAGGTCGCCCTGGGCCAGATAGCGCAGGCCGCCGTGGATCATCTTCGAGGAGCGGCTGGAGGTGCCCGAGGCGAAATCGCGCGCCTCGATCAGCGCCACCGACAGGCCGCGCAGCGCCGCGTCCCGGGCGATGCCGGCGCCGGTTATGCCCCCGCCGATCACCGCCAGATCGAAAATCCCGGCGCCGAGCGCGTCGAACAGGACGTCGCGGTGGCGAAGATCGAGACGGGCGTCGGCGGCGGCCATGCGGCGGGTTCCTGGCGCTGAATCAGGCGGTAATGTCCCTTAGCGGGTTTCGACCGGCATGCCGAGTTCGGGCGGGTCGCCAGGGCTCGTGCGTTCGCCAGGGCATACCTTTGGAGTCCGGTTCATCGCCCGCAACCGGTCCGTGCGGACGGATCGGGCTCCAGCCGCCGGATCCAGAACGAGCCCGGCTCGCGGTGCGGCTTGTCGGCAAGCACCGGCAGGGCCTCGTAGAGCGCCGGGTTGCGGTCCTTGTGCAGCGAATTGAGCGCCAGGACGACCTCGTAACCGGCGTTGAAGGTCAGGAACGCCTCGAGCATGTACTGCTCGGTCCAGAACCGCCGATCCTCGAGCAGGAAATGGCGTGTGTAGTCCCGCGGCGTGAAAATGTCGTGGATGTGCACCAGCACCCCGGCGGGCAGGATGGGCAGGATCCTCAGCAGATCGTGCTCCACGTCGCCCTGGGCGCGGACGACGTGGGTGGAGTCGATGAAGACGATGTCGTTGGGCTGCAGGGCGGTGAAAATGGCCGGGTCGACGTCCTGAACCTTCATCCGGCGGAAGTCGGCGCCGATGTCCTTCAGCCAGCCGTTGTGGAACGGCTCGAAACAGATGTGCCGGGCCGCGCAGGCCGGGTCCTCGGCCAGGTTACGGCGCAGGGCGATCTGGGCGACCAGCGAGGACTGGCCGCAGCCGATCTCGATGAGGGTGCGTGGCTTGAAGGCGCGGATAAAGCTGTAGAGGGCGTCTGCGTCGCCTTCGGCGAACATGTGGTTCTGGTTGCTGTAGTGATAGCGGCGGTCGCCCACGGCGGTCCCGTCCAGGGTCGCCAGTTCATCGGCGAAGCGGAACCGCTGCAGAACCGCCGTCTGGCCGGCGAGATTGAGGTCGACGCCCGGCAGGTCCCGCACCTGTTGCGGGGGCGTGGGCAGGTCGGCGGCGGTGACGGTCGGCTCGTAATAGTGGTTGCGCAGCACCGTGACGCCGATGGCGTCATGCAGGGCGCGGGTCCAGCGCAGGGCCCAGCGCTTTCGGGCCATCAGAAAGAGAAACGGCGCGGCCGCAACGGAAACGGCCGCCAGCCCGGCGTCGAGGACCCGGTCACGCAGTCGCACAGGGCACCCGCGACAGGTGGGCCGGAGGGCGCAGGGTCATGGCCGGTTTCCCTTGCGAAGTCGCCCGGATGGGCGCCGCATCCGTCGAACGGAGGACGCGCGGTTTCGTTGCCGAAGTTCTTCGCTAGCCTGTCGATGTGGCGCCTTTATTTCATCCGGCAAAACCAGGTGGCGGGCCGCGCCTCGGATCTGGCCGGTCTTTCATTGCTAGCGGCCGACGAAATGCGCCGGGCGCCGTTCCAGGAAGGCGGCGACGCCCTCCTTGTGGTCGGCCGATTTGAAGCAGGCGCCCATGGTCTCCACATGCACCGCCATGTGTTCGGCCAGGTCGCGCTCGAGGCCCTTCCACACCAGGTCCTTGATGTGGCGGATCGAGAAGGGCGAGGAGTTGAGATACCGCCGGGCCTCGGTCAGGGCGGCGGCCTGCAGGTCTTCGGGCGCGACCAGTTCGGCGGCGTAGCCGATGGCGTGGGCCTCCTGGGCGCTGAGGAAATCGCCGCTGTAGAGCAGGCGCAGGGCGCGGTGGGGGCCGATGATGCGGGGCAGCAGCCAGCTGCCGGCGCCGGTGTCGGGCACCAGGCCGCGATGGGCGAAGTTCCAGGCGAAGCGGGCGCGGGTGGTGACGATGCGCACGTCGCACTGGCTGGTGAACTCGGCCCCCATGCCCACCGCCGAGCCGTCGATGGCGCCGATCACCGGCTTGGGGCAGGAGACCAGCGGCCACCACTTGCCCGCCTCGTGCGCCCCGCCGCGCACGCCGCGCGTCTCGCCCGGAATGGTGGCCAGGTCGGCCAGGTCGGTGCCGGCGCAGAAGCTGCCCCCTGAGCCGGTGACGATCACCACGCGCACGGCGTCGTCCGCCCCCGCCTGGGCCACCTTGTCGATGAAGGCGCCCAGCATGGCGTAGGTCATGGCGTTGCGCTTTTCGGCGCGGTCGATGGTGATGGTGGCGATGCCGTCGGAATCGACGTCGTATCTGATGTGGTGCGCGGTCATGGGGTCGTCCTCCTCCCGGGTCGTGTCGTTGTGCCTAGATGGCGCACATTTACCCTGAGAGAACCAAGCCCGTCGCGACTCATTCCAGCGCGTCGGGGTCCGGGTCCGGCGCGTCGTTCAGGATGGGTCTTCGGCTGGGGGTGGCGAAGTCGGAACAGAGGGGGCGGGTGAAGGGCGGATCGGGGATCCAGTCATCGCCGTCCCAGCGGCGCCAGTCGGGGCTGAGCTCAAGATCGGCGCAGATGTGCTCGACGATGTCGCGCGGCGGAAGGTGGTCGATGGTTCCGTAGG
>CAIXWN010000144.1 GCA_903923135.1 uncultured Caulobacteraceae bacterium | reverse complement strand
GCCGCCCGCCGCCGTGCGTCGTCACGATCCCGCCGACACCCTGGCCACGCTCTCCCGCATCGTGCGGCTTACCCTCACCCTGGAGGCGAAGCTCGAGGATGGTCTGGGCTCCCGTCTCGACGGCGCCATCGCCGAGGCGCGGAAGCGCCGCGAGGAGGTCGCCAAGGATCCCTTCGCCCCCCTGAAGACCGGCCGAAAGGCGCGGGTGCTTGATCTGGTGCGCGAGGCGGCCGACCGCGAGATCGCCGACCCGGAGGACCACGACATCCTCATGGACGCGGTCGAGGAGCGTCTGCTCTGCGACGAGGCCTACGCCGACATCGACGATCTGCCCCTGCGCGACATCCTCGAGCGCCTCTGCGCCGACGTGGAGCTCAGACCCGACTGGCGCCGCTGGGCCGGCGATGGCTGGAAGCCCAACCCGCCCTTCACCCGGCCGCTGTGTTCCCACTTCGCCAGGCCCAGCCGCAGCCCCATCCTGGCCGACCTCGCCGAGCCGGATCCGCTGGAGTGAGCGGAGCGGGCCGGCTCGCGTTCGTCGGCGCAAACCGGTCCCCCTTAACGATTTGGCTACCTCGGCGTGGCCATATGGCGCGTTGGTCGCACGAAACGGGAAAGTCCGAGGCGAATGGGCGCGTCCTGGCCGCAAGGCGTAGCAAGGCATTGGCGCGGGCTCGCCGTCGCGGCGGCGCTGACGCTCCTTGCGCCGCGGGTCAGCGCCACCACGGCCTACCCCTATCCGGCCCCCCCCGCGACGCGCGCCGCGGCCGTCGGCCTCGCCGGCGTGCGCTTCGGCGGCGATGCGATCACCACCCGGGTCGTGCTCGACCTGGACGCCTCGGTGGCGGCGCGGATCCTGGCCGGCGAAAGCTCGCCCACCCGTCTGGTCATCGGCCTGCCGGCCCTACTCACCACCGGGCCCATGCAGGGGCAGGGCAGGGGATTCGTCACGCGCTGGACCCTGCAGGACACGCTCCAGGGCGCCAGGCTCATCCTCGATGTCGCGCCGGGGGCGACCGCGACCCACCGCTTCCTGATCCCGCCGGCCGTGGAGGGCGGGGCCTGGCGATACGTCATCGATATCAAGGGGGCCGAGGGCGACGCCGTTCCGCCGGCCGACCTGGCCGCCAGCAGGCCGTCGGTCGCCGGTCGACCGGTTGCGCTCGCCGCCGCCGCCGCCATTCCCGAAGCCAGACCCTGGGCGTCGCGGCCGACCGTTCCCGGCGCGCCGGCTTCCGCTGTCAGCACGCAGCCGCGTCAGGCGCTGGCCATGACCCCCTCGTCGGACAGGGCGCGTCCCGACCCGTCCGCCGATCCCGCCTCCCGGCCGCCGTTCGTCCGGGTGGCCACCGCGGTCGAACCGGATCCGGCCCCTGGACCGCCGCCGACCCTCCGCCCGGACGCCGGCCCCACCCGCACCGTCGGCGCCGCCCGGACGCCCGGGCCCCGCGCCGCCGCCGCCAGGGGCCTCAAGGTCATCGTCGTCGACGCCGGCCATGGCGGCCACGATCCCGGCGCGCGCAGCCTGGTGCGCAACGAGAAGGACATCACCCTCGCCACCGCCCTGGCGCTGAAGGCGCGCCTCGAACGGATGGGGCGCTACAGGGTAGTGCTGACCCGCGACACCGACGTGTTCATCCCCCTGGAGACCCGCGTGCAGATCGCCCGCCGGGCCGGCGCCGATCTGTTCATCTCGCTGCATGCCGATTCGGCGGGAACCGATCCGACGCCGCATGGCGCCAGCGTCTACACCCTCTCCGACAGCGGACAGTCCCGGGTGAACTATGTGCTCGGCCCGCATGAGTGGTTCAGCCACGCCGGCGACCGGCGCACGGATCCGGGCGTCCGCCAGATCCTGCTCGACCTGACCCAGCGGAGCACGCGCAACCGGTCGTCGCAGTTCGCCAGCATCCTGATTGACCATATCGGCGACCGGGTGGACCTGCTGCCGCGCAGCCATCGCGACGCCGGCTACTTCGTGCTGCTGGCGCCGGATGTCCCGGCGGTGCTGCTCGAGATGGGGTTCATCACCAATCCGGCTGACGAGATGCGCCTGACCGATCCCGAGCAGCGCGAGAAGCTCGCCTCCGGCGTGGCCGACGCCATCGACGCCTATTTCTCGGGAGGAACGCGGCTCGCCGCGGGCTGACAAACGCTCCGTTGGCGCGCCTGCCGAAGGTTGCTAGAGGACGTAGAGACGGAGTGGGTGCTCCGCGGAGGTCCGCCTGCTTTGAAGTCCCTGGGTCGTTGGATCGTCACGGCGGGCGTCGCCGGCCTGGGCGTCGTGGCGGTGGCGGCGGTGTCGGCCGGCGTCTACGCGGCGATCCTGTTCCGCCAGCTGCCCAGCGCCGCGGAACTGGCCGACTATCACCCGCCCACCGCCACCCGCGTCTACGCCTGGGACGGCACGCTGATCGGCGAGTTCTCCAAGGTGCGGCGCATCTTCGTGCCCTACGACCAGATCCCGCCCCGCCTCGTCTATGCCTTCCTGGCGGCTGAGGACCACAACTTCTTCACCCACGGCGGCGTCGACGCCGGCGGCGTGTCGCGGGCCATGGTGAAGGACGTCTTCAACATCCTGCAGGGGCGCCGGCCCGAGGGCGGTTCGACGATCACCCAGCAGGTGGCGAAGAACATCTCCCTGACCAATGAGGTCTCGGTGGGCCGCAAGCTGAAGGAGGCCCTGCTGGCCACGCGGCTGGAGGAAACCCTCGGCAAGCCGCAGATCCTCGAGCTCTATCTGAACGAGATCTGGCTGGGCTATCGCTCCTACGGCGTCGGCGCGGCCGCCTACAACTATTTCGGCAAGTCGATCTCCGACCTGACCCTGGCCCAGTGCGCCTATCTGGCGGCCCTGCCCAAGGGCCCGGACAACTATCAGCCGGTCAGCCACAAGGCCGCCGCGATACGCCGACGCAACATGATCCTCGCCGAGATGGCCGATCAGGGCTGGGTCACCCGCGCCGAGGCCGCCGCCGCGATGAAGGAGGATCTCACGGTCGAGGCCGCGCCGACCCGCGCCAGGTACCACGACGCCGACTACTTTGTTGACGAGGCCCGCAAGCAGGCCCTGCAGCTGAAATCGGTGGGCGACGGGCTCACCCAGGGCGGCTACTACGTCCGGACCACCCTCGATCCCCGGTTGCAGACGGCCGCGCGGATCGCCCTGATGGATGGTCTCGAAACCTATGATCACCGTCACGGCTGGCGCGGCGCCTGGGGCCATGTGGCCAATTCGCCGGGCTGGCAGAAGGCGACCCTGGCCAACGCGCCGCCGTCCGAACGCAAGAAGTGGCTCGCCGCCCTGGTGCTCACGGCGCAGGGTGGGCGGGTGCGGGTGCAGACAGCGGCCGACAACATCGTCGGCGAGATCGTCTCTGGCGACGTCGCCTGGGCGAGAGCCGGCAAGGGTCTGTCGGAAGGCGATCTTGTCTTCGTCGAACCCGCCGAGACCGGTGGCTTCCGCCTGCGGCAGGTTCCCATCGTCAACGGCGCCCTGGTGGCCATGGAGCCCGCCAGCGGCCGGGTCCTGGCCATGGTGGGCGGCTACAGCTTCTCGCTGTCGAAGTTCAACCGGGCCACCCAGGCCTATCGGCAGCCCGGCTCGTCCTTCAAGCCGTTCGTCTACGCCACGGCTCTGGAGACCGGACAGTTCACGCCGGCGAGCATCGTGCTGGATGCGCCCATCACCCTGCCGGGGTTCGGCGGTGAAAGCTGGAGCCCGGAGAACTACGAGCATGACTTCCACGGGCCGCTGATCTTCCGACGCGGTCTGGAGCTGTCGCTGAACACCATGACCGTGCGCATCGCCCAGCAGGTGGGCATGGCCAGGATCGTCGACACCGCCAAGAAGTTCGGCATCGTCGACAAGATGGACCCGGTGCTGGCCATGGCGCTCGGGGCCGGCGAGACCACGCCGTTCCGCATGACCGCGGCCTATTCCGCCCTGGTGAACGGCGGACGCAAGGTGACGCCGCACCTGATCGAACTGGTCGAGGGCCGCTCCGGCGACCTGCTCTATCAGGCCGACACCCGCGCCTGCCCCGAGTGCTCGGCCGGGTTCTCCGGCGGCGACGGACCCGAACTCCAGCCGGCCGGCGCGCAGCTGATCGATCCGATTACCGCCTATCAGATCGACAGCATGCTTGAGGGCGTCGCATTGCGCGGCACCGCCGCGGCCGCCCACGCCGCGCTTGGCCGGCCGGTCGGCGGCAAGACCGGCACCACCAACGACTTCCGCAGCGCCTGGTTCGTGGGCTTCGATCCGCGGATCGTGGTCGGCGTCTTCGTCGGCTTCGACGACAACCGCTCGCTGGGCAAGGGCGAGACCGGCGCCGTCGCGGCCCTGCCGATCTTCATCGAGTTCATGCAGGAAGCGGTGAAGGGAACGCCGCCGCTGGACTTCAAGGCGCCGGCCGAAGCGAAATTCGCCCAGATCGGCCCCAACCGCGAGGCGTTCCGGCCGGGAACCGAGCCGCGGATGGCCGCGCCGGTGGTGGGCGCCCCGCCGGGACCGGACCAGCCCTTCGCCGTGCGGCCGGTCGGACCGCCGCCGCCGCCCGATCTTCAGCGCGGCGCGCCCAAGGCGGCGAAGCCGCCGAAACAGCCCGACGAGATGGGCGGGCTGTACTGACAATTGTAATTGGCCTCCGGGCGCGGTATCGGGCGCGCCCCTGTGGTTCTCGTTCAAGCCGGTGAGGCGACCTTTCATGCGTGCGGATATCGAAGCGATGGCGACCGATATCGAGCAGTCCGTCGGGCTGCTCAGGAGGCGTCTTTGACTGGGAACCTGCCCTGAGACGCCTGGACGAATACAACGCCCGGGTCGAGGACCCGACCTTCTGGAATGACGCCGAGGCCGCCCAGACCCTGATGCGCGAACGCACCCACCTGGCGACCCAGGTGGACGCTGTGCATCGCCTGCAACGCGAACTGACCGACGCCCTGGACTTCGCCGAAATGGCCCAGGCCGAAGGTGACGAGGCCTCACTGAACGACGTCGCCGAACAGCTTTCGGCCCTCAAGGCCTTCGCCGCCAAGGCGGAGCTCGAGGCGTTGCTGTCCGGCGAGGCCGACGGCGCCGACGCCTATCTGGAGGTCAACTCCGGCGCGGGCGGCACCGAATCCACCGACTGGGCGGCCATGCTGCTGCGCATGTACACCCGCTGGGCCAACGCTCACGACATGCAGATCGAACTGATCGAGGAAACCGATGGCGAGCAGGTCGGCATCAAGTCGGCGACCGTCAAGATCAGCGGGACCAACGCCTACGGCTGGCTGAAGACCGAAGCGGGCGTCCACCGTCTGGTGCGCATCTCGCCGTTCGACGCGGCCGCCAAGCGGCATACCAGCTTCGCCTCCGTCTGGGTCTATCCGGTGGTCGACGACAAGATCGAGATCGACATCAATCCCACAGATGTGCGCACCGACACCTATCGCGCCAGCGGCTCGGGCGGCCAGCACGTCAACAAGACCGACTCCGCCGTGCGCCTGACCCACATTCCGTCGGGCATCGTCGTCGCCTGCCAGAACCAGCGCTCGCAGCACCAGAACCGTGACCAGGCCTGGAAGATGCTCCGCGCCCGGCTCTATGAGGCTGAACTGCAGCGGCGGGAAACCGCGGCCCAGGCGGTGCAGGACGCCAAGACCGACATCGGCTGGGGCCACCAGATCCGATCCTACGTTCTGCAGCCCTATCAGATGGTCAAGGACCTGCGCACCAACGTCGAGACGTCCGACACCGCCGGGGTCCTCGACGGCGACCTCGATGAGTTCATGGCCGCCTCTCTGGCCCAGCGCGTGGGCGTGACCCGCGACGCGGAAGCCGCCGCCTGACAAGCGTGGCGATCCGTTGAGCACGCTCTTTCGCATCAATGGCGCGGCCCGGCGGGATTCCGCGGTCGAGGCCTGGCTTGCCGAACCGCGGGATGAATTGCGGCGCATCGCGCGCGTCTGGTTCGAGGTCATGCGCGGCTGCGGGCCCGATGTCTGCGAGGCGATGCACGACGGCTGCCCGGTCGCCTGCGTGAAGGATGCGCCGTTCGGCTACGTCTACGCCTTCACCGCGCATGTGAACGTCGGCTTCTACCAGGGGGCCTCACTGGACGATCCCGCGGGCCTGCTGGAGGGCGCGGGGAAGCGCATGCGGCACGTCAAGCTTCGCTGGGGCCAGCCGGTGGACGCCGCGGCGCTGGGCGCTCTGGTCGCGGAGGCGTACCGCGACATCAGGGTGCGCCTGGCATCGGAAGGCGTCTGAACCCCATCCATCGGCGCCCTGGCGTGTCGCGCGGGTCCGGGTGATAATCTGTCGGTCCGCGTCTCGGGGCGCGGAATGGGGACGGGCATATCATGGCGCGAGTGACCTTCACCGATCGCCTGCGACACGTGGCGCCGACGGGGACGGTCGTCGTCCGCGGCGCGCGCCTGCTGGACCTCATCGACGCCATCGGCGCCGACTATCCCAATCTGCCGGCCTATGTCCTCGACGAGCATCGGCGGGTCCGCAAGCACGTGGCCGTGTTCGTCGACGGGGCACTGGTGCGCGGTCAGGCGGCGCTGGACCTGGAACTCGCGCCGGACGCCGATGTCTATGTGATGCAGGCCCTCTCCGGGGGCTGAAGGGAGGGCGAGATGAGCGATCGACTTCTGGTGGCCACCCGCAAGGGGCTGTTCGATCTGCGCGGCGACGCCGCCGGCGGCATGGCGATCGCCGGGCGCTGGTTTCTGGGTGAGCCGGTGAGCGCCGTCCTGCGCGATCCGCTGGACGGCGCGATCTACGCGGCGCTCGACCTGGGTCATTTCGGAGCCAAGCTGCACCGCTCCGATGATGACGGCGCCTCCTGGCGGGAGGTGGCGGTTCCGTCCTACGCCGGCCTCGACGGCGACCCGGCGCTGGCGATGATGTGGGTGCTGGAGGCCGGACCGGCGGCGCCCTACGGCAGCGGCTCGATCTGGGCCGGAACCATCCCCGGCGGACTGTTCCGCAGCGATGACCGCGGCGAGTCGTGGACGCTCAACCGCGCCTTGTGGGACGATCCCCTGCGCCCGCAGTGGTTCGGGGGCGGGTTCGATCAGCCGGGCCTGCATTCCATCAGCTTCGATCCGCGCGACAGCAACCGACTGGCGGTCGGTGTGTCCTGTGGCGGCGCCTGGCTGAGCGAAGATGGCGGCGAGACCTGGGCGGTGTCGACCGAAGGCATGTGGGCCGCC
Source organism: uncultured Caulobacteraceae bacterium (assembly GCA_903923135.1). Classification (GTDB taxonomy): domain Bacteria; phylum Pseudomonadota; class Alphaproteobacteria; order Caulobacterales; family Caulobacteraceae; genus Acaudatibacter; species Acaudatibacter lapponiensis. The sequence goes on along the minus strand of CAIXWN010000144.1, from coordinate 5,659 downwards.
TATATGCCGCCCGCGGAGCGCGAAAACCCGGCCACCCAGGATCCGCACCGGATCGTCCGCTGCGCCTCGGCTCCCGATGCGCTGTGGACCCAGCATCACAACGGCGTCTTCCGCTCGGTGGACGGCGGACGCTCCTGGCGCGAGATCGCCATCGCGCCTTCGAGCTTCGGTTTCGCGGTCGCCGTTCATCCCGCCGATCCGGACACGGCCTGGTTCGTCCCTGCGATCGGCGACCAGCAGCGATACCCCTGCGACGCGCGCTTCCTCGTCACCCGCACCCGCGACGGCGGCGACACCTTCGAGTCGCTGACCGCCGGCCTGCCGCAGGGCGAGAGCTACGACCTGGTCTATCGCCACGGCCTGGACGTCGACGGGACGGGCGAGCGGCTCGCCGTCGGCTCGACCACGGGGTCCCTCTGGGTCAGCGACGACGGCGGCGACCAGTGGGTCGGCGTCAGCGCCAACCTGCCGCCAATTCACGCCGTTCGTTGGGTGTGAGGTCCGACGACCTCCGGCGCGCGCCTAGAGGGCTTTCGCGGCCGCCAGCACCTCGGCGACATGGCCGGGAACCTTCACCTTGCGCCACACGCGGGCGATCTTTCCCGCGCCATCGATCAGGAAGGTGGCGCGCTCGATGCCCATGTACTGCCGCCCGTACATGCTCTTCTCCACCCACACCCCATAGGCTTCCAGCACCGCGCCTTCAGGGTCGGAGCCGAGGGTGAGGTCAAGACTGTACTTGGCCTTGAACCGGTCGTGGCTGGCCACCGAATCCTTCGAAACGCCGACGACGACCGCTCCGGCCGCCGCGAAGTCGGCGGCGGCCTCGGTGAAGCCCTTGGCCTCGTTGGTGCAGCCGCTGGTGTCGTCCTTGGGGTAGAAATACAGCACCACCGTCTTGCCCCCGAGGGCGGCCAGGCTGGCGCGACCGCCGCCGTCGGCGGCCATGTCGAAAGCGGGGGCGACGTCGCCGGCCTTCAGGGCTGTGGTCATGGTCGAGGGCCTTTCCGGGATTTGGCTATCAGGTGACTACGAGCCGTTTACGCGCATTGCCCTTGCGCAGTTCAGCCTCCGGCCCAGAAAGCGCGACCAGGGCGGCCGCGTCGGAAACCTTCACCCCGTCGATGCGGAAGGCGCCGCCGGCGATCTGCCGGCGCGCGTCGCCGTTGGAGCTGGCGAAGCCCGCGGCCACCATCAGCGCGGTGTGGCTCATGCCGGCCAGGTCGGCGGCGCTCACCTCCACCGTCGGCAGGTCCTCCGACAGGCGACCCTCCTCGAACGCCGCCCTGGCGGCGGCGGCGGCGGTGTCGGCCGCCTCGCGACCGTGCAGCAGGGTGGTGGCCTCGCCGGCCAGCACCTTCTTGGCCTCGTTGATTTCGGCGCCGCCAAGCGCCTCCAGACGGGCGATTTCGTCGAGCGGCAGTTCGGTGAACAGCTTCAGGAACCGACCCACGTCGGCGTCCTCGGTGTTGCGCCACATCTGCCAGTAGTCATAGGGCGAGAGCTTCTCGGCGTTCAGCCACACGGCCCCGCCCAGCGTCTTGCCCATCTTCTGGCCCGAACTCGTGGTCAGCAGCGGCGTGGTCAGGCCGAAGGCCGGCTTGCCCTCCACCCGGCGCACCAGTTCGACGCCGTTGATGATGTTGCCCCACTGGTCGGAACCGCCCATCTGCAGCCGGCAGCCGTGCCGCCTGTACAGCTCCAGGAAGTCGGTCGCCTGCATCAGCATGTAGTTGAACTCAAGGAAGCTGAGCGGCTGCTCCCGCTCCAGACGCAGCTTGACGCTGTCGAAGGCGAGCATGCGGTTGACGGTGAAGTGGACGCCGTAGTCGCGCAGGAACTCGATGTAGCCGAGCTTCTCCAGCCAGTCGGCGTTGTTGACCATCAGCGCCCCGCCGCCGGTGTCACCGAAGGTGAGGAACTTGCTGAAGGTCCGCCTGATGCTGGCCAGGTTGGCGTTGATCACCGCGTCGGTCAGCAGGGGCCGCTGCTGGTCCTTGTCGGTGGGGTCGCCAACCTTTGTGGTGCCGCCGCCCATCAGCACGATGGGCCGGTGGCCCGTCTTCTGGAACCAGCGAAGCATCATGATCGAGATCAGGTGGCCAATGTGCAGGCTGTCGGCCGTGCAGTCGTAGCCCACATAGGCGGTGAACCGCCCCTCCGCCGCGGCGGCGTCCAGAGCCGTCAGGTCGGTGCATTGATGGACATAGCCGCGCTCCTGCATCACCCGGATGAACTCGGAACGGGGTGTGAAGGCTTCGGGCGCTGTGTCTGTCGTCATCGGACGGCTCCTCGGGAACTCTGGGCTGGGTCGGAGACCGTCTCCCGCCTGGAGCCGCCGCCGACCGGTGGGCGGCTGGCGTGATCGACCGGCCGCTCGCTACAGGGGCGAGCGGTAATAGGGGCGGGCGAGGGGCGCGCGGGTCGACATGGGCGCTAGCTACCGGGCCTTGGCCATGGCAGTCAAGGCGGCCATGCGAGTCCTCGGCTTCATGACCGGAACCTCCCTCGACGCGGTCGACATGGCCGTGCTCGACACCGACGGCGAACGCATTCTGGGCTTCGGTCCGGCCGGAGAGCGAAAGCTCGACCCCGCGACGCGAACGATCGTCGAGGACGCCATCGTCGCCGGCCGATCTTGGCCTTGGGGCGCGCCGCCGCCGCCGGCTTTCGCCACGGCGGCCCGGGCTGTCGCCGAGGCGCACCTGAGCGCGGCGCGCGGCTTCCTGGCCGAGGCCGGTTTCGGCGCCAATGACCTGGATCTGGTCGGGGTTCACGGCCAGACCGTCCTCCACGAGCCGCCCACGCCCGACCGCGCGAACGGGCGGACGGTCCAACTGATCGACGCCGGGTTTCTGTCCGACGCCCTGGGCCTGCCGGTTGTCCACGACTTCCGCACGGACGATGTGGCGGCCGGTGGCCAGGGGGCGCCGCTGGCGCCGATCTATCACGCCGCCCTGGCGGCTTGGTCCGGCCTGGACCGGCCGGTGGCGGTGCTCAATCTCGGCGGGGTCGGCAATGTCACCCTGATCCGGGCTGACGGCGAACTGGAGGCCTATGACACCGGCCCGGCCAACGGCATGATTGATCTCTGGGTCCAGGCCCACGGCGACGCCCGCTGCGACCAGGACGGCGCCCTGGCCCGGGCCGGTGCTGTCGATGAGGCGGTGCTGGCGCGCTATCTCGCCGATCCCTACTTTCGGGCGACGGGGCCGAAGTCCCTGGACCGCTTCGACTTTTCCCTCGAGCCCCTCGCCGGCCTCGGTCTGGAGGACGGCGCGGCCACACTCACCGCCTTCGCCGCCCAGGCCGTGGCGCTGGGCCTGCGCGCCCTTTCGGTCGCGCCGCGGCAGGTGATCGTCTGCGGGGGCGGCCGTCACAACCCGGTGCTGATGCAGGCCATCCGTGAGCGGCTCGGCGCGCCGGCGCAGACGGCCGAGGCCATCGGCTGGCGGGGCGATTCCATCGAGGCGGAGGCGTTCGCCTTCCTGGCGGCCCGCGCCGCCGCGGGCCTGCCGATCTCCTTCCCGGGCACCACCGGCGCGCCGGCTCCGATCACCGGCGGGCGCATCGCCCGGCCAGCCGCCTGAGGCTTCAACCGGCGTCCGGCCGCGCCTTGCGCAGGGCCGCGAGTATCGCCGCGGCCAGCGGGCGTTCGAACAGGTCTTCCAGCGGGGGGCCGATCCGGCGACGCCAGTTCGGCCGTTCGCGATCGGTGCCCGGCAGGTTGACCGCCGCGCGCTCGCCGGCCAGGTCCTCGACCTGGGCCACGGCCAGGGCCGTGTTCGAGGCGGCGACGAAGGCGTGGACGGCCCCGGCCAGCACCGTTCCCATCGGGTCGGTGGCGTCGAAGTCGTCGCCGCACAGGCCTTCGCGCTGGAGGGCCAGGATCAGCGCGCGCTTGTCGTCAAGGCGAGCGGTCCGCGCGTCGTCCGCCTGGAGCCCGCTGATCAGGCCCAGCGCCTGCCGCTCGTCGATGTCGACGCCGTCCCACCAGCCGGCGAGCGGGGGCAGGTCGTGGGTGGCGACGCAGGCCAGCGCCTGCCGGGGCCAGGCGGCGGGCGGGGAGAAGCCGGCTTCGTCGCGCTCGAACGGCAGCACCCGGTAGCTGAGCGCCCCGGCGGCGGTCATCGCCTCGCGAAAGCCTTCGGGCACCGTGCCCAGGTCCTCGCCGATCACGAGGCAGCGGGCGCGATGGCTCTCCAGGGACAGCACCGCGGCAATGTCGGTGAACGGGAAGGCCACATAGGCGCCGTCGGCCGCCTCGCCGCCGTCCGGGACCCAGAACTGCCGGGCCAGACCCATGACATGGTCGATGCGAACGGCCCCGGCGTGGGCCATGTTGGCGGCGAAGAGCGCCGCGGTCGACCGGTAGCCATCGGCGCGCAAGCGGTGAGGATCGAACGGCGGCAGGCCCCAGACCTGGCCCTGCGGCCCGAACGGATCAGGCGGCGCGCCGATCGACACGCCGCCGGCCGCCAGCCCCGCCTGGGCCCAGATCTCGGCTCCGTCCGGGGCCGCGCCCACCGCCAGGTCCCGGCACAGTCCGATCCCCAGCCCGGACGCGCGCCGGGCGGCCCGGGCAAGCTGTTCGTGGCAGAGGCGCTGCACCCGCTGGTGAAACCTCACGCGGCCGGCGTGGGCGGCGGCGAACGCGCGGGCGCCGGCGCTGGCGGGATCTCGCAAGGCTTCGGGCCACGACCGCCAGGACTCGCCCGGCCGGGTCTCGGCGATAGCCTGGAACAGGGCGAACCGGCGGAGGCTCTCTCCCCCGTCGGCGATGAAGGCGTCGGAATCCGCATCCTCCGGCGCACCCGCAAGGTAGGTCTCCAGCGCCCCGACCTTCACCGCCCAGACCGCCGGATAGTCGATGGCGGCGGCCTTCAGGTCGGGGTGGGCCGATGAACCAGTCGTTGGGTCCAGGCCGAGCGCGTCGAGGTCTAGATAGATCGGGTCGAGGAACCGCCGGTCCGACGGATAATAGGGGCTGGCGCGCTCTCGGTCGTGGTCGAACAGGGCGTGCATCGGATTGATCGCCAGAAGCGAGGCGCCCAGTCCCGCCGCCGCCTCGCCCAGCATCCCCAGCGTCGTGAAGTCGCCCACCCCCTGGTCGCCGCGCCGCCTGAGGCCATAGATCTGCGCCGAGAGGCCCCACAGCCGCCGACCCGCCGCCAGCGCCGGCGGCGCGTAGGCCGCCTGGGGCGCCACGATCAGCCGGCAGGGATGGTCCGGCCGGTCCTCGCGGGTCATGCGGTAGGCGCCGCTGGCCAGGGCGGGGAGGGCGATCTCCAGCATCCGGGCGATGCGGCCGTCGCGGCAATGAACCTCGACGGGACTTCCCGTCGCCGACGAGACCGCGACGTGGATGGCCTCGCCGGACTCATTCTCGAGGGTCAGGCCGGTCCGGGGCGACGGGGCGCCGGAATCAATGAAGAGGCGGACGGTCAGGGGCTGGCCTGGGCGGCCGGTGAGGACGAAGGGCAGGGGGCGGCGGTCGTGGTCGGCGGCCAGCCCCGCCAGGGACTCCAGCGCCTCGGAGGTGGTCCCGGCCGGCAGTCGCAAGGCCGTCAGTATGGCGCGCTGGGTCTCGGGACCCACACGGTGGCTCTCGCCGTCGACCCCCGACCAGGTCGGCGCGACACCCGCCGCGGCGGCCAGG
>CAIXWN010000143.1 GCA_903923135.1 uncultured Caulobacteraceae bacterium | reverse complement strand
GCCATCATGAGCGCGGCAAAACCCAGGTAGGGGTTCATCAACGGATCGGGGAAGCGTGCTTCGATGCGGCGGCCCTTGGGGTTCGCAACGTAGGGAATGCGGATCGAAGCCGAGCGGTTCTTCGCCGAGTACGCCAGCTTCACCGGTGCCTCGTAGCCGGGCACCAGGCGCTTGTAGCTGTTGGTGGTCGAGTTGGAGAAGGCGTTGATCGCCTTGGCGTGCTTGATGATGCCGCCGATGTACCACAGGCACTCCTGCGACAGGCCGGCGTACTTGTCGCCCGCGAACAGCGGCTTGCCGGCGTTCCAGATCGACTGGTGGACGTGCATGCCCGAGCCGTTGTCGCCGAACATCGGCTTGGCCATGAAGGTGGCGGTCTTGCCGTAGGAGGCGGCGACGTTCTGCACGACGTACTTATAGAGCTGCAGGCGGTCGGCCATGGTGATCAGGTCGGAGAACTTCAGGCCCAGCTCGTGCTGCGCCGGCGCCACCTCGTGGTGGTGCTTTTCCGGCTGCATGCCCAGTTCGCCCATCACCGCCAGCATCTCGCCGCGCAGGTCCTGGGCGGAGTCGACCGGATTGACCGGGAAGTAGCCGCCCTTGGGGCCGGGCCGGTGGCCCATATTGCCTTCGGGATACTGCTTGGCGGTGTTCACCGGCAGTTCGATCGAATCGTAAGAGTAGCCGGTGTCGTGGGGCGCGGTGGACCAGCGCACGTCGTCGAAGACGAAGAACTCGGCTTCCGGGCCGAAATAGACGGTGTCGCCGATGCCCGCCGCCTTCACATAGGTGAGAGCCTTCTTGGCGATCGAGCGGGGGTCGCGGTTGTAGGGTTCGTTGGTGCCGGGGCTGACCACGTCGCAGGTCAGGCAGAGCGTGGTCTGCTGATAGAAGGGGTCGATGTAGGCGCTGTCGAGATCCGGCCGCAGCTTCATGTCGGAGTCGTTGATGGCCTTCCAGCCGGCGATCGACGAGCCGTCGAACATCGTACCGTCGTCGAGGAAATCTTCATCGACAAGGTCAATGTCGAAGGTGACGTGCTGCATCTTGCCGCGAATGTCGGTGAAGCGCACATCAACATATTTGACCTCTTTTTCCTTGATCTCGGCCAAGATGTCAGCTGATGTAGTCATTGATCTTATGTCCTCTTATAGACTGATTTAGATGGCGTTTGCGCCGGTTTCGCCGGTTCGAATTCGAATGACTTCGATGACTTCCGATATGAATATCTTGCCGTCACCGATCCTTCCGGTCCTTGCTGAGTTCTGAATGGCTTCCACCGCTTTCGAAAGCTGGTCATCGGCGACCACGACCTCGATTTTTATCTTCGGCAGAAAATCCACGACATATTCAGCCCCCCGATAGAGTTCAGTCTGGCCCTTCTGCCGACCGAAACCTTTGGCCTCAATGACGGTCATACCTTGCAGGCCGAGTTCCTGCAGAGCCTCCTTCACCTCGTCAAGCTTGAAAGGCTTTATTATTGCTTCGATTTTTTTCATAAACTCCGACCTGATGCGGCTGGGGCCCGGTCGTCCGCGAACGAGCATGAGCCGCCTTGACCATACAAGGGGCCGTCCGGAACGACACGAGTCATTCGGTGCGGCCATTCAACCTAGCCCAAAAATACGGCGAGGAACGCCTAAATTTTAATCTCGCTCGTCGGGCCTTTCTGATCGCCCCGGAGGGCCCTAGAAGCGAGCCGGAACGCAGGAGATCGCATGGTGTCGGACGACAGAACGCCGGTGTTGATTGGCGCGGCGCAGTTCACGTGGCGCGGCGGAGCCGAGGGCGCGCCGACGCCGCTCGACCTGGTGGAGCGGGTGTCGAGGGAGGCGGCGCGGGACGCTGGCCTCACCGAAGCGGCCTTGCGCCAGCTCGACGCCATCGGGGTCGTGGGGTTCACCGTTGACGCTCCGGGGGCCCTGGCCGCGCTGCCGGTGCCTCGTCTGGTCAATCCGCCCGCCAGCCTGGCCCGCGCCCTGGGCGCGACGCCGCGCTGGGCGCCGTACACCCAGATGGGCGGCAACAGTCCGCAGCATCTGGTCAATGTGGTCTGCGAACGGATCGCCCGCGGCGAGACCCGGTTCGCCCTCGCCGTCGGCGCGGAGTTCCTCGGATCGATCCTCAAGCGCCTGAAATCCGGACTGCCGCTGGACGGCTATGCCGACCAGGAGACCGAGCCCCCGGTGCGGATCGGCGACGACAGGGCCGGCGTGACGCCATACGAGGACGCCCACGGCCTGGGCATGCCGGTGAACATGTATCCGATGTTCGAGAACGCCCTGCGCGCCCGCGACGGGCGCTCACTGGAGGATCACCAGCGGCGGCTCGGCCGTCTTTTCGCGCCATTCACCCGCGTGGCCGCCGCCAATCCCCACGCCTGGTTCAGGACGGAACGATCGGCCGAGGATCTTGTCGGGATCGGCCCGGACAACCGGATGATCAGCTTCCCCTACCCGAAATATCTGAATGCGATCATGCAGGTGGACCAGTCGGCGGCCGTGCTGATCGCCAGCGCCGGCGCGGCGCGGGCGATGGGCGTGCCCGAGGACCGCTTCGTCTATCTGCACGGGTGCGCCGACGCCGCCGACCTCTGGTATCCGCTCGACCGTCAGAACTACCATTCCAGCCCGGCCATGCGGCTGACGGGCGAACGGTCGCTGGAGATGGCCGGCATCAGCGTCGACGACCTCACCGATATCGATCTCTACTCCTGCTTCCCTTCGGCGGTGCAGGTGGGCGCTGAGTCTCTGGGGCTGGCGCTCGACGATCCCCGGGGCCTGACGGTCACCGGCGGGCTCCCCTATTTCGGCGGGCCGGGCAACAACTACTCGCTGCACGCCATCGCCACCCTGGTTCACCGCCTGCGCGGCCGTCCGGACGCCTGGGGGCTGTCAACCGCCAACGGCTGGTTCCTGACCAAGCAGTCCACCGGGGTCTATTCGGCGCGGCCGCCCAAGGCGCCGTTTGAACGACAGGACCCGGCGGTGATCCAGAGGGCCATCGACGCCCTCGACCACCCGCCGGTGACCGAACGCCCGGAGGGACCCGCCACGGTGGAGACCTACACGGTCGTTCATGCCCGCCAGGGTTACCGGATGGGCATCATCATAGGGCGCGACGCGGAGGGGCGCCGTTTCGTGGCCAACACCCCGCGTGACGAGGCCACCCTGCGCGGCATGGAGGCGGTGGAACAGATCGGTCGGCCGGGGGTTGTCCGTCGCGCCGAAGACGGCGAACGTAACCTCTTCATTCCCGGGTAGCGACGATGCGCCTCTATCTCATTCGTCATGGTAAGCCGGCGGCGGTCTGGGGCGCCGATGAGGAGGATCCTGGCCTCGACGAAACCGGCCGCCGGCAGGCGCAAGCGGTGGCCGAGCGGCTCCTGGCGCTTCCCGTCGCCGAGCGGCCGGACCGGGTGATCAGTTCGCCTCTTCGCCGCTGCCGGGAAACCGCACAGCCCCTCGCCGACGCCCTCGGCGTGGAACTGGAAATCGACCCCGCCGTGGGCGAGATCCCGACGCCGGGCGCCCTCAGCACCGCCGAGCGGCCGGAGTGGCTGCGCGGCGCCTTTGGCGGCGGATGGAGCCAGATACAGGGCGACATCGACTACGACGCCTGGCGCCGCGGGGTCGCCGCCGCGGTCGCCCGGCGCGGCGGCGCGGCTGTTTTCAGCCACTTCGTGGCGATCAACGCCGTGGCCTCGACAATCGCCGCCGAGGATCGGGTGATCCTTTTCCGTCCCGACCACACCTCGGTGACCACCCTGGATGTGGAGGCCGGCCGGCTCTCGCTGGTGACTCTCGGCGGCGAGGCCGTGACGGGGGTGCTATGACCGGCGCTGCAATTCGGCGCGAAATCCTCACCGTCGCCGAAATGACGGCCGCTGACGCCGCCGCGATCGTCGGCGGGACGAGTGGCCTCGAACTGATGGAGCGCGCCGGTCAGGCAGTCGCCGAGGCGGTCATCGCCCGGTATCCCACCGGGACAGCGATCGTGTTGGCGGGGCCAGGGAACAATGGCGGCGACGGCTATGTGGTCGCCCGACACCTTCAGCAGGCGGGCTGGTCCGTGCACGTCGAGAGCCTCGCCGCGCCGCGCACCGCCGACGCCCGCGCCGCGGCGGCGCTCTGGGCAGGCCCCGTCCGCTCGCTCGAGGCCCGCATCGCCGGAGCCGATCTGGTCATCGATGCGCTGTTCGGGGCGGGTCTTGACCGCCCACTCAGCGGCGACCTGGCCCGTCTGATCCAGAGTGTCGCGCGGGCCGGGACGCCCGTGGTCGCCATCGACACGCCCAGTGGCCTCGCCGGCGACACCGGCCGCCCGCTCGGCGGACTCTGTTTCCAGGCGCAACTGACCGTGACGTTCCACCGTCGCAAGATCGCCCACGTTCTGCAGCCCGGCCGCGCTTTCTGCGGAGAGGTGCTGGTGGCCGACATCGGCCTTGGCGACAGCCCGGCGCTGCTGTTCGAGAATGATCCGGGCCTTTGGCTGTCGCGGTTTCCGTGGCCGGGCGTCGACGCCCACAAGCATACGCGCGGACGCCTTGTCGTGGTCAGCGGCGAGGCATGGAGCACCGGCGCGGCGCGGCTTGCGGCGCGTTCGGGCCTGCGGGTGGGCGCCGGTCTGGTCACCCTGCTGTCCCCGCCGGAGGCCCTGATGGTCAACGCCGCCCACCTGGAGGCGGTCATGCTGCGGCCCTTCGACACCGAACTGGACCTGGAGGCCGCGGGGTCGGACGCCGACTGCGCGGTGATCGGTCCGGCGGCGGGCGTGACGGACAGCACCCTTTCCAACGTCCTGGCGCTGGCGCGCACCGGAGCGGCCCTGGTGGTCGACGCCGACGGCCTGAGCGTCTTTCGCGATGACCCGGGCGAACTGTTCTCGATCCTCGATCGCGACGATGTGCTGACCCCACATCCGGGGGAGTTCGAACGCGTTTTCCCCGGCCTTCTGAAAGCCTCGCCAGAGCGGCTTGGCGCTGCGCGAACCGCAGCGGCACAGGCGCAGGCCGTCGTGGTTCTCAAGGGGCCTGACACGGTGATCGCCGCGCCGGACGGCCGGGCGGCGGTGAACCTCATCGGGACACCCTGGCTGGCCACCGCCGGGTCCGGGGATGTGCTTGCCGGCCTCATCGGCGGCCTGATCGCCCAGGGCATGGAAAGCTTCGAGGCCGCCTGCGCGGGGGTTTGGATTCACGCCGCCTGCGCCGAAGCCTTCGGCCCCGGCCTGATCAGTGAGGACTTGCCGGGACTCGTGCCCATGGTGTTGAAGCAGTTGCGGTCGTAGGTCCTCGTGACGGCGGGCCGCGGGATACGGAAAGACAGCATGACCAATCTCAACAGGAAGACATTCGCCGTTGCGGCCGGATGGGCCCTGATCGCTCTGGTGGCGTCGCCTGCCCAGGCCAGGGTTCATCACCATCATCACGCCCCGGCCACGCCGACCGTGGCCGCCAGCCACCGTGGCCGCCACCACCATCACGCCGCAGCGGCGGCGGCGGCGAGCAAGGGCGGACGTCATGGCCATCATCACCATGCCGGCGCCGCCGCGTCTCACGGGCGCCGCAAGCATCATCACGCCGAGGTCCTGCCGGAGACGCACCGCCGCCACGCGGCGCTCTGCCAGAGCGTGATGGTGCGCCACCGCTGGGTGGAGCGCTGCCGCGGATAGGGTGCAACGTCAGGAGAACCTTCGCGTTGAAGGGGGGGCTGACGACTTTCCGCGACGCGCCCGGACCAGCGGACCAGGATTTGGGCCGGCGAGTGTCGAAGTGAAGAGGCTCTGAGCTCCATGGGGATCCACCCGATCATCCTTTGCGGAGGACCCGGCTCCCGCCTCTGGCCGGCCTCGACGGCGCGGGACCCCAAGCCGTTCATCGACCTGCTGGGCCCAAGGTCGCTTTTCCAGCAGACGGTGCTGCGGATGGCCGCGCTGCCGGGCGCCGGCGGGCCGATTGTCGTCACCGGGGCCGACCATATGGACATGGCCAGCCGCCAGCTGGCCGAGCTTGGCGTGAAGGGCACCGTGATCGTCGAACCGGCGGGGCGGGATTCCGGGCCTGCCCTGCTGGCCGCGGCTATCTGGATCGAGAGCGTCGATCGGTCCGGCGTGGCGGTGGCCGTGGCCTCCGACCATCACATCCCCGACGAGGCGGCCTTTGCTGCGGCCGTCATCGAGGCGACCCCGGCGGCCGAACAGGGGCGGATTGTCACCTTCGGCGTGCGTCCCGACGGTCCGGCCACGGCCTACGGCTATATCAGGCCCGGCGAGCCTCTGGACGGTTCGGCAACCGTCCGACGGGTGGGACGGTTCGTGGAGAAGCCGGATGCGGTGCGGGCGCAGGCCCTGGTGGCTGAGGGCTGCCTCTGGAACAGCGGCAACTTCATGTTCCGGGTCGACACCTTCCTGCAACAGGCGACCCTCCATGCACCCGACGCCGTGGCGCGCGTCCGAGATGCGGTCCGTTCCGGAGTCGGCGGCGCGGGGGTGCTGCGTCTGGGCGAGGCGTTTCACCAGGCCCCGAAAATTTCGATCGACGTCGCCCTGATGGAGAAGACCGATCGGGCGGCCGTCCTGCCGATCGGCTACGCCTGGTCGGACCTGGGCGCTTGGGATGCGGTGTGGGCCGCCTCCCCGCATGACCCGGACGGCAACGCCGTCAGCGGCCTCTCGGTGACGCGTGAGAGCCGCAACTGCCTTGTCCGCGCCACCGGCGACTCGCGGATAGTCGCCGTGGGCGTGCAGAATCTTGTGATCGTCTCGCACGGCGCCGACGTTCTGGTGACGGCCATGGATAGATCGCCGGATCTCAAGCTCGCCCTGGCCGACCTTCCTGACCGACCTGGGCCGGCCAAGACCGCCGTGTCGGCCGCCCGTGACATCTGGGAACTCGGCGAGTCGCTCACCGACTGGTTGTTCCGCGAGGCGCTGCCGATCTGGTGGTGCTTCGGCGCGGATCGCCAGACCGGCGGCTTTTTCGAACGCCTGGGCCAGGACCTGACCCCGCCGCCAATCCCCCGTCGGGCTCTGGTCCAGGCCCGGCAGGTCTATGTCTACGCCGTCGCTGGCCTGATGGGCTGGCCAGGCCCCTGGGCGGCGGCGGTGGATCACGGACTGGACTTCTTGAATACCCGGTTCCAGCGACCGGATGGCCTGTTCAGGCAGTCGGTGGACGCCGTCGGCGAACCGGCGCAGGAGACCGCCAGACTCTATGATCAGGCCTTCGTGCTGCTGGCCCTGGCCGCGGCCGCCCGGGCGGCGCCGCACCGCCGAGCCGATCTGGACTCCCGGGCCCGGTCCCTGGCCGGGTCGATCCGGCTCACCTTCGGAGCCGAGGGCGGCGGGTTTCGGTCCGACGACGTCTCACAGACCTTTCTGGCCGACCCGATCATGCATCTGTTCGAGGCGGTTCTGGCCTGGAGCGATCTGGAGGGGCACACCTTCTGGCGGCAGTGGACCGACGAGATCGCAGGGCACTTCCTTGACCGAATGGTCGATCGACAAGGCGACCGCATTTTCGAGGTGTTCGATCCCCGTTGGCGGGCGTCCACGGCGCCGGATGACATCCGCCTGGAACCCGGTCACCATTTCGAATGGGCCGGGCTGCTCTATCGGTGGTCGCAGTCCGGCGGTGGGGCCCGCGCGGCCGGGGTCGCGCAGGCGCTCTATCGATCCGGGGAACGCGGCGTCGATCCGCAGTCCGGCCTGGTCCGTGACGCACTCCGGGCGGACTACTCCGTGCTGAAAGCCACCTCCCGGCTCTGGCCGCAGACCGAACGACTGAAGGCGGCGATCCTGCTGCCGCCGGCCCTCGGGGCCGCTGATCAGCGCCGGCAGACAATCGCTTCCGCCACACGGGCCGTTGAAGCCTATCTCGACACCCCCGTAGCAGGCCTCTGGCGGGACACTCCGGCGCCGTCCACAGATGCGCCGCCGGCCTTGGCCAGTTCCTTCTATCATGTCGTCGGCGCCATCGCGGCCTTCCGGGATCTCTCCTAGTCTGCGGGCGGTGGCCTGGCGCCAGCCCGGCCGCGGGACGCGCCTCCAGGGCGGCGAAGTCCGGGAATTCGTCGTGACAGCCAATCCGGCGCTTGGCCGGGGGGTGCCGTCGGGGCATAGAGCACAGCGTCTTGGACAGCGCGGCGCAGCCTTCGCCGCTGGCCTCTTGAGGAATGCTGAATGCGTGTGGTCATGATCGGGACCGGCTATGTCGGCTTGGTGTCCGGCGTCTGTTTCGCCGAGTTCGGCCACACCGTGACCTGCATCGACAAGGATGCGGACAAGATCGCCCGCCTCCAGGCCGGCGTGATGCCGATCTATGAGCCTGGGCTCGAGGCTCTCGTGGCCAGAAACGTCGCCGACGGCCGGCTGTTCTTCACCATCGACCCCAGACAGGCGGTGGCCGCGGCGGACGCGGTCTTCATCGCGGTGGGCACCCCGTCGCGTCGCGGCGACGGTCATGCTGACCTCAGCTATGTGTTCTCCGCGGCCGAGGAAGTGGCCGGACTGATGGATGGCTTCACCGTTCTGGTCACAAAGTCGACCGTTCCGGTGGGCACCGGCGACCAGATCGAAGCCATCGTCCGACGCGTCCGCCCCGACGCCGACGTCGCAGTGGTTTCCAACCCGGAATTTCTCCGCGAAGGGGCGGCGATAGAGGATTTCAAACGCCCCGATCGTGTTGTGGTCGGGCTCACGGATCCCCGGGCGAGGCCGGTGATGGCCGAACTCTACCGGCCGCTGAACCTGAACGAGACGCCGATCATGTTCACTGATCGGCGGACGTCCGAGCTGATCAAGTACGCTTCCAACGCCTTCCTCGCGATGAAGATCACCTTCATCAACGAGATGGCGGACCTCTGCGAGAAGGTGGGGGCCAATGTTCAGCAAGTGGCTACAGGCATAGGTCTGGACAAGCGGATCGGCGGTAAGTTCCTGCATGCTGGCCCGGGCTATGGCGGTTCCTGCTTTCCGAAAGACACCCTCGCCCTGACCCGCACCGCCGCAGATGCCGGATCGCCGATCCAGCTGATTGAAACCACCATCCGGGTGAATACGGCCCGGAAAAAGGCGATGGCGGCCAAGGTTGCCGAGGCCATGGGCGGCGATGTCGTCGGCAAGACGGTGGCGATCCTGGGCCTGACCTTCAAGCCGAACACGGATGACATGCGCGACTCGCCGGCGCTGGACATCGTGCCTGCGCTCATAGCGCTCGGTGCGAAGGTGCAGGCCTATGATCCGGAGGGCCATGAGGCGCGTCTGTTGCTCGAGGGTGTCGACTTCAAGGACGGACCCTATGACGCCGTTGACGGCGCGGACGCCGTCGTCATCCTGACCGAGTGGGACCAGTTCAGGGCTCTGGATCTCGAGCGACTCAAATCTCTTCTTCGGTCGCCGGTCGTTGTGGACCTGAGAAACATCTATCGGCCTGAGGAAATGCGACAGAGCGGCTTCACCTATGTGAGCATAGGGCGGCCCTGAGGCTGAGGCGGAGAGGAATTTGGGCTAGAGCGGCATGACCGGGACACCCAGCGCCCGCGCGGCTAGGCCGGACTCGGCGGTCCCGCCCGATCCCGCAGCCATCGCGGGCGCCAGTGCACGACGCCTTCGCATCTGCCTGGCCGCATCGGGCGGCGGCCACGTCCGTCAGCTTCTCGATCTGGAGACCGCCTGCGCCGGCCATGAGGTCTTCTTCGTCAGCGAGGAGACCGGCCTGTCGCGCAGCATCAGCGAACGATGCAGGACGTTCTTTGTCGACCACGCCGCGCTGGGGCAGGCCCGACTGGGCGCTCCGTGGCGGATGGTGATGGCGTCGATCCGGAATTTCTTTCAATCCGCGCGAATCGTTCTTCGCGAGCGGCCCGACGTCGTCATCAGCACGGGGGCCGGGTCGGTATTCTTCACGGTGCTCTGGGCGCGACTGTCGGGCGCCAGGATTGTGATCGTCGAGTCCTTCGCGAGATTCGACAGTCTGTCGATGTTCGCGCGCCTTGCTGGTCCTCTGGCGCACGAAAAGGTCCTGCAGTCCGCCGCCTTGTCACGGTTCTGGCCACGCGCGCCTGTTTTTGACCCGATGGTGACGCTCGACGCCGCGCGTCCGCCCAAGCAGCCGCTTCTGTTCGCAACGGTCGGCGCGACTTTGCCGTTTGATCGCCTGGTGGCAAGTGTGGATCAGCTTCGGCGGGACGGGGTGATCACCGAACGCGTCCTGGTGCAGACCGGAGAGGGAGGCCTTAAGCCGGCCGGTGTTGAATGCCATGAGACCCTGCCCTTCGACAGGATTCTGGCGACGCTCGACGAGGCCGATATCGTAGTCTGCCATGGAGGGACGGGATCGTTGATCACAGCCCTGCGCGCGGGTTGCCGTGTGGTGGCGATGCCGCGGCTCTTTCGCAACGCAGAGCACTATGATGACCATCAGGAGGAGGTGACCGGGGCATTCGCCGCTCGGGGTTTGATCAGCGTCGCCCACACGACGGAGGAGCTTTCCGCCGCAATAGTGGACTGGCGAGAGCGGTTGCCACGCATGGCGACGAGCGATCCTGCCGCGTTGCGCTCGCATGTGTCGAGACTGCTGGCGCAATGGGCTGGGGATGTCTAAAGGCCTCCTTCGGAGTCGTCGTGGGCTGACGCTGACCCGCGTCGCCGGTGTCTGGCGGCGAGTTTTTCAACCTGTAGGTGAGAAGTCTTTTCGATGACGACTGAACGGTCCCACTACCTGTTTACCAGCGAGAGCGTTTCGGAGGGTCACCCCGACAAGGTGGCGGACCGGATCTCCGACACGGTCGTCGACGCTTTTCTGGAGGTTGATCCGGTGGCTCGCGTGGCTTGCGAGACGATGGTTACGACCAATCGGATCATCCTGGCCGGAGAGGTGAGGGCGCAGGAGACCTTGCTGCCAGGGCTTCTTGCGGGCCTTGAGGAAAAGGTCCGGGCCGCCGTTCGCGACATCGGCTACGAGCAGGACGGCTTCCACTGGAAGACTGCGGACTACGCCTGCCACCTCCATCCCCAGTCGAGCGACATCGCTCAGGGTGTGGACGCCGCCGGCAACAAGGACGAGGGCGCTGGCGACCAGGGCATTATGTTCGGCTATGCAACGAATGAGACGCCGGAACTCATGCCGGCGACTCTGCAATATTCCCACAACATCCTGAAGTCGCTGGCCGACGCGCGGCACGCGGACAAGGCGCTCGGACTTGAGCCCGACGCCAAGAGCCAGGTCACCCTGGTCTATGAGAACGGCAAGCCGGTTCGTGTGGCGTCGATCGTGCTGTCGACCCAGCATCGCGAGGGACTGAGCCCGGCAGATGTCGCTGACATCGTGCGCCCTTACATCCTGAAGGTGTTTCCCGAAGGCTTCGTCGACGAGGCGACCCGCTGGCACGTCAATCCGACAGGCAACTTCGTGATCGGCGGTCCTGACGGGGACTGCGGGCTGACCGGCCGGAAGATCATCGTCGACACCTACGGCGGGGCATCGCCTCACGGCGGCGGAGCGTTCTCGGGCAAGGACCCGACAAAGGTGGACCGGTCGGCGGCTTATGCCTGCCGTTACCTGGCCAAGAACGTGGTGGCCGCCGGGCTGGCGGAGAAATGCACCCTGCAGATCGGCTACGCCATCGGCGTGACCGATCCGTTGAGCTTTTATGTGGATCTGCACGGCGGCGAGGTCGATCCGGCGCGGCTGGAGGATATCCTGCCGCAGTTGATCGGCGGGGCCACGCCGCGCGCCATCCGCGAGCACCTGGGCCTCAATCGGCCCATCTACGCGCGCACCGCCGCCTACGGACACTTCGGCCGTCAGCCCGAGCCCGACGGCGGCTTCTCGTGGGAACGGACCGACCTCGCTGACCAGCTCAGGCGCGCGTTCTAACCGTTTGGTCCCGGAATGAGATGGTGCGGATCGATGTTGAAGATTGACGGGTCTTTAATCCGGGCTTCGCAGATGGCCTGGTAGGGCGTCCTCCACCGCAGGGCCTTCCGCCGCTTTGCGAAGTTGCGGCCGGTGACGACGGCCAGGATATGGGCCTTCAGGCTTTCCAGATCCTCGTAGTGGTAGACGCTGACTGTTGCGTCCCTGGGTGTGCGGTTCATCCGCTCGGCCTGGCCGTTCGTCCATGGATGGTAGGGCTTGGTCAGCAGGTGCTCGATCCCGTTGGCGATTCAGACGCGGTCGAAGATGTGCGGGCTGAGGTGGCGGCGACCGGGGCCGTCTCGGTTCTTGGGCAGATCGGCGAAGACCATGCCATTGTCGGTGAGTACGAAGTCGACCTAGATCCTTTCAGATCCGATCTGATTGAAACAACCAGATCGGATCTGAAAGGATCTAAGTTTTTGATTCTAGAGCAAATTATCTCGAACCAGATGTTTACATCTGGTTGGGGTGTGCTTGAATTTGTTCCCAATTTGTGCTCGTTCTGTTCGAGATTTTGCCAAGCCTGATATGACAGAAAATGGTGCTCAATGCCGCGGCAGCCGAGATCAGCCAGAGCCGAGTTTTCGTGGTCAAACGTGGCGGATCAAAACCGAGCGATCTCCAAATTTATTTGACGTAATATCAATTTTGATATTACGTCAATTTATGACTCTTTCGACCATACGTTTGCGAGGCTCCAAACGAGCCAGAACGCGAGACCACCTGCTGGTGGCGGCGCAGTCGCTCTTGATGACGCAGACGGCGGCGGCGCTCGGCATTCGCCAGATCACCGATCATGCTGGGGTCGTGCATGCGACATTCTACAATTACTATCAGGATATCGCCGCCCTGATTGCCGATCTTGGCGAACTTCTGGGCGCCAGCCATGCGGTGACAATGGCAGGGTTGACCCCGGATCTGGCTGATCCGGCGCTGCGCTTTGCGCG
>CAIXWN010000142.1 GCA_903923135.1 uncultured Caulobacteraceae bacterium | reverse complement strand
CGGCGTTGATCTGCTTCTGGTTGAGGATGGTGTCGACCGCGACCGCGGTCTTGCCGGTTTCGCGGTCGCCGATGATCAGTTCACGCTGGCCGCGGCCGATCGGCACCAGGGAATCGATGATCTTCAGGCCGGTCTGAACGGGCTCATGCACCGACTTGCGCGGGATGATACCCGGCGCCTTGACGTCCACGCGGCGGCGCTCGGCCACGTCGACGATGGGGCCCTTGCCGTCGATCGGCTCGCCCAGGGGATTGACCACGCGGCCCAGCAGACCGCGGCCGACCGGCACGTCCACGATCTCGCCGAGGCGGCGGACTTCGTGGCCCTCGGATATCTCCGAGTCGTTGCCGAAGATCACGATGCCGACGTTGTCGCGTTCGAGGTTGAGGGCCATGCCCTTCACCCCGGCGGCGGGGAACTCGACCATTTCACCGGCCTGGACCTGGTCGAGGCCGAAGACGCGGGCGATGCCGTCGCCGACGGAGAGGACCTGACCGACGTCGGACACGTCAGCCTCGACGCCGAAATTGGCGATCTGGCCCTTGAGAATGTCGGAAATTTCTGAGGCGCGGATGTCCATGGATTTGTCTTAGGCTCTCTTCAGGGCGAACTTCAGGGAATCGAGCTTCGATTTCAGCGAAGCATCATACAGGCGCGACCCGACGCGGACCTTGACGCCGCCGAGGATGGCGGGGTCGACGCGGGTTTCGATTTCGGGGTCCTTGCCCAGCGCCGTGCGCAGGGCCGCCGCGAGGCTGGCGGTCTGGGCGTCGGTGAGCGGAACAGCGGTGACCACCTGGGCCGAGACGGCGCCCCGGCGGGCGGCCACCAGTCGGTGGAACGACTTTATAATGTCTTCCAGGGCGAGGGTGCGGCGATTGGCGGCCAGCAGGCCCAGGAACTTGCGCGTGGTGTCGCTCAGTTCCGCCTTCTCGGCGATCGCCGCCAGGCCCTTGCCCTTGTCCTCGGCCGAGAACTGCGGCGAACGCAGCAGCACGCGCAGATCGGCGCTGGCCGCGCGCATGGCCTCCAGCGCCTTGAGGTCCGCTTCCACCACGGGAAGCGCATTTGTTTCTACCGCGAGGTCGAACAGGGCCTGCGCATATCGCGCGCCCACGTCCGTCGCACTGGAATCATCCGCCACGTGAAAACCGTCCGGTGTCATTGTCATGCCGGCTTCGGAGGGTCCAAAACCAGCTTAAAGGCTTGAATACGCCCGAGAATCCGGGAGGGTCCGGGGAGCTTCGAAAGCCCCCTCGCCGCAAGCCGCGCGCCTGATACCATGCGATGTTCGGCGCCGCAACCTGAAGGGGCCCCGGCGGCCGCAGCCGGTCAGTACCAGCCAGCCTCGCGCAGGGCCCGGGCGTAGGTGCGGCTCACCGGAGCGACGACGCCCCCCGGCAGGGTGAGGCTGGCCCGGCCGGCGCCGCGTTCCGAGGCGACCACCGCCGTCCTGGCCACCCACCACGACCTGTGGACCTGGGCCCCCTCCATGCCGTCGAGTTCGAGAAGGGCGTCGGCAAGGCGCATCAGGATGAGGTCCTGCCCCAGGCTGGTGTGCAGGCGCAGATAGTGGTCCTCGGCCTGAACGGCGTACAGCTCGGCGCCGCGCAGGCGGGGCGGCAGCCGATCGAGGAAGGCGGGCGGAGCGCCGCCGCCCGGTGCGGCGTGGGTCTGCGGCGGCGTGCGCTGGGCCAGGACGGTGATCGCCAGCATCGCCAGGGTGACCAGAAGCACCGCCGGCCCGTAGCCCAGGATCAGCGCCGGCCGCAGGGCGCCTCTGAACGCCAGGCCAGAGGCCGCCCAGACCACCAGGGTCTGGGGCGGGGTGATGACCACCGCCACCAGGGCGGCCCAGATCCAGGGATGGCGTTCAAACAGCTCCATGCGCACCGCGACGCGGGAGACGATATTGGCCAGCACCGTCCCGGCCGACATCAGGCTGATCCAGTAGGCCAGACGGACCGCCAGGGCCCCCTCGCCCGTACCGAAAGGGCCGATCAGGGCCATGAACAGGCCGGTGGCGAGGATCACCGCCCACTGGCGCCACAGGCTGAATCGGGTGTCGCTCTGCGAAGCGCCAAGCGCCAGACGTGTCCACTCACGAAGCGGACGTGCCGACCCGCGGGTTTGCGGGTGCGTCGTCTCAGGGGTTCCCATAGGCAGCCCTCGTCCCGATCACCTTCACCGCCAAAGGATCTCCCATGACCCGCCCCGTCCAAACATCCCGCCGGCCCCTCGGACGACTCGCCTTGCCGCTCGGGCTCGCCGCCGCCCTGGGCGTCGTCGCCCTGGCCCGCGCCGCCACCCCGCCCGCGACCGGGCCGGGCCCGGCCGCGGATCAGGAAGGAACCCCGGCCGCGGGGGAAAGCACCCTGACGGTGACCTTCCAGGGGATCAAGACCCCATCGGGGGCGGTGATGGCGTCGCTATCGTCCAGCCCCGAGGCCTACGCCGGCAAGGCCCCGCCAACCGCCCAGGCGACGGCGGCCGTGACGGGCGCCGCCGTGACCGTGACCTTCGCCGGGCTGGCTCCCGGAACCTACGCCCTGCGCGCGTTTCACGATCTCGACGGCGACGGCCGGCTGAACACCAACCCTTTCGGCGTCCCCACAGAGCCCTACGCCTTTTCCAACAATGCCCGCGGCGGCTTCGGTCCGGCGAAGTGGGAGGCGGCGGCCTTCACGATCCGGGCCGGCGAGAACCGTCAAACCATCGACATCGATTGAGTCCAATGTCCCCCGCCTTCCGGAGCCTCCCATGAACCGACGTCATCTGCTGAACAGCCTGACCGGCCTCGCCATGGGCGCCCTCGTCACGCCCGAGATCGCCCAGGCGGCCGGCCAGATGGCCGCCGGCTCAGCCCAGGGGCTCGACTGGAGCCTGGCCTTCGCCGACCTGGACGCCGACGCGCCCCCCACGCCGATGCAACGGACGAGCGGAACCTGTCCGCAGGGGCTCGCCGGCAGCCTCTACCGCAACGGGCCCGGCAGGTTCCGGCGGCCGGGCGGGTCGGCGACCCACTGGTTCGACGGCGACGGCCTGATGCGCGCCTTCCGTATCCGGGGTGGCGAGGCCAGCCTGACGGCGCGGTTCGTCGACACCGCCAAGCGTCGGGCCGACAGCGCCGCCCAGGCGGTGGTCACCCCCGGCTTCGGCACCGCGCCCGGCCCGGGCGCGGTGATCGGAACCAATGACGATGTCAATGCGGCGAACATCTCGGTGCTGCCCATGGGCGAGGACCTGTGGGCCCTGTGGGAGGCCGGTTCGCCCACGGTGATGAGCGCCGGGGACCTGTCCACACGCGGGGTGAAGACCCTGCGTCCCGACCTGGCCCACATGCCCTTCCTCGCTCACCCTCGGGCCGAACCGGACGGCGACATCTGGAGCCTGGGCGTGCTGGGCGACAGGGCTGTGGTCTGGCGCCTGGGCCGGGACGGGACCCTGCTGTCGGCCGAGGTCATCGACCTGCCCTGCGCCAGCTATGTGCACGACTTCTCCGCCACCGAGCGGCGCCTGGTCATCGTGCTGCAGCCGATGATCCAGGACCACCCCGGCCTGCCCTACATCGACGGCTTCGCCTGGAAGCCGAAGGAGCCGACCCGCATCCTGGTGATCGACAAGGCCGACCTGGGTTCGCGTCGCATCTACGAGTTGCCGGCCTTCTTCGCCTTCCATTTCGGCTCCGCCTGGGCCGAGCGTGACGGCACGATCCGGTTCGACGCCTGCGTAAGCGAAGACGCCTCCTTCGCCACGCGCGGCGCGCGGGAGTTGCTCAAGGGGGTCTGGACGCCCGCCCCGCCGCCGGCGCTGGCCCTGATCACCCTTTCGCCGGGCGGCCAGGCGCGCCTCGAACGCTCGCCGGTGGTGGGGGAGTTCCCGCGCAACGACCCGGCCCTGTCCGGCTGGCCGCGCACCCTCACCATTCACGCCACCGCCGACAATGGCGGCCCCCTTTTCCACGGTCTGGCGACCCACAACTGGCGCACCGGCCAGTCCGACGCCTTTGATTTCGGCCCGGCCCACATGGTCGAGGAGACGGTGTTCACGCCGCGACCCGGCGGAGCCGGGGAACTCGACGGCTGGCTGCTGGCTCCAAGCGTCAATCTCGCCGCCCGGGCGACCGAACTTCACGTCTTCGACGCCCGGCATGTCGCGGACGGTCCCCTGTGCACCTGGCGGGCGCCCCTGGCCCTGCCGGTGAGCCTGCACGGCGCGTTCGTCGCGGCCTGAGCCGGTCACGGCGCGAGACAAGCCCGGGGGCTGCGATGTAGACAGCGCGGCGACAACGCAGGAGTCCGCCATGACCGACACACCGGGGTCCGTCGATCCCACCCGCCCGCAGTTCGACGTCTTCAAGGCCCTTCCCCGCGACCGGCCGATCCACATGCTCAATCTGATCCGGCTGAAGCCCCTCGCCGACTATCCGGCCGACCACCCCAACCACGGCGAGGGGATGACGGGCCTGGAGGCCTATCGCGCCTACGGCCGCGCCAGCGCCGGGGTCTTCGCCCGGGTGGGCGGCCGCCAGGTCTGGGCCGGCCGGCCGGAAGGCGTGCTCACCGGGCCGGTGGACGAGCGCTGGGACCTGGCCTTCATCGCCGAATATCCGGGTGGCGGCGCCTTCCTGGCGATGGTCACCGACCCGGAGTATCGCGAGCACGTCAAGCATCGCACGGCCGCGGTGGAGGACAGCCGGCTGATCCGGCTGGCGCCGGTCGAGCCCGGTGAAGGATTCGGCGAATAGGCCGTCCGCGAGCCGGAATCCGTCGTCTCGCGGGAAATATTGACCTTTGCATGGAGCCAACCGGCGCCTGCGATGTTGCTTCGCGAGGCGATCTGGGGTTTGAGAAGCGCCCGATTAACCAAATCGAAGGACGCATGAAAGATCCGTTGAAAACTGGGTTCGCCGAGCGGCTCACGGCGCAGCAGGAAGCCAAGAAGGCCATGCTGGCCAAGCTCAAGCCCAAGCCCATGGTCACAGCGGCGGTGTTCGAAAGCCGCGAGGAGATCCGCGCCCGCGAACTGGAAGCCGTCCGGCAGGCCCGGGCCGAAGCCAAGGAAATCGCCCGCCTCGAGGCCGAGGCCCGCGAACTGGCCGCCCTGGAAGCCAAGCGCAGCGACCGCAAGGAGCGCAAGGCGCTCACCAAGGCCGAACAGAAGGCCAAGCGCGACGCCAAGTACGCCGCCCGCAAGGCGCGCAAATAGGCGCCTCGCCTGACCTTCGCCGACGGGCGGGGCGCCTCGCCCTGCGCATCGGCGCCCTCTTCGTCCTGGCCGGGCCGGCGGCCGCCGCGGACGGCCTGATGACCTGGCCGGACCTCCTGGCCCGGCCCGAGGCGGCGGCGACCCGGCGGATCGCCTACGGCCTGGACCCCCTGCAGTACGCCGATCTGTGGCTGCCGCCGGGCAAGGGACCGCATCCCCTGGTGATCATGGTCCATGGCGGCTGCTGGCTCAGTCATGTCGCCGGGGCTGGCATCATGAACTGGCTGGCCGAGGATCTGAGTCGGCGGGGCGTGGCCATCTGGAACCTCGAGTACCGGGGCGTCGACCGGCCGGGCGGCGGCTATCCGGGAACCTTCGCCGATGTCGCCGACGGCGCGGACGCCGTGCGCGCAGTGGCGGTGGCCGACCATCTCGATCTGACCCGCGTGGTGGTGGTCGGCCATTCGGCGGGCGGGCATCTGGCGCTCTGGCTGGCCGCCCGACGTGGCGTCGCGCGCGGCGGACCGCTCTACCGCCGGCGCCCCCTGGCCATCGCCGCGGCTTTCAGTCTGGGCGGCCTGCCGGACCTGCAGGCCGCGATGACGCCCGGAACCGACACCTGCGGCGCGGAGCCGGTGACGCGGCTCGTCGGCGAGGCCACCGCCGCCCGCCCCTCGGTGCTGGCCGACACCTCGCCCGCCGTGATGGCCCCGCCGACGGCGTCGGTAACCCTGGTCAACGCCGACCGCGACACCATCGCCCCGCCGGCGTTCGCCGCGGCCTACGCCGCCCGGATGGCCGCTCGCGGCCCGGCGCCGCGGACCCGCGTCATCACCGGCGAGGGCCACGTTGAGCTGATCGCGCCGGGCTCACGCAGCTGGGCGATCGAGCGGAGCCTGATCGAGGCGGCGCTTCAGCGCAAAGCGCCCTGAGATCCCCTGTCAGGCCGTCGCCGAAATCGGCGGCGACGCCGCGCGCCTGCGGCGAGGGTTCCCACCACCATGAAGGTCGGTGCTCGCGGCTAGAGCAAAATCCGACCGGATGGAAACATCTGGTCGGATATAACTTCCTCTAGAATCAATTATTTAGAGCCCTTCTGATCCGATCTGATTGTTGCAATCAGATCGG
>CAIXWN010000141.1 GCA_903923135.1 uncultured Caulobacteraceae bacterium | reverse complement strand
GGCGCCGAGCGCGGCGAGTGCGCCGCGGACGATGCCCTCGGCGTCAAGGCCGGCGGCCGCGTACATGGCATCCGGCTTGTCCTGGTCCTGGAAGATGTCGGGCAGGGTCAGGGTGCGAACCTTGAGGCCGCGGTCGAGGGCGCCGTGCGCGGCCAGGGCGTGCAGCACGAAGGCGCCGAAGCCGCCGATCGAGCCTTCCTCGACGGTGATCAGGGCCTCATGCTCGCGGGCCAGGCGCAGGATCAGGTCGATGTCGAGGGGCTTGGCGAAGCGGGCGTCGGCGACAGTGGCCGACAGGCCGCGGGCCGCCAGCATGTCTGCGGCCTTGAGGCTCTCGGCCAGGCGGGTGCCGAACGACAGGATGGCCACGGCCGTTCCCTCGCGCACGATGCGGCCGCGGCCGATCTCCAGCGGTTCGGCCAGGTCCGGAATGGTCACCCCGACGCCGTCGCCGCGCGGGAAGCGGAAGGCGCTGGGCCGGTCGTCGATGGCCGCGGCGGTGGCGACCATGTGGGCCAGCTCGGCCTCGTCGGCGGCGCCCATGATCACGAAGCCCGGCAGCTGGCCGAGGTAGCCGATATCGAAGGTGCCGGCGTGGGTGGCCCCGTCGGCGCCCACCAGACCGGCCCGGTCGATGGCGAAACGCACCGGCAGGCTCTGGATGGCCACGTCGTGGACCACCTGGTCATAGCCGCGCTGCAGGAAGGTGGAATAGAGGGCGGCGAAGGGCTTCATGCCGTCGGCGGCGAGGCCGGCGGCGAAGGTCACCGCGTGCTGCTCGGCGATGCCGACGTCGAAGGTTCGGGTGGGGAAGCGCTTGGCGAACAGGTCGAGCCCGGTGCCGGAGGGCATGGCGGCGGTGATGCCGATGATGGTGTCGTCCAACTCGGCGCGTTTGATCAGCTCCTGGGCGAAGACGCGGGTGTAGCTGGGGGCGTTCGACGGCGGGGCCTTGGCCTGCTGGCCGGTGACCACGTCGAACTTGACCACCGCGTGCAGCTTGTCGGCGGCGCTCTCGGCGGGGGCGTAGCCCTTGCCCTTCTGGGTGACCACGTGGATCAGCACCGGCCGGTCCTGGATCTGCTGGACGTTCTTGAGCACCGGAACCAGGTGCTCGAGATTGTGGCCGTCGATGGGGCCGACGTAGTAGAAGCCCAGTTCCTCGAAGAAGGTGCCGCCGGTGGCCATGCCGCGGGCGAACTCCTCGGCCTTGCGGGCCATGTCTTTGAACGGGCGCGGCAGGTGGCTGGCCACTTCCTTGCCCAGGCTGCGGATGCGCTGGTAGGTGTGCCCCGAGACGAGACCTGCCAGATAGGCGCTCATGCCGCCCACCGGCGGGGCGATGGACATGTCGTTGTCGTTGAGCACGACGATCAGGCGTTTGGTCGCCTCGGCGGCGTTGTTCATCGCCTCATAGGCCATGCCGGCGCTCATCGAGCCGTCGCCGATGACGGCGATCACCGCATTGTCCTCGCCGCGCATGTCGCGGGCGACGCAAAAGCCCAGGGCCGCGGAGATCGAGGTGGAGGCGTGGGCGGTGCCGAAGGGATCGTAGGGGCTCTCGGACCGCTTGGTGAAGCCCGACAGGCCGCCGCCCTGGCGCAGGGTGCGGATGCGGTCGCGCCGGCCAGTGAGGATCTTGTGCGGATAGGCCTGGTGGCCGACGTCCCAGATGACGATGTCGCGGGGGGTCTCGAAGACGTGGTGCAGGGCCACGGTCAGCTCGACCACGCCCAGTCCGGCGCCCAGGTGACCGCCGGTGACCGAGACGGCGTCCACCGTTTCGGCGCGCAACTCGTCCGCCAGCCGGCGCAGCTCCGGAATGGAGAAATTCCGCGTGTCGGCCGGCTTGCCGACGGTGTCGAGAAGAGGAGTGGTTGAACCCATGATACGACCTGTAAGGCGCCCCCGCCTTGCGCGGAACGAGTGAATCGCGCCGCCTGTGTTTGGTTTCGACGATTCAGGCCGTTGATCGGCCCTTGGAGAGTCTCAAGTCTTTCGCTGTAGCACGAAATCCACCGCTGACCGCAAGAATTGCCCCCGCTCCCCGAACACGTCGAGGTGCGCCTTGGTTTGCAGCACCAGATGGGCGATGCGCTCCTTGGCGGCGTCGACCCCCAGCAGGGTGACGAAATTGGTCTTGCCCAGGGCCGCATCCTTGCCGCCAGCGGCCTTGCCGAGCGACACTATGTCGCCTTCAGCGTCGAGCACGTCGTCGACGATCTGATAGGCCAGACCGATGTCGCGGCCGAAGGCCAGCAGGGCGTTGCGCTCGGAGTCCTTGGGCCGGGCCATGGCCAGCGGCAGCTCGAAGGCGCAGGCGATAAGGGCCCCGGTCTTCATACGCTGCATGCGCGCCACGGCGCCCAGGTCATCGTGGACGCCCAGGATGTCGATCATCTGGCCGCCGACCATGCCGCGCGCGCCGGAGGCGAAGGCCAGGATACGCACCAGTTCGGCGCGGACCTCGCCGCTCTCGTGGGTGTCGCGGTGGGCGATGATCTCGAAGGCCTCGGTAAGCAGGGCGTCGCCGGTGAGCACCGCGGTCGCCTCGTCATAGGCCTTGTGCACGGTGGGCCGGCCGCGGCGCAGGTCGTCGTCGTCCATGCAGGGCAGGTCGTCGTGGACCAGGCTGTAGGCGTGGACGCACTCCAGCGCGCAGGCCGCGCGCAGCACCCATCGCTCCGGCAGGCCGAAGATGCGGCCGGTCTCCAGGGCGAAGAACGGCCGCAGGCGCTTGCCCGGGCCCAGAGCCGCATAGCGCATGGCCTCGGTGAGGCGCGCCTCGGGGCCTTCGGCGCGGGGCAGAAGCTCGTCGAGGGCGACGGTGACCAGGTCGGCGGCCTGGGAGACCCGCTGGGCGAGAACGGCGGCCACGGTCAGGCGAACTCGGCCGGTTCGACACCGACCGGACCGCCGGGCCCGAGGATGATCTTCTCGACTTGCAGCTGCGCGGCCTTCAGCTTGGCCTCGCAATGGGCCTTCAGCAGGGCGCCGCGGCGATAGACGTCCACCGAACGCTCAAGCTCGGCCTTGCCCGATTCCAGCTCGGCGACGATGCGTTCCAGCTCCGCCAGGGCCTGTTCGAACGACAGGGCGGCGATGTCGGTTGGGTCGGTCATAGGCGAGGGCGCCGCTCCGTCAGGGAAGTCGATTCCCCACCCTAGCCGAGACCGCCCGCGCGCCGCAACGTCAGGCGGCGCGGCGGCGGCGCGGCCGGCCGGTTCAGCGCGGGGCCTCGAAGCGGCGCACCGACCAGTAGCGGAAGCCCTGGTTGAGGGTCCGCCGCCAGCCCTGGGCGGTGAGGGCCTGGCCGATCATGAAGTTGAAATAGCCGTGGGCGATCAGCACCACGTCCTGGCCGCCGGCGGCGCGGTCGATGAGGGCGCGGGCGGCCAGGGCGGCGCGGTCGCGGGCCTGGGCGTGGCTTTCCTGGCCGTCGTGATAGTCGAACACCTGCCACCAGAAGCGCGACACCACGCCCCACCAGCGCGGCGACAGGCGGAACCAGGACGGGGCCGGCGGCGAGGGCAAGGGCGCCTCGATGAACAGCGGATCGCGGATGAAGGGGCGGCCGCGGGTGATCGCCTCGGCGCTCTCGACCGACCGCTCGCGGGTGGAGCAGAACACCGTTCCGGCGGCGGCGGCCATGGCGACGAGCCCGTCCGGCGGCGTCTGGCCGGGCTTGAGGCCGCCGTCCTCGTACCGCGTCCACCACAGGCGGTAGCCCGCCGCGGTGAGGGTCACGCGACGCGACAGGGCCGGCTCGCCGTGGCGGGCCAGGATCACGTCGCCGGCCATGGACTCATTCCTCTTGCAGCGCCCGGACGTGGGCCAGGACCGACTCCGCCAGCCCCCGCAGGTCGTATCCACCCTCGAGCGTGGATACAAGTTTGCCGCCGCATCGCCGGCGCGCCACGGAGGCGATGGCGCGGGTGGCCCAGGCGAAATCCTCGGCCTCAAGCTGTTGGTTGGCCAGGGGATCGCGGGCGTGGGCGTCGAAGCCGGCGGAGATCAGGATCAGGTCCGGGGCGAAGTCGTCCAGCCGCGTCATCAGCCCCTCGAAGGCCGCGCGCCAGACCGTGCGCGGGGCGAGCGGCGCCACCGGGGCGTTGACGATGTTGCCCACCCCGACCTCCGAGGCCTCGCCGGTGCCCGGATAGGCCGGGCTCTCGTGCACCGAGGCGAAGAACAGGTCCGGGTCGGTCTCGAACACCGTCTGGGTGCCGTTGCCGTGGTGGACGTCGAAATCGGCCACGGCGATGCGCCGCAGCCCGGCGGCCTGGGCGACACGCGCGGCGATGGCGATGTTTGAGAACAGGCAGAAGCCCATGGCGAAGTCCGGGCCGGCGTGGTGGCCCGGCGGCCGCACGGCGCAGAAAGCCCGCCCGGCCTCGCCGGCGACCACCGCCCGGGTGGCGGCCGCAACGGCGCCGGCGGCCAGGCGCGCGGCGCGCAGGGTGCCCGGCGACATCTCGGTGTCGGGATCGAGGTCGACGCTGCCGGCGGCGGGGCTGAACCGCTCGATGGCCGCCACGTAGCGCGGGTCGTGCACGCGCAGCAGGTCGGCGGCCCCGACCAGGGGGGCGGCGTGGCGGTCGAGGCGAAGATCCGAAGCCCCGGCCAGGGCCTCGGTGACCGCGGCCAGCCGCGCCGGACGCTCGGCGTGGCCGTCGCGCGGGCGGTGGTCCAGCATATCGGGATGGGTGTAGAGGGCGACCGGCATCGGCTCAGGGTAGAACGGGAATCAGGAGGAAACCATGTCGGAAGCGGTTATTCGCCGGGCGGGCGTCGACGACGCGGCGGTGCTGGCGGCGCTGAGCGCCGAGACCTTCTGCGCCACCTTCACCCACTATCCGCCGGAGGACCTGGCCGTCTATCTGAAGGACGCCTACGGCCTGGACTACACCCGCCGCTTCCTGGCCGACCCTGCCAGCGCCGCCTGGCTGATGGAGATGGACGGCGAGGCGATCGGCCACGCCCTGGCCGGGCCCTGCGGCCTGCCCCACCCCGACGTCACCGCCGCCTGCGGCGAACTCAAGCGGGTCTATGTGCTGCCCCGGTGGCAGGGCGGCGGCCGCGGATCGCGCCTGTTGCGGACAGCGCTGGACTGGCTGGAGGCGAACTACACGGGCTCGCTGTGGATCGGGGTGTGGTCGCAGAACCTGGCCGCCCAGCGGCTCTACGCCCGGCTGGGGTTCGAGAAGGCGGGCGAATACCACTTCAAGGTCGGCGCGACCCGCGACCACGAGTTCATCCTGCGCCGCGGCTAGAGGCGCCGCTGCGAGCGTTTCGCGGTTCGCACTGGACAGAAAACCCCCGGGCCGCCATCTTTGTCCGAACAGTTGTTCGACCGCCCCCCGAGCCGCCGGATTTCCCCTCCGCCGCCGCGAGAGAGCCCAAGCCGATGTTCATGAAATTCTTCACCGAGCTTCGTTCCGCCAAGGTGCCGGTGACGCTCAAGGAATATCTCATGCTTATGGAAGGCATGGACAAGGGCGTGATCAACCGCCGCGTCGAGGACTTCTACTATCTCTCGCGCGCCGCCCTGGTGAAGGACGAGAAGTTCCTCGACCGCTTCGACGTGGTGTTCGGCCATGTGTTCAAGGGCCTGGACCCGGTGTCGCTGGAGAAGGCCGCCGACATCCCCGCCGAGTGGCTCAAGCGCCTGACCGAGAGCTTCCTCACCGAGGAAGAGAAGAAGCAGATCGAGGCCATGGGCGGCTTCGACAAGCTGATGGAGATGCTCAAGGAGCGGATGAAGGAGGGCCAGGGCGAGGGCGACGGCGACGAGGATGGCGACGAGAACGCCCGCGGTCGCGGCCGCAACTTCCCCATCGGCGCCGACGGCTATCACCCCGAGGGCATCCGCATCGGCCAGGACAAGGGCCGCCACGGCAAGGCGATCAAGGTCTGGGACAAGCGCGAGTACAAGAACCTCGACGACTCCGTCGAGCTGGGCACGCGCAACATCAAGATCGCCCTGCGCCGCCTGCGCAAGTTCGCCCGCCAGGGCGCGCCGGACGAACTGGACATCAAGGGCACCATCAAGGAGACGGCCAACAAGGGCTATCTCGACCTGATCATGCAGCCCGAGCGGCGCAACACCATCAAGGTGCTGATCTTCTTCGACATCGGCGGCTCGATGGACAGCCACATCCGCGTCTGCGAGGAGCTGTTCAGCGCCGCGCGCACCGAGTTCAAGACCATGGAGTTCTTCTACTTCCACAACTGCCTGTACGAGGGCGTGTGGAAGGACAACCGGCGCCGGCACACCGAGAAGCTCGACACCTGGGACATCCTCAACAAGTACGGCCGCGACTACAAGGTGATCTTCGTCGGCGACGCCACCATGAGCCCTTATGAGATCACCTATCCGGGCGGCTCGGTGGAGCACTGGAACGAGGAGCCCGGGGCGGTGTGGATGGACCGGGTGAGCAACACCTGGGACAGCGTCGCCTGGCTCAACCCCACCCCGGCCCGGCACTGGGACCACACCCCCTCGATCGGGGTGATGCGGCAGATCATCAACAACCGCATGTTCCCCCTGACCATCCAGGGCCTGGACCAGGCGATGCGCGAACTGGTTCGCTAGGGCGGTTTCAAGGCGGTTGGAGTGCGGTCGACGGGCGGCTTCCGGGCGTCGCCGGGCGGGAATTGGCGCTTGACGGGCGGTTTCAGGGCATGTCGCGGGCGTTAAATGGCGGTTCCGGGGCGTGCCGCCGGCGCCCCCTTCTCGGTTACGAACTCCTGTTTTCATTGAAGTATTGGCCGGGTCCGGCGGGCGGTCTGCAGAAACCGACGCCCCCTGCCCCCGGTCCCGGTCCCGGTCCCGGTCCCGGTCAATGACTGTCGATAGCCGGCCAGGCGCCTTTGCGAATCGCGCGCGGGGTCCACGAAGTTCCAGGCGGTTGACGATTAGAATGAGCGGCGGATGAATTGCATTATGCAATGACGCGGCCACATCCGTCAAGCCTGGTCGGATCTCCCGATATCAGGGCGCCGCTTCCGGCGCGACGAGGTCTTCCGAGGCGACGATGCGCCACCGGCCGTCGCGGCGGATCCAGGTGTCGGTCCAGACGAAACGGCCGCGCGTCATCGGGCCGTGCCGGCGCTCCCAGGTCTCGCTCCCCTGGGCCACCGCCGTGTCGCCGTAGAACCGCACGGTCACCGCGTTGAGGCGGTTGGAGATGAATTCGGCCGCCGAGGCCGGCGTGCCGGCGATCATCTCGGCCTTGCCGGCGAGGTTTCCGTCCGGGCCGACGCCGCGATAGTCATCGGCGAGGATACGCTCGACATCCGCCGTCCTGCCGGTGGCCACGGACAGCGCCCACTGGCCCTCCGACTCGATGATGTAGCGCTCGGCGGCCTTCTGGTCATAGGCGGGCGGCCGCGGCCCGGCCGCGGCCGTCACGGCCGGCCACAGGGCGCCGGCCAGGCTCGCCCAAAACGCCACGCCCACCCGGCCCCGCAAGTTCATCATAGCCCCTCCGTCTGATAGCCGGACCCGAGGCTTACACTCCGCGACGACGTCGGCAATGGGAGGGGGTTGGCGTCTGGCGGCTTGCGGCGCATGCTCGGGCCGGACGAGGCGGGGGGCGCGCATGGCGGACGGCGGCGGTGATCTGGCGGCAAGGGCGCGGGCGGAAGCCTATTCGACCCCGCTGGACAGGTTCCAGGTGCACAACATCGAGCACTTCACGTCGGACACCCTCTGGCCCTGGTTCGAGCGGCTGCGCGCGGAGGACCCGGTCCACTACACCGCGGAGAGCGAATACGGCCCCTACTGGTCGCTGACCCGATACGCCGACATCGTCGCCGCCGACGGCGACCACCAGCGGCTGTCGTCCTCGTCCATGCACGGCGGCATCACCCTGTTCCTGCCGCCGGAAAACACCGACCCGGAGGCCTTCTCCGAGGACCGCACCAGCTTCATCTCCATGGACCCGCCGCGCCACGACGACCAGCGGCGCGCGGTCTCGCCAATCTTCTCCACGCCCGCGCTGGTGGAGCTCGAGCCGCTGATCCGTTCCCGGGCCGCGCAGATCCTCGACGAGCTGCCGGTGGGCGAGACCTTCGACTTCGTCGACAGGGTCTCCATCGAGCTCACCAGCCAGATGCTGGCCACCCTGTTCGACTTCCCGTTCGAACAGCGGCGCCTGCTGCCCCGGTTTTCCGACCTGCTGTTGTCGGGGCCGGCGTCGTCTCTCGAGGAACAGGGCCAGCGCCAGGCTGAGATGTATCATGTGCTCGCCCAGTTCGCGCCGCTGTGGAACGATCGTCGCGGAAACCGCACGGGGCGCGACCTGATCTCGCTGCTGGCCAACAATCCGGCCACCGACGGCGGCCACGACCCGCAGCGCTACTTCAACAACATCATCCTGCTGATCGTCGCCGGCAGCGACACCACCCGCCATTCGATCACCGGCGGCCTGCTGGCGTTCGACCAGCACCCGGCCGAGTACGACAAGCTGCGCCGCGATCCGAAGCTGCTCGACAGCGCCGTGCCGGAGATCATCCGCTGGCAGAGTCCCGTCGCCTACATGCGCCGCACTGCCCTGGAGGACGTCGAATTCGGCGGCAAGACCATCCGCAAGGGCGAGAAGATCGCCATGTGGTACGTCTCGGGCAACCGCGACGAGACCGCCATCGACCGGGCGGGCGAATTCATCGTCGACCGCACGCGGCCGCGCCACCACGCCGCCTTCGGCTTCGGCATCCACCGCTGCCTGGGCCAGCGCCTGGCCGAGATGCAGCTGCGGGTGGTCTGGGAGGAGATCCTGGCCCGCCACCCGGTGATCGAGGTGGTCGGCGAGCCGGTCCGGCTGAACTCCAATTTCGTCAAGGGCTACACCAGCCTGCCGGTGCGCATTCCCGGCTGACGGGCGTCGGGACCCGGCCGTCGATGCGCAAGCGGTCGGCGCTCGGCATCGGTGGGCGACCGGTGGCGCGCTTCAGGCCGGCGGCCTATGCTGCGGCGCCGGGGTTGCAGGGGTCGGGCGCCGCGTCCGGCGCCGCTGGACGATGGCCGCCATGGGAGGGCTGCGGTGCGGAGACGGGATCCCTTGCTGATGGCCATCGCGTCGCTGGCGCTGGCGCAGGCCGGCGCGCAGGCCGCGGAGCCCGCTTCGACGAGGGAACAGACGCAACAGCCGAACACCCACCCGCCGCCCGTCGTGGTGAGACCAACCGTGATTGGCTATCCGAGCGGCGAGGCGTTTCGGCGCGGCTATCCCGTCAAGGGATGGAACGATCACGTGGCGGGCCAAGCTTACCTCAGGTGCGTCCTGCTGAAGTCGGGCGTGCTGACCGAATGCGGGGTTTCCCGGGAGTCGCCGACCGGGGAAGGTTTCGGCGAGGCCGCTCTGAAGTTAGCGCCGCTCTACCGGCTGACACCCGTCACCGTGGATGGCGTGGCCGTCGACCAGTCGATGACGATGGATATAGATTTTCCCCTGCCCACGCTGCCGGGCGAACCCGCCGCCAGCGAGACGCCTGTGGGACACCCCTGGTGGACCTGCCCCGATCCGAACACGCCGCCTAACCGCTACTATCCGAAGGGGGCGCAAGGACGCGATGTGGAGGGAGTCGCCACCATCGAGTGCCGCATACTGACGACCGGAAAATTCACCGCCTGCGCCTGGGTTTCCGAAGATCCACCGGGCTACGGATTCGGCGAGAAGGCCGAGAGGATGGGGTGCCAGTTCAAGATCAATGCGCCCGCCCCTGAGGGCGCCGCGCCGGAGCCTCGCATCTTTCGGACGCCCGTCCGCTTCAAGATCGGCCCGTGACACGACCATCGCACACGCGGGCCTGGCGCGTGCCGCGTTGAACCTGGCCGGCGGCGGGCGGAGAACGGACCAGGATGGCGCTCGGCGCGGGAGCCAAACGGGGAGGCGGCATGCGACAGATGTTGGTCGGGTTGGTATTGGCGCTCGTCGCCTCGTCCGTGAGGACGGAGCCTCAACCGCAAGGCGACTGGTGTTCGAGCCGCAACGCCTCGAACGAGCAGAAAATCACGGGGTGCACGGTAAAAATTCAGTCGGGCGGGGAAGCCGGGCGGGCCCTCGCCGAAGACTACGACAGCCGCGGCGCGGCCTATGTCGCCAGAGGTCAGGTTGAGGAGGGCGTCGCCGACTACAGTCAGGCCATCGCGCTCAATTCCAGCTACGCCGAGGCCTACTACAATCGCGGCAGCGCCTATGATGGGCAAGGGCAACACGACAAGGCCAATGCGGACTACACCAAAGCCATCGCCATCGATCCCGACTATGCCGAAGCCTACAACAATCGTGGGATCTCCCATATCGGCCAGGGGCTTATCGATCCGGCCATCGTGGACTACACCCAGGCGATCGCCCTCAAATCCGACTATGCCCAGGCCTACGAAAATCGCGGGGCCGCCTACGGACGGAAGGGGCTCTATGACAGTGTGATAGCCGACGAGACCCAGGCGATCAGGCTCAAGTCCGATTTTGCCCAGGCCTACAACAACCGCGCCGCCGCCTACGCCGGGAAGGGGCTTTACGATCAAGCCATTGCCGGCGGCAGCCAGGCGGTCGCGCTCGAGCCCGACAATCCCCAAGCCTACAACAACCGCGGGAACGCCTACGCAGGCAAAGGCCTGTTCGACCGGGCGATCGCCGACTTTTCCCAGGCGATCGTGCTCGATCCAGACTATGCGCGCGCCTCCTTCAATCGGGGCGCCGTCTACGGCCGCAAGGGGCTGCGAGACCGCGCCGTCGCCGATTTCCGCGCGGCCTTGGCCGGCGACCCCGGCATGACCAAGGCGAAGGAGGCACTAACACAGCTCGGTGCCACGCCCTGATGCAAGGCGGGTATGTCGCCCGGGAGCGAATGGGCGGTGTTCGGTTTCAACGTCGGGTTCTGGTCCGGGTCACTCTGGCGACCTTCACGCCCGCGCTGGCGCACCACCCAAGCCTCGCCGCGGGTCGTGTGCCAGTGCGTGGTGTAATTTCGACGGCCTGGCCATCGCGATCTCCGGCGGGGCCGGATCGATCAGCCGGCCAGGGCAGGCAGCCCGCCGATCGGATCTTCGCTTCGCGCTGCGACGGATTCCAGGTTCATATAGCGGAAGCGTTAGGGCGCCGGGCCGGCCGGCGCCGTCGCCGTGCGCAGCGGGCCGGATCTTTCGCCCGGCGCAGGGCGCCCGCCGCCTCGACGGCGCGGGATGGGGCGGGCGGGTTCGGCGCGCGTGGCGGTGACGCCGGCTTTGGGTTAGCATGAGCGGGCGTTCGTCCCTGGGGGAGGGTCAAGTCCATGCCAGCATTGCGCCGGCGCCGCGCCGGGCGGGCGCCCTCGCCGTGACCCTGGGCCTGCGCCAGAGCTTTCCGGCGGGGACGGAGATCTTCCACAGCGGCGATCTGGGCGACTGCGCCTATCTGATCGACGAGGGCGAGGTTGAAATCACCATCCCGGTGGGCGCTGCCGGCCAGGTGGTCAACCGCCTGGGGCCCGGAGAGCTGTTCGGCGAGATGGCGCTGATCGACGGCTCGCGCCGCAGCGGCGCGGCCCGGGCGGTGAGCGACACGGTGACCCGGGTTTTCACCTCCGGCCAGCTGCAGGCGCGCCTGCGCGGCGGCGACGAGATCATCGCCTTCATCCTGCGCATCACCCTGCTGCGCTATCGCCAGACGCTGGACCATGTGCGCCGCAGCGATGATCCGACGGTGGCGGCGGAATTCGCCTCGGGCCCGGTGATGCCGCTGGACGCGCGGCTGGCGGTGATGAAGCTGGATCTGGAGAACGAGCTGCGCCTGGCCCTCGACGGGGGCGAGCTGCGGCTGTTCTACCAGCCGGTGGTGGATCTGCGAGACGGCCGCCTGCACGGCTTCGAGGCCCTGATCCGCTGGGAGAACCCCCGCCGCGGGCTGATGCCGCCGGGCGAGTTCATCCCCCTGGCCGAGGAGACCGGGCTGGTGGTGCCCATGTGCCGCTGGGCGCTGCTGGAGGCCGCCAGCGCCCTGGGCCGCTTCCACCAGGCGGCGCGGGGGGCGGCGCTGCCGCTGGGCCGGAGGCTGGCGATGTCGGTCAACATCACCAAGCACCAACTGGACGACCCCGAGACCCTGGAGATCCTCGACGCCATCGCCGCCGGGGGGGTGATCGATCCGGGCGAGCTGAAGCTGGAGTTCACCGAGACGGTGCTGATGAACGACCACGCCCGGGCGCAGCGGTGGATCGCGATGCTGCGCGAACGTCGGTTCCGGGTGTCGATCGACGACTTCGGCACCGGCTATTCCAGCCTGGGCTATCTGAACCAGTTCACCGTCGACGAGGTGAAGATCGACCAGTCGTTCGTGGCGGTGATGATGGAGGACGCGCGCAGCCTGCAGATCGTGCGGGCGATCGTCGGCCTGGCCCGGGCCCTGGGCCTGACCACCGTGGCCGAGGGCGTCGAGACCGGCGAGCAGGCGGCCTTCCTGCGGCAGATCGGCTGCGACCTGGGCCAGGGCTATCGCTACGCCCGCGCCCTGCCCGAGGCCGAGGCCCTGGGGCGCCTGCAGGCCGGCGACCTCGATTTCGGGGCGTGAGGGCCGAAGCCCCCCGCCCGACCCCCGCCCCCTGCCCTTGCCACAACCGCCGGCCGCGCCGATACCTCCGGGGGAGACGCCCCAACGATCCGCCACGCAGAATGACAGACGCCCTCAGCCCCGACGCCGCCGACGACACCGTGCCCGAACTGGATCGCGACGCGGCGACCAAGGCGGCGGTGCTGACGGCGGCCGAGCGGCTGTTCGCGGTGCACGGCTTTCGGGCGGTGTCGGTGCGCGACATCACCGCCGAGGCCGGGGTGAACCTGGCCAGCGTCAACTATCATTTCGGCTCGAAGGACGCCCTGCTGTTCGAGATCTTCCGCCGGCGAACCGCCGAACTGAACCGCGAGCGGGCCCGCATGCTGCACGAGGCCGAGGACCGCCACGCCGGGCGCCCGCCGGTGCGCGCCATCCTGGCCGCCCTGATCGAGCCGCCGCTGCGCTGGGCCGGGCGGGGCGAGCGCCAGCGCATCGCCATGCAGTTCATCATCCGCGCCCGCAACGAGGGCACCGAGGCGGTGCGCGAGGTGATCCGCGGCGACGTCTCGCATCTGCGCCGGTTCGCCGACGCCCTGATCGCCGCCCGCCCGGAGCTGCCGCCCGAAGAGGCCTACTGGCGGCTGCACTTCGTGCTGGGGATGATCCACAACAACCGCTTCGCCGAGTTCGACCGCCTGCACGCCCTGTCGGACGGCCTGACCCGGGAGAGCGACGTGGAGGCGCTGCTGAAGCGGATGGTGGATTTCGCCGAGGCCGGCTTCCTGGCCTGAGCCGGCACCAGGGCGCGACCCCGCGTTCAGCGACCGGGCGCGGCCGAGGGCGCGCCGGGGATCGGCGGGGCGCCCGACGGCAGGGGCGCGGCGGGATCGCGCATGAAGGCGGCGACGTCGGCCCAGACCTTCGGACCCTGGCGATCGCGCATGAGCAGGTGCCAGCCGTCGGCGTAGAGGGCCGTGCGCGCGCCGGGCGGCAGGCGGCGGACCGCCCGCAGGGTGGCGCCCCGCGGAATGATCGGGTCGTGGGCGCCGTAGAGCCAGAGCGCCGGCAGGCGAAGGCGGCCCGCCGCCTCCTGGCCGCGCTGCATGGTGGAGACCAGGCCGTAGAGGGTGTCGGCGCGGGCGCCCCAGACCATCAGCGGATCGCGGCCCATGGCGCGCAGCTCGTCGAGGTTGTCGGAAGGATAGACCTTGCGGACCAGCCAGGCCGGCGGGGTGATCACCCGGCCCGGGGCCGCGCGGGCGGTGAGCCACAGGGCGGCGCGATAGGGGATCGGCTGGGTGGACCAGCCCCACACCGCCGGGGCCAGCAGCACCAGGCGGTCGGCGGCGGGGGGATCGTCGGAGGCGAAGGCCTCGAGGGCCACGGCGCCGCCGAGGCTCTCGCCGGCGACGACAATCAGGGCGCCCGGCCAGCGGCGGCGCGCCAGGGCGACGATGGCGCGCAGGTCGGCGACCTTGAGGGCGTCCGGGGCCCAGACGCCCCGCCCGGGCGAGCGGCCGAACCCGCGCTGGTCATAGGCCAGGGTGGTGATTCCCCGGGCCGCCCACCAGGGCGCGGCCAGGTGGAAGGCGTTGGCGTAGTCGTTCATGCCATGCACCCCGACGATCACCGCCCAGGGCCGGGCGGGGGCGCCGGAATCATCGACGGCCTCCCAGCGGGTGAGGCCCAGGCGGGCGCCGTCGAAGCTGACGAGGGCGTTGTCCTCGAGGCGCGGACCGCTGAACACCGCCTCCGGGCGGCCGGCCTGCTGCAGGGTCGGGGCGCAGGCGGCCAGCAGGCCGGCGAGCAGCAGAGCCAGGGCCAGGCGCAGAGGCGTCATCTGTCGAGGATCTCCGCCACGCGGGCGCGCAGCGCGGGGACGACCTCGGTCTCGAACCAGGGATGGCGGCGCAGCCAGGCGGTATTGCGCCAGGAGGGGTGTGGCAGGCAGATCCGGCCTGGCGGGCCATCGCGCCAGCCACGCACCGTCTCGGTCATGGAGGCGGCGGCCGGCCCAAGCGCCCAGCGCTGGGCGTAGCCGCCCACCAGCAGGGTCAACTCGACATCCGGCAGGGCGGCCAGCAGGCGCCGCCGCCAGAGGGCGGCGCAGCGCGGCGGCGGCGGATAGTCGCCCCCCTTGGGCGCCGTGCCCGGATAGCAGAAGGCCATGGCCGCCACGCCGAAGGCGGGGTGGCCGTAGAAGGTGGCGCGGTCGACGCCCAGCCAGTCGCGCAGGCGGTCTCCGGAGGGATCGTCGAAGGGCAGGCCGCTGTCGTGCACGCGCCGGCCGGGGGCCTGGCCGCAGATCAGGACGCGGACCGCGGCGCTCACCCGCACCACCGGGCGCGGCTCATGCGGCAGATCGGCGGCGCAGGCGCGGCAGGCGGCGATCTCGTCGAGCAGGGCGGGAAGGCTGGCGGACGGGCTCACGGCGCCGACAGTCGCACGACTCCCCAGATCAGCGCCACGCCCAGGATGGTGGCCACGGTGGTCCAGGCGCGGGGATGGCGATGGTGGCTCTCGGGCAGCAGTTCGCTGGCCCCGATGTAGAGGAAGAAGCCGGCGAAGAGGGCGATGAGCACGCCCAGGACGCTGGGCGGCGGAGAGATCAGCCGGCTGGCGGCGAGGCCGACCAGCGGGGCGGCGGCGTCGGCCATCAGCCAGCGGCGGGCGAGCGTCGGATTCTTC
>CAIXWN010000140.1 GCA_903923135.1 uncultured Caulobacteraceae bacterium | reverse complement strand
CGCCGCCGCCGCCCGGGCGAAAGTCGGCGAGACGCGAAAGAGCGCGCTCTGCTGCGCCTCGGCGATCATCGGCTGCCTGGCCCTGGCGATCGGCCTGCCCGCCCGGGCGCTGCCCACGGGCGGCGTGGTGACGGCCGGCGCCGCCGGCATCGCCGCGAGCCCCGGCGCCATGACGATCAACCAGTCCACCCAGAACGCGGCGATCAACTGGCAGGGGTTCAGCATCGCCAGGGGCGAATCGGTTGTCTTCGTTCAGCCGAACACAAGTTCGGTGGCCCTCAATCGCGTCGTCGGCCAGGATGCCTCGAACATCTTCGGCAGCCTGTCGGCCAACGGCCGGGTGTTCCTGATCAATCCCAACGGGGTCCTGTTCGCCAGGGGCGCTCAGGTGAACGTCAACGCCCTGGTGGCGTCGACCCTTGGCCTTACCGACGCCGACTTCATGGCGGGCCGCTACAGCTTTTCCGGCGCCGGCGCCGGCGCGGTGCTCAATGCGGGCGCGATCAACGCCGATGGCGGCTTCGTCGCGCTTCTGGGCGCCAGCGTCAGCAACACCGGCGTGATCACCGCCAGGCTGGGGTCGGTGTCCCTCGCCGCAGGCGAGGCGGTGACGCTGGATGTGGCGGGCGATGGCCTGCTCAACGTCACCGTCAACCAGGGCGCCGTCAACGCCCTGGTCCAGAACGGCGGCCTGATCGCGGCCGACGGCGGCCAGGTTCTGCTGACGGCGCAGGCCGCCGGGGCGCTGCTGCGCACGGTGGTTAACAACAGCGGCGTCATCGAGGCGCGGACCGTGGACAGCCATAGCGGCGTCATCCGGCTTCTCGCCGACGCCCGCGGCGGCGCGGTGAACGTCAGCGGCGGCCTCGACGCCAGCGCCGCCAGTGGCGGCGACGGCGGGTTCATCGAAACCTCCGCCGCGAGCGTGAATATCGCCGGCGACGCGAAAATCACCACCGCCGCCCCCGCCGGGGTGACCGGCACATGGCTGATCGATCCGCAGGACTTCACCATCGCCGCCGGCGGCAACATTTCCGGCGCGACCCTCTCCGCCCTGCTGGTGACCAACAGCGTCACCATCAGCACCCTCACCGGTCCGGACGTCACCGTGGCCGGAACGCCGCCGGTGACCAGCCTGCACACCGCCGCGCCAGGCAATGGCGACATCAACGTCAATGAGGCGGTCAGCTGGACGGCCACGCCCAGCACCACCACCCTGAGGCTCGAGGCCGTGCGCGATGTGAACGTCAACGCCGCGGTGACGGCGACCAACGGCAATTTCGTGGCGTGCTGCGGACGCGACGCGAACGTCAACGGTTCCATCACCACGACGAACGGCAGCATCCTGATCAATGCCGGCCGCACCGTCGCCCTCAGCGCCGTCTCGGCGATCACCACCACCGACGGCAACATCACCATCTGCGCGGGGCGCAACGTCAACATCGCCTCAGCGATCACCCTCACCCGCGGCGCCTCGGTCGCGTCGCAGAGTCTGGGCCTGCCCGACGGCCTGGTGCTGACCGCCGGTTTCGACGGCTCCGGACCCGGCGCCGCGGGCGGCACGGTCACCTTCGCCCCCCACACCGCGCCCGTTGCGGTCACCGGGCCGAACGCCCCGGTGGTGATCAACTACAACCCGACATCCTACGCCACCCCGACCGACTACCTGGTCAATTTCACCCTGACCCAGGGCGCCACCCTGAGCGAGCACATGCTGGTGTTCCCCAAGGCCGACAAGGTGTTCGACGGGACGACCACGGCGACGCTGACCGGGTTCAGGAGCACCCTTGCGTCCGGCGCTCCGGCCGGTGTCACCCTGGTCGCCGGCCCCGGCGCCACCGCGGTCTTCGATGACGGCGCGGTGGGGAGCAACGTCGGCGTCACCTACAGCGGCTACACCCTGGGCGGCCCGGACGCCGCGAAGTACGTCCTGGCGTCCTCCTGCTGCGTGACGGCGTTCAGGACCACGGGTACGATCTCGGAGGCGCCTCCTCCTCCTCCCCCTCCCCCTCCCCCTCCTCCTCCTCCTCCTCCTCCCCCTCCTCCTCCTCCGCCGCCGCCGCCGCCGCCGGTCGTCACGCCCCCGCCTCCGCCGCCAGGCAGTCCTCCGGCGGTTGAAATCACCGTGCAGGGCGGTGGGGTCAGCCTGCGTCCCGTAGAGACGCCGCCGGTCCTGCCCCAGGCGGTCCCGCCCGTCCTGGCCCCGTCGGTCGACACCCCGCCCGACGTGTCCCCGCCGGTCGAGTCCCCTCCGGTCGCAACGCCCCCCGCCTCCCCGCCGCCGGCCGCGCCCCCGGTCTACCCACGCAAGCAGGCTCGGCACTGAGGGGCGGTGCATGATCCGGCGAGGCCAACCCACCGGCCGGAATGACTCCGGACCGAGGCGAGATCCGGCGAAGCGCGGGCCCAGGCGGGGGCTTGGCGTTCTCCTCGGACTCGGACTGCTCGCCGCCGCCCTGTCCATGCCGCAGGGCGGATCAGCGCAGACGGGCTCGCCGCCGCCACGCCCGGATCACGCCGATTTCCGTGTCGAGCCGTCGTCCCGGGACGCCCGGGAGGTGGCCGACTGGGTGGTTCGCTCGGCCGACAACACGGGAATGCCGTTCGTGATCATCGACAAGATCAACGCGAAGGTCTTCGTGTTCCGGCCTGACGGCAGACTGCGTGGCGCGGCCCCTGCCCTGCTCGGGCTGGCGCGGGGCGACGATTCCGTCGCCGGCGTCGGCCACCGCAAGCTCGCGGCCATCGGCGTCAGCGAACGCACGACACCGGCGGGCCGGTTCATCGCCTCGCTCGGCCATGATTTCGAACAGGACATCCTGTGGGTGGACTACGACTCGGCGCTGTCCCTGCACCGCGTGATCACCGGCCGCCCGCAGGATCACCGCCGCCAGCGCCTGGCGACCCCGACGCCTCTCGACAACCGCATTTCCTATGGCTGCATCAATGTTCCGCCGGCGTTCTATGACACGGTGGTGGCGCCCGCCTTCGCCGGCACGCGCGGCGTCGTCTACATCCTGCCTGAAACCCGATCGATCCAGGTCGAGTTCCCGATGGCCGCCGCGTCGCGCCAGACCGTCGCCGCGAGCCTGCCACGGGGTTCTGGCCTAGCCTCGCCCTGACACTTCGGGATTGGCCACCCGCACCGGCGCGCCGCGGGCGAAGGCGGCGATGGCCTCCGGCGCGTCGCCCCAGAAGGCCTGCATCGTCTCGCGGGTGTTGTAGCCGAGATGCGGGCTGAGGGTGACAGTGTCCATCGACCGGAACGGGTGACCGACGGGCAGAGGCTCCTCGTCGAACACATCCAGGCCCGCGCCGGCCAGCCGGCCTTCGCGCAAGGCGGCGATCAGAGCGGCCTCCTCGACGATCGGCCCGCGCGAGGTGTTCACCAGATAGGCTGTGGGCTTCATCAGCGACAGTTCGCGGGCCGTCACCAGCCCCCGCGTCCGCCCGCTCAGGATCACATGGATCGACAGCACGTCCGCCCCGGCGAAGAGGTCGTCCTTCTCCACGCGGCGCGCGCCGGCCGCCGCGGCCGCCGCGGCGGTGAGATTCTGGCTCCAGGCGATGGTCTCCATGCCGAACACCGCCGCGTACTCCGCCATGCGCCGGCCGATCCGCCCCAGGCCCAGCAGCCCCAGGGTCTTGCCGGCCAGGATGGTCCCGATGCTCTCCTGCCAGCCCCCGGCGCGCAGGCGGCGGTCCTCGCGGGCGATATGGCGCACCGTGGCGATCATCAGGCCCCAGGCCAGTTCGGGCGTGGCGTTGGCCACGCGGGCGAACGCCGGACGCGCGAAATCCGAGTGGACCAGCACGATGCCGCGCTCCGTGGCGGCGGCGGCGTCCAGGTTGCTCAGGGCGCGCCCGACCATGGTGATCATCTTCAGCCGCGGCAGGCGCTCGATCAGCGACCGCGGCAGGGCCATCCTCTCGCGCATGGTGCACAGCACGTCGAACGGCGCCAGGGCCGTCGCCGCCTCGTCCTCGCTCAGGTGGCGCCGGAACACCGTGATCGCGCAGCCCTCGGGCAGGCTGGCCCAGTCGGCGCTCTCGAGGGCCACCCCGGCGTAGTCGTCGAGGATGGCGATGTTCAGGGCCGCGGGGCTCACCGGGGCGTCCGGCCCATGGTGAAGAACTCG
Organism: uncultured Caulobacteraceae bacterium; assembly: GCA_903923135.1. Classification (GTDB taxonomy): domain Bacteria; phylum Pseudomonadota; class Alphaproteobacteria; order Caulobacterales; family Caulobacteraceae; genus Acaudatibacter; species Acaudatibacter lapponiensis. Next base: position 12,434 of record CAIXWN010000140.1, on the reverse strand, counting down.
TCGTTCGGCCGCATCCCGGTCAGATTGGCCATGCGGTTGCTCAGGGCGAAGAAGGCGGCGATGGCGCCGATGTCCCAGGCGTCCTCATCGCTGAAACCGTGCGCCCTGAGGGCCTCGAAGTCCGCCTCGGCCAGGCTGGCGGAAGCCTGGGCGACCTTCAGGGCGAAGGCCAGCATGGCCTTCTGGCGGGTGCTGACATCGGCCTTCAGCGGATTGACCGCCACCTGGTCGGCCACCAGCGGGTCCCTGGCGCGGATGCGCAGGATCGCCCCGTGCGCGATCACACAATAGAGGCAGCCATTGGCGGCCGAGGTGGCCACCACGATCATCTCACGCTCGGCCTTGCTGATGCCGCCGTCCTTGTCCATCAGGGCGTCGTGATAGGCGAAGAACGCCCGCGCCTCGTCCGGACGATGGGCCAGCACCAGGAACACGTTCGGCACGAACCCCGATTTTTCCTGCACCGCCAGGATGCGCGTGCGCAGATCCTCCGGCAGATCGAGAATCTCGGGAACCGGGTAGCGGCTGATCGGACGGTCGGTCATGCGGGGGGCGTCCCGTAGCTGTCGTGATGGCGGATCCAGGCCGAGGACCACGGCAGGGCGCCCTCATCGCGGCCCTTCGGCGTCAGATCGAGATAGTTATAGGGGCTCATCAGGATGTCGTCGCCCCGGGCGTAGGTCGAATAGGTGTGGAACACCGCGCCGTCGGCGGGGTCCCGGTAGAAGACACTCGTGCCGTTGGCCTCGCCGGCCGGACCGTTGCGCCGGGCGTAGTTGTAGGTTCCCGGGCCGGCCGCGAGCGAGACGCCGAAATCGGATCCGAAATCGCCGCCCAGCGACGAGACCCAGGGAAATCGCCATCCCATCCGCGCCTTGAAGGCGTTCATCGCCGCCAGGCGCCCGCGCGAGACGACGGCCAGGGCGACGTCGCGGGCCTTCAGGTGCGGGATCATGGCGTCAAGGCCGTCAGCGCGCAGGGAACAGACCGGGCAGCCGACCGTGGCGTCCGGCCCGAACATGAAATGCACGACGATCAGCTGCCGGGCGTCGCCGAACAGGTCGGCCAGGGTGACCGCCCCGTCCGTCCCCTCGAAGACATAGCTCTTGTCCAGCCGCGTCCACGGCAGCGCCCGGCGGGCCCGGCTCACCGCGTCGCGCGCCTGGGTGAGCGCCTTTTCCTGGGCCAGGAGCGCCCGGCGGGCCTCCAGCCACGCCTCGGGCGAAACGATGTCGTGCGGTTCCATGGCGGGGCCTCCCGACGCCATGTCGGCGCCGCCACCGCGGTGGTGTCAAGACCGCCGCTGGCCCCCCGGCGCGGCCGGCGCGCGACGGGCGATGGCCGCCAGCTGCCTCAGATCGTCCAGGCCCAGCGCGCCGGGAACCACCAGGTCTCCGATCACCATCCCTGGCGTGCCGGTGAAGCTGAGGGCGCGGGCCTCGTTGTCGTTGCGCGCCAGGATCGCGGCGATGGCGCTTTCGTGCGCGGCGAGATCCCGGTCGAGCTGGGCCAGGTCGACGCCGGCGAAGGCCAGGCGCTCACGCACCTGGGTCTCGGACGCCAGGCGCGAGGGGGTGTCGATGAGGATGTTGTGCGCCGCCAGCGCCTTGCCCTGCCAGCCCGCCGCGAGAGTCGCCCGCGCCGCATAGTCCGACACCCCGCCGAAGATCGGCCAGTCCTTGTAGAGCACCCGGATCTTCGCATCGGCGGCCATCAGCTGGCGCAGGGTCACCGCCGCCTTCTTGCAATAGGGACAGTTGAAATCGAGGTATTCGACCACCGTCACATCGGCGGTGGGCGATCCGGCGAAGGGGGTGGCCGGGTGCGCCAGGATCGCCTGCCGGCCGGCCTCGGTGACCTGGGCCAGCTGCGCCTGCGCCGCCGGCGCCGCGCCCAGCGCCAGAAGCCACAGCAGCAGCGCCGTCGCGCCGGGCCGGAAGGCCGCGATCCTGGTCATGCCCTGCCCGTCTCCGATCCATCGGCCCGGCGAGTCACCGGCGCCGCGCCTGATACACGCCCTGGCGGCGCTCCGCGACTCCCCCGCGGCTTGACCGGGCCGCGCCGCCGCAGGAGACCGGAGGGCCGCCTGACGGCGCCCCCTAGCCCAGCGGCGGGCCGCTGACCGGGTTGACCACCATTTCCAGCGCCAGATGCGCCGCGTCGGGCGCCGCCGCGTGCGCCTCGGCCCGGCGGCGGTCGAGTTCGGCGCGGGTGGCGGCGTGCCCCTCGCGGGTGATGCGATAGCGTGAGCCCAGCATCAGGGGAAAGATCAGCAGCAGGGGCGTGAGCACGCCCGCCACCAGCCCGAGGCGGACGACCATCGCCGGATCGGCGTTCTGGGGCGTGGCGTGCGCCGGCCACCGAACCAGCTGGGAGAGCATGAAACCCCCCACCAGCGCCCCGACTCCGGCGGTGGCCTTGCCGGAGAACGCCAGCGCGGCGGCGAACACCCCCTCCTGGCGTCGGCCCGTGGCGAGTTCCTGCACGTCGATGGTGTCGGCCAGCATGGAGACGAACATGATCCCCACCAGGGTCCCCAGATAGGTGCGCACCACCTCGTTGCCCACGAGCAGAACCAGCAGCGCCATCGAGCCGTTCGGCGGCGCCAGGTGCAGCAGCCGCAGGGCCGTCACCCCGATGCCGTCGATGAGCAGCAGCAGGAACGCGCCCATCAGCACCGGCTTCTTGTCGAAGATCCGCTCGACCTGTCCCAGGGTGGCGAAGGCGGCGATGGCCCCCAGGATCGAGACCTGGAACCAGCGCAGCTGCTCCGGCGCGAGGCCCCAGAAGAAGGTGGAGACATAGGTCCCTAGCGTGTCGGTCGTTCCCGTCACCCCGGCGGTGATCAGGGCGCTGGCGAACAGGACGAGAAAATCGCGGTTGGAGAAGGTGCTGGAGACGTCCCGCCACACCCGCAGCAGGCTGAACCGCGGCGTCGCGGCGACCGGCTGCAGGAGATAGGGAATCTCGCGCTGGGTCAGCAGGGTGGTGGCCAGGATCGCCGCCATAACCGTCAGCGAGATCACCGGGGCGAAGACGCCGTAGGCGTGCGGGTTCAACTGGCCGGGACTGTAGGCCGGGGTGCTGGCGAAGATCACCGACCAGGTCGAGACGATGAACACGATCGAGCCCAGCCAGCCGATGGCGTAGCGCCAGGTCACGATGGCGGTCCGTTCGGCGTAGTCCTCCGAGAACTCGGCGTAGAGCGCCGTCCACGGCACGACGAACAGGCTCATCGAGACGTGGGTCAGCACCACCGTCGCGAAGAGCCAGGCCAGCAGCAGGGTCTCGGACAGTCCAGCCGGCGGCGAGAACACCAGGAACAGGCCAAGCCCGATCGGCAGGATCGAGGCGTACATCAACAGATGCCGCCGTCCCAGCCGCACCTTCAGGCTGTCGGAGAAGGAGCCGATCAGCGGATCGCACAGGGCGTCGAGGGTCAGGGCCACGGCGATCACCGCCGACGCCTTGAACGCGTCCAGCCCGAGGATCTGGTTGTAGTAGAACAGCAGGAAGGTGCTGAAGGCGAAGGTCTTCAGGGATTCCGGCAGCGCGCCGACGCCCTGATAGATCTTGGTCGACAGGCTCACCTTGCCGACGCGGTTGCGTTCTCGACGGTAAAGGCCTTCGGCCACGGTCAACGGCGCCTCCCTGGCTTAGCGGCTCAACCGCGCCGCCCCGCACGTCGACCAACCCTCGCGGTCAGCCTAGCCAGAACATCGCTCAGGCGGAAGCGCGAACTCCCCTCTTGCCTGACGCCGGGTCTGGCCCCTCAAATGCGAGCCATGAGCAACACCAAGATCGACTTCGACCAGATGCCGACACTCGGCGACATCCCGCGCTACCACGCCCGCCGGCGGCCGGACGCCGTGGCCCTGTCCTTCGAGGGGCGCGACACCACCTTCGCCGCCTTCGAGCGTCACACCGACCGGGTGGCCGCGGCCCTGCTGGCCGAGGGCGTCACCCGGGGGCGGCGCATCGCCTACATCGGCAAGAACAGCGACCACTATTTCGAGGCGCTGTTCGGCGCGACCAAGATGGGCGCGGTGATGACTCCCATCGGCTGGCGCCTGGCGCCGCCCGAGGCGGCCTACATCATCGCCGACTCCGAGGCCCCGCTGGTGTTCGTCGGCCCGGAGGTCATCGGCCACGCCGACGAGGTGGCCCGCCTGCTCGAGACCACCCCCAGGATCATCGCCATGGAGCCGGGCGACCACCCCTACCCGGTCTTCGAGGCCTGGCGCGACGCCGCGCCGGCCCTGGCGGGCTCGCCGGACATCGATCCCGAAGAGATCGCCGTCCAGCTCTACACCTCCGGGACCACCGGCAGGCCCAAGGGCGCCATGCTCAGCCACCGCAACCTGCTCAGCGGCCGGCGGGCGGCAGCCGAGGCCGGCATGGACTGGAACGACTGGGGCCCGGACGACGTGAGCCTGGTGGCCATGCCCGTGGCCCACATCGGCGGCACCGGCTGGGGCATGGTCGGCCTGTTCAACGGCGCCAGGGGCGTGGTCGCCCGCGAGTTCGACCCCCTCAAGGTGCTCGATTTCATCGAGGTCGACCGGGTCTCCAAGATGTTCATGGTGCCGGCCGCCCTGCAGATCGTCGTGCGCCAGCCCCGCGCCCGCGAGGTGGATTTCAGCCGCCTGAAGTTCATCATGTACGGCGCCTCGCCGATCCCGCTGGACCTGCTGCGCGAGTGCATGGAGGTGTTCGGCTGCGGCTTCTGCCAGCAGTACGGCATGACCGAGACCTGCGGCACCATCGTCTATCTGCCGCCCGAGGACCACGATCCGGCCGGAACCCCGCGCATGCGCGCCGCGGGCCTGCCCATGCCCGGCGTCGAGCTGAAGATCATCGACGAGGCGGGAAACACCCTGCCGCCGAACATGGTCGGCGAGGTGGCGACGCGCTCGGTGGCCAACATGCCCGGATACTGGAAGCTGCCCGAGGCCACCGCCTCGACCATCGACGCCGAGGGCTGGTTGCGCACCGGCGACGCCGGCTACCTGGACGAGGACGGCTATCTCTATATCCACGACCGGGTGAAGGATATGATCATCACCGGGGCCGAGAACGTCTATCCGGCCGAGGTGGAGAGCGCCATCTATGGCCATCCGGACGTGGCCGAGGTGGCCGTGATCGGCATCCCGGACGACAAGTGGGGCGAAGCGGTCAAGGCCGTTGTGGCCCTCAAGCCGGGCGCCACCCCTGACCCGGCCAGCATCATCGCCTTCGCCCGCACCCGCATCGCCCACTTCAAGGCCCCCAAGAGTGTCGACTTCATCGACGCCCTGCCGCGCAACGCGTCGGGAAAGATCCTGCGCAAGGATCTGCGCGAGCCCTACTGGGCCGGGCGGACGCGGCGGGTGAACTGACCGGCGCAGGTTGCCTGATACTCGTCGTCCGGCTTGAGACCGGACGCACCGGCGATCAGAGCGCCTGACATCGGCGCGGATATTTTCTGTTTTTGTGTTGTCGCGGAACTGTCACATGACGCAAAGGTGACGCTTTCGCCGCCAGACAGACCGAACATCGTCCTGCTCACGCTGGATGCCATCCGCGCGGACCGTTCGAGCGCCCGCGGGTACGCCTACCGGACGACACCGAACATCGACCGGTTGCTTAGACACGCTCACCAGCCGGCGACGTCCTATGCCATCAGCCCCAGCACCTTCGGTTCCTTTCCCAGTCTGATGACCTCGACGCGACCGCTGTCGTATGGCGGCTTCGATCACGGCATCGCCAATCGGCCGGAGTCCCTGACGGCGCTGTTGCGGGCGGGAGGCTACCGGACCACGCACATTACCACCGTCCACTGGGCGAACTCCTTCTTCGGCTATGACGCGGAGACCGAGGAACTGCTGATCGAGCCCTCGACCCTGGCCAACACGCTCGGCATCATCGCGGGCCGCCAGATCTCGACCTGGGAAGCGCGGCAGGGCGACGCCGCCGAACTGCGCGCGCGGCTTGCCCCGGTGATCGGCCTGTTCTTCGACAAAATGGAGTGCTACTGCCGCACCCGGCTGAACGACCGACGGGACTTCCGGCGCACCAACAACCGGTTCGATCACCAGCACTACCGCTGGCCGGCGGTTATCGAGGCCCTTGCCGCCCTCGAGGCGCGCTGGCAGGCCGACCCCGCCGGGTTCATCGACACGATCCTGAGCAACGTCCGGGCCGGCGATCCGTGGTTGAAAGCCCTGAACTGGCGACGTTTGCGGACGGCGGCGGATCTTGCCGAGACACTCCTGGGCGAGGCCGTCTTCGGCCTCGCCGGCCGGATCAGTCCGCGCCTGCGCGACCCCTGGACGTTCCGGCGCAAGAAGTTTCCCGACGCCGAGACCGTCGTCGACCGGGTGCTTCTGGCAGCGGACAGCGCGAAGGACGATTCCCGGCCGTTCTTCGTCTGGGGGCATCTGTTCGACGCCCACCTTCCCTATTGCGCCGGGCTGGGAAAGGGCTGGGCGGCGGACACTCGGCGCTGGCTGGTCGCGGTGGGCCACGACCCCCGGACGGACCCCTATGCGGGCCATCGCGCCGCGCCGCGCTCCCCGGAGGACTGGTTGGCCTGGAACGCACTGTATGATGCGGCCATCGGCTTCATCGACCACCAGGTCGGCCGGCTAAAGGCGGAGCTCGCCGCCCGCGGCCTGGGTGACACGATCATCGCTCTGACCAGCGACCACGGCGAGGAGATGGGCGAACACGGCGACACCGGCCACAAGTTCCGCCTCTACGAGCACAACACCCGAACCTTCACCGTCATCCATCACCCCGACCTGGGCGAGGCGACCACGCCTGGTCTATGCACCCTGATGGATGTGGCGCCGACCATCGCCGATATGGTCGGCTTGCCGCCGCCGCCCGCATGGGAGGGCCTGCCCTACCGCGACCTGCACGCCGATCCGCGGCGGGAGATCGTGCTGGAAACCTTCTTTGGCAGCCCGTGCGACTTCGAGAACCGGCCGATCTACTTCGCTTCCCGCCGCGACGATCTGAAACTGATCTGGACCGAACGTGTCGATTCACACGACCGGCTGGGCAAGCCCGGCCCCCAGCTGTTCGATCTGGCCAAGGACCCCCAGGAACAGCACAACCTCGCGGCCGAGCGTCTGGATGACGTCGAACGGCTCATGGCGCCGATCCTGGAGCGGCGGGCGGCGCTGCCGGGGCCGGGCAGGGCGGGTTCGACCCTGACCCCGCAGCCTCTCGCCCGTCCCGCCTCGGCCCTCGCGGACGCCTGAGTCCCAAGGCCGACCGTGACCCTTTCCGTGGAACGTGAACCGCCGGATCCATCAATGCCCGCCAAGATTCTCTGCACCATCGGACCCGCCTCCCTCAACCGGCGCACCCTATCGCGCCTCGAGGCGATGGGCGTATCGCTCTTCCGCATCAACCTCTCCCATACGGCGCTGGAGGATGTGGATGGGGTCATCGCCTTCCTCCAGGCTCACTCCAGTGTTCCGGTCTGCCTGGACAGCGAGGGCGCGCAGGTGCGCACCGGCCCTGCGACCGTGCCGGTCCGTCTGGTCGACAACGGCTTCGTAGACTTTCTCTCCGAGACCGTCCCGGGGGAGGACTCGCGACTGACCCTGACCCCGCCGCAGGCCGTCGGCCAGTTGCGCCGCGGCGACATCGTCACCCTCGATTTCAATGGCGCCGCCGCCCAGGTGGTCGCCGTCGCCGATGGCGTGGCCCATGCCCGTGTCGTCAACGGCGGTCTGGTGGGGACCAACAAGGCGGTGTCGGTTGACCGCGAAATCGAACTGCCGGCGATCTCACCGAAAGACCGCGGCGCGATCGCCATCGGCCTGGCCAGGGGGGTCCGTGTCTTTGCCCTGTCCTTCGCCGGAAGCGGCGAGGACGTCGAGGCCATGCGCGCCCTCGTCGGTCCCGACTCGACGGTCATATCAAAGATCGAGTCACTGTCAGGACTGGCCAACCTCGACACCATCGCGACGGGCTCCGACGCCATCCTGATCGATCGGGGCGACATGTCGAGGCAAGTGCCGATCGAGCGTATTCCCGCCATCCAGAAGAGCATCATCCGGCGAGTCCATCACCTAGACCGACCCGTCTACGTGGCCACCAACCTTCTGGAGTCGATGATCCACGCGTCGAGCCCGACGCGGGCGGAAGTGAACGATGTCTTCAACACGCTCGCCGACGGCGCCGACGGTCTGGTTCTCGCCGCCGAGACCGCGATCGGCGCCTGGCCGATCCAGTGCGTCGCGATGATCAGCCGCGTCGCCCACGAGTTCGCTCATCGCAACGACCCGCCGGGAGCCGGTTTCGCCTGCCTTCCGGAACCCAACGGCGGCGCCCTGGTCAACCAGATCTCGACCGCCACGCCCGATGACCTGGCGCGCCTGCCGGCGCTGGTGGTGAGCGAGCGGGCGCTGATGGACGCCGAGCAGATCGCCGTCGGCGCCTTCTCCCCGATCACCGGGTTCATGGACAGCGAGACTCTGGACAGCGTGCTGCGTGAGTACCGCACCCCCGCCGGGGCGCCCTGGACCATGCCGATCCTTCTCCCGATCGCCGCCTCGACGGCCACGCCCGGACCGGGCGAACGGTTGCGGCTGGTCTCCGCGTCCGGGACGACCCACTCGGTCGTCGAGGTCTCCGAAGACTTCGAGCGCGATCTGACGGCGCTGAGTGGGGCCTGGTTCGGTACGGCCTCCGCCGATCACCCGGGCGTGGCCCGGCTCCTGGCGGGCGGCGGGCGTTTCCTGGCCGGGCGGGTGCATCTGGTGCAGCCGCTCGACCATCCCCAAGCCCGCTTCACCCTGTCGCCGGCCCAGGCCCGGCAGGTGTTCGAGCGCAAGGGCTGGAACCGGGTGGTCGCCTTTCACGGCCGCAGCGTCGTGCATCGCGCGCACGAGTACATCCAGCTCGAGGCGCTCGAGCGAACGGACGCCGACGGTCTTCTGCTGCATCCTCTGGTCGGTCCGGGCAGGCCCGGAGACTTCGAACCCTCGGCCGTTCTGGCCAGCTACGAGACCTGCCTGGCCGCCGGCGTCTATCCGTCGGGGCGGGCGATTCTCGCGGGCTTCGCCAGCTACCCCAGGTTTGCCGGTCCGCGCGAAACCGTTTTCGCCTCCCTGGTGCAGCGCAACTTCGGCTGCAGCCACTTCGTAATCGGCCGTGACATGGGCGGCATGCCGGGTGGATACGCCCCGGACGCTTCGCGGCGGTTGTTCGACCAGATGGGCGACATCGGCGTCGCGCCGGTGTTCTTCGACTCAGTACGCTGGGAGCCGACGCAGCGACGCTTCATCGAGACCATCGACCACACGGACGAAGGGATCGCCGGCCCGGCCAGTGTCAGGGACTCGCTGGGCGAGGGCCGCGAACTGCCCGACTGGGTCATCCGCACCGAGGTTCAGGCGATGCTGCGCACCCGGGTCGCCGCGGGACAGGACATCTTCGTGCCTTGAGTCTCCGGCCGAGAGGCCGGACAGCCCCTTGACCAGTGAGGTCACCCCGGTCGAAGCTCACACCCCCATCGGCCGAGGTCCGTTCATGCCCACCCTGCAGCACCTCCCCGCCGACGCCTCGCCCGAGGCGATCGCCGAGATCCTCGACAGCGACGGGGCCCTGATCCTCGACGATGTCATCCCGCCAGGCCAGGTGGCCGCCGTCATGGCCGAGCTGACGCCCTACATTGAGGCGACCCCGAACGGGGTCGACGAGTTCACCGGCTTTTCCACCACCCGCACCGGCGCCCTGGTGGCCCGCTCGCCCGCCAGCCGCGACCTGGTCGCCCACCCCGCCATCCTGGCCGCCTGCGACGCCTACCTCTTGCGCGCCTGCGACCGCTATCAGCTGCACCTCACCCAGGTGATCCGCCTTCGCCCAGGACAGGGCCGCCAGGTGCTGCACCGCGACAAGCTCGCCTGGGGCGGCTTTCTCAAGGGGGTCGAGCCACAGCTGAACACCATCTGGGCGATGACCGACTTCACCCAGGCCAACGGCGCCACCCAGGTGGTTCCGGGCAGTCCGTCCTGGCCCGAGGGGCGCCGGGCCGAGCCCCACGAGATCGGCTACGCCGAGATGAAGGCCGGTTCGGTTCTGGTCTATTCGGGCTCGGTGATCCACGCCGGCGGCGAGAACCGCACCGGCGCCGACCGCGTGGGGATCAACATCACCTATTGCCTTGGCTGGCTGCGACAGGAGGAGAACCAGTATCTCTCCTGTCCGCCGGCCATCGCCCGCACCCTTGACCGGAAGCTTCAGGCCCTGCTGGGCTACGCCATGGGCAGCTACGCCCTGGGCTATTTCACCCCGCCCCTGCCGCCCGGCCAGGGACCAGAGATTGCGCCGCCCCAGGCCGCCCTGGGCGAGGCCGCCGCCGGCTGGGGCGAGGACTTGCGCGCCGCCATCAATGAACGCGAGAAGGCGAAGACCCCGTCCCCCTCCTAGGGATTCGGCCAGGAGTTCCCCATGCGCATTCCCCGGATGGCCATCGAGGCCGAGTCGCCCGAGCAGCTCGGCTATGACCGCCTGCGCTTCAACCTCACCGAATCCTCGGTGCGCGACCGCTCGCTCGCGGAGTTCGACCTGGACCTGAAGGCCCTGACGCTCTGCTACGGCGACCACCTCGGCCGCGCCGACCTGCGCGCGATGATCGCCGACCGCGCCGGCGGCGGGCTGGCGGCCGATGACGTACTGATCACCGCCGGGGCGTCCGCGGCGCTGTTCATCATCGCCCTGACCCTGCTGGAGGCGGGCGATCACCTGGTGGTGGTGCGGCCCAACTACGCCACCAACATCGAGACGCCCCGCGCCATCGGCTGCGACATCAGCTATCTCGACCTCGATTTCGACCGCGGCTTCAGCCTGGACCTGGAGGCCATGGCGGCGCTGATCCGCCCCACCACCCGGCTGATCAGCATCACCGCGCCCCACAATCCGACGGGGGTGGCCCTCACCGAGGGCGACCTGCGGGCCGTCATCGCCCTGGCCGCGCAGGTCGGCGCCCGCGTGCTGGTCGACGAGACCTATCGCGACATGAGCTTCGCGCCGCCCCCGCCGGTGGCCGCCACCCTCGATCCGCGCGCCATCAGCGTCTGCTCCCTGTCCAAGGCCTTCGGCATCCCCGGAATCCGCACCGGCTGGATTGTCACCGCCGACGCCGACCTGGCCCTGCGCTTCCTCTGCGCCAAGGAACAGATCGGCATCTGCGGCAGCGTGGTCGACGAGGCCATCGCCGCGGCCGCCTACGCCCAGGCCGACCGCTGGCTGACCGAGAACGACGCCCGCCTGCGCGCGGCCTTCGCCGTCGTCGCCGACTGGATGGCCGCAGAGCCGCTGCTGGAATGGGTGGAGCCGCAGGGCGGCTGCGTCGCCTTCCCCCGCATCCGCGACTCCGCCGGGGTCGATGTGGCCGCCTTCCACCGCATCCTCAACGACGAGCACGGCTGCTACGTCGGCCCGGGCCACTGGTTCGAACAGTCGGACCGCTACTTCCGCCTGGGCTACGGCTGGCCGACGCCGCAGGAACTCGTCGGCGGCCTGGCCGCCATCTCCGCCGCCCTGCGCGCGGCGCGGGCGTGAGGCCGGACATGGTCGACCGACCGGGCAAGATCGTCCTCGTCACCGGCGCCGGCAGCGGCATCGGCCGGGCCGTCGCCCTCGCCTTCCTCGCCCAGGGCGACAGCGTCGTTCTCGCCGGCCGGCGCGAGGCCGCGCTCGCCGAGACCGCCGAAATCGCCGACGCCCGGGAGCGCGCCCTGATCCACCCGGCCGACGTCGCCGACGAGGCCCAGGTCACCGCCCTGTTCGACGCCGCCATCGCCCGCTTCGGACGCCTGGACGTGCTGTTCAACAACGCCGGACGCGGCGCGCCGCCCGTGCCGCTGGAGGATCTGAGCGTCGCCGCCTGGCGGGCGGTGGTGGATGTCAATCTCACCGGCGTGTTCCTGTGCACCCAGCACGCCGTGCGACAGATGAAGGCGCAGTCGCCGCGGGGCGGACGCATCATCAACAACGGTTCGATCTCGGCCCATGCGCCCAGGCCCAACTCGGCGCCCTATACGGCCACAAAACACGCCATCACCGGCCTCACCCGCTCGGTGGCTCTCGACGGCCGCGCCTTCGACATCGCCTGCGGCCAGATCGACATCGGCAACGCCGCCACGCCGCTCACCGCCCGCATGAGCCAGGGCGTGCCCCAGGCCGACGGGCGTATCGCCGTCGAACCGGTGATGGACGTCCAGGGGGTCGCCGACGCGGTGCTGATGATGGCCAATCTGCCGCTGTCGGCGAATGTGCCGTTCATCACCGTCATGGCCACAGCCATGCCCTATATCGGCCGCGGCTGACGCGTTATGGTGGATCCGGGCGCGCCTTGCGCCGCAGAAGGACATTCATGCCTGTGAACTCTCTCAAGACGGCCCTCTTCGGCCTGACCGCCGTTTCCCTGATCT
>CAIXWN010000139.1 GCA_903923135.1 uncultured Caulobacteraceae bacterium | reverse complement strand
TATGAGACCCGGCTCGACGTCTCCGAAGCCATGATCCTCGTAGCCATGGGCGGCAATCTTCTACGCAGAAACGCTCACCCGTGAGTTTCCAAACGGACTCTGAGGCCCAACGACCTGGTGTGGAACTATGTGGTCAACAACTATCTGCACGGCGAGCCGCCGCCGGCGTTCGACGTGCTCTACTGGAACAATGACTCGACCAATCTGACGGCGGCTCTGCACGCCGACTATCTGGGCATGTACGAAACCCAGCCCTTCGCCCGGCCGGGTACGGCGCAGCTGGGCGGCCATACGGTGGACCTGACGAAGGTGAAACAGGATTGCTTCATCGTCGCCGGGGTCACCGACCACATCACTCCGTGGAAGGCCTGCTACCGGATCAACCAGCTGATCGGCTCGCCAAATGTGGAGTTCGTGCTGTCGCAAGCCGGCCACATCCAGTCGCTGCTCAATCCGCCAGGCAACCCCAAGGCGAAGTATTTCCACAGCGAGACGCGGCCGCCTGCTGACCTGGAGACCTGGCTGGCCAGGGACGCCTGCGAGCACACCGGCTCGTGGTGGCCATTCTGGCTGGAGTGGCTGAAGGCGCGCTCCGGCGCCCTGAAGCCAGCCCGCAAGACCCTGGGCTCGCGCCAGCATCCGCCGGGCGTCGCCGCGCCGGGCCTTTATGTGTTCGATTGAGGATACCCTCCCAGTGCTCCAGCCCGCCCCCGCCAGCCGACAGCCCCGCCTTGAGTTGATCGCGGTCGGCGGCCGGCCCCTGCGCGCGGCAGTGTGGACGGCCCAAGCGCCGGCCGGGCGGCCGGCGGGACGGCCACTGCTGTTCTTCAACGGCATCGGGGCCAACATCGAGCTGATGGCGCCACTGGCCGACTGGCTGACCGACCGCGACATCATCACTTTCGACATGCCCGGGATCGGCGGCTCGCCCAGCCCCAAGTTCCCCTACCGGCCATGGACAATGGCCCTGCGCAGCGCGAGGCTGCTCGACCGCCTGGGCTACGGCGGAAAGGTGGACGTGATGGGCGTGTCCTGGGGCGGGGGCATGGCCCAGCAGTTCGCCTTCCAGCACCCGGGGCGGACCGGCAAGCTGATCCTGGCGGCCACGGCGGCGGGAATGGTGATGGTCCCCGGCGATCCGCGGGTGCTGTCGAAGATGGCCAATCCGCGCCGCTACATCGACAGCGAATACATGCTGGAGCACTTCGAGGCGCTCTATGGCGACAGCGGCGGCAAGGACGACCACGTGTCGCGGCTTATGCCGCCGAGCCGCACTGGCTACGCCTATCAGCTGGCGGCCATGGCCGGCTGGACCAGCGCCCCGTTCCTGCCGTTCGTGAAGGCGCGCACCCTGGTGCTGATGGGCGAGGATGACCGTATCGTGCCGATGATCAACGGCAAGATCCTGGCCGGGCTGATCCCCCACGCTCGGTTGGAGATGGTGTCGGGCGGGCATCTTTTCCTGGTCTCTCACCCGGCCCAGTCGGTGGGGCTGATCAAGGCCTTCCTGGCCGAGGACGACGTGGAGACGGTCGTTCAGCCAAAGGCGGCCTGACGCCGTCCAGTTTTGCGCCTGCGACTTAATCTCAGCCAATGCGTGGCCTTCGCGCGCCAGTTCATTGTCAACTCTCACCAAGTATTGGCGAGGCGGTCAACCAAGCTTGACAACAGCCTGATAAAAATGTGCGTTTTCCCACAGACGAGCCCTCCTGGCGGGGTTACCGCTTGCTGTCTGTCTTGAGAGCCGGTGAAGCTTATTGTCTGGAGGGGCGGTTAAACAGTCGGTGTCCGGCGTCGGGAACGAAGACCCGCGCCGGGAAGCGTAGAGTCAGGATTGGGGATCGGTCGTGTTCATTGGTGACATCCTCGTTGCGCACGGACTGGTGACGCCAGCGGACATCCGCACGGCGCTCGAGTTGCAGCGCACCCGGGGCGGGGCGCTCGGCGATTGCCTGATCCAGCTGGAGAGACTGACCCCCGAGGCCCTGGAGGCGGTGATGCGCGCCGCGCCGCCGCCGCCGCGCAGCCTGGCCGAGACCGGCATCCCGATCCCTGACCTGCTCAGCCTGATGGTCAAGGCCATGCACGCCAGCGGCGAGGTCACCGCCTCGGCCATCGGCGAGCGGCTGAAGCTGCCGCCACGGGCGGTGCAGGAACTGTTCGACGAGGCCGAGGAACGGCGGCTGCTCGACCTGCTGGGCGCCGTGCGCCAGAGCGGCTCGACGGAAATCCGCTACGCCCTGACCGACAAGGGCGTTCAGTGGGCCCGCACGGCCAGCGACCAGAACGAATATATCGGCCCCGCGCCGGTGACCCTGGCGGCCTACCGCGAGCAGATCCTCCGCCAGCGACTGGCCAACGAGCGGGTGACGCGGGCGCGGCTCGACGAGGCCCTGACGGGCCTGGTGGTGCCCGATGTGCTGGTGCGTGAACTGGGTCCGGCGGTCAACTCGGGCCGTTCGGTGCTGCTCTACGGCCCACCCGGCAACGGCAAGACCACCATCGGCGAACGCATCGGCAACCTGTTCCGCGACGTGATCTACATCCCCTACTGTTTCGAGGTCGAGGGCCAGATCATCCGGGTGTTCGATCCGGTGGTGCACCGGCCGCTGGAAAGTCAACTGCAGGGCGACGTCGAGGCGGTGGGCCTGCGCCGCGAGGATCTCGATCACCGCTGGGTGGCCTGCTGGCGGCCTTTGGTGATCACCGGCGGCGAGCTCACCCTGGACATGCTGGACCTGAAGTTCGATCCGCACGCCAAGTTCTACGAGGCGCCGCTGCACATCCGCGCCCTGGGCGGGGTGTTCCTGATCGACGATTTCGGCCGCCAGCTGGTCTCGCCCACGGCCCTGCTCAACCGCTGGATCGTGCCTCTGGAATCGCGGGTCGAATATCTGAAGCTCCACACCGGCAAGACCTTCCAGCTGCCCTTCGACGAGCTGGTTATCTTCTCCACCAACCTGGGGCCGAGCAGCCTTATGGACCCGGCCTTCCTGCGCCGCATCCCCTACAAGATCGAGGTGACCGCGCCGACGGCCGAGGAGTACCGGAGCATCTTCCACGCCGTCGCCCGGCCGATCGGCCTGGCGCTGGACGATGCGACCATAGACGGCGTCATCGCCGAGCTGCGCGTGCGCAACGACTTTCCCCTGGCCAGCTATCAGCCGCGCTTCATCGTTGACCAGATCCTGGCGCAAGCGAAGTTCGAGGGAGCCGAGGCCGAGGCGCGGGCCGACTATGTGTCGCTGGCGCTGAGCAATCTGCACACCAGCGACACCCCGGGATTCCGACACCGCCCCGCGGCCAACGGCCCGGACGGCGGTGGCGAGGCCAGGCTCGACACGGTCACCTCCTTCGCGGCGGAGTAATCGCCGGGCGGGTGGCCCCACGCCGTGAAGCGCGCTAAACGGCCCATGGCTCAGGAGCGCCCATGACCCAGCCAACAGAGTATCGACCGGCGCGCGCCGACCGCGGGGCCATGGCCGCGTGGACCGAGCTGGGCACGCTGCTGGTCAGCGGCGAGGCGGTGGTCGCCTTCGCCCTGCAGCACCGGCTCTACGCCCTGGTCCACCGGCGCACGGTGGCGGCCGCGACATCCGGACGGTTCCTGCTGCTCCGCCGGCGGCTGCTTGGCGGCTATGAGCCGCTGGGGGTGCGCTGGCAGGATCTGAAGGACGTCAGCCTGACGGTGGGGATGTTCAGCGCCTGCCTGACCCTGAGCTTCAGCGGCAATCTGTCGGACACCGCCGCCGGCGAAGGCGAGACCCGCACGATCCGGGTGAACGGCCTGCGCATCGAGGCGGCGCAGGCGCTCTATCGCGAGTGCCAGGGCCAGGACCAGGCCTGGCGGGAGAAGCGCCGGGTGCGGGCGATAGAGGAGATGCGGGCGCGCGCCGGTGGGGTGCAGATCGCCACAGGCGTCTACCCCCAGGGCGGCGAAGGCCCGGTCACGACACCTCTGGCCGCCCCGTCCGCCGCGGCGGACGACCCCGCCCAGCGCCTGGCGCGGGCGCGCGACATGCTCGGCCAGGGCCTGATCACCGACACCGAATACGAGGCCATCAAGGCCCGCGTCGTCGGATCGTTGTAGGGCCGCCGGGCCGGCTGGCCAATCGGGGCCGTTTCTGACATCGTCGAGCGACAGTCCTGACCCCGGGAGGCGCCAGACCATGACCCTCGCCACCTTTGAAGCCCGGGCCGCCGCTGAGGCGACCGCGCGGGCGCCGACCCTATCGCCGGCCCTGGCGCGAAGTCTGGTCCTGGCGGCGATCCTCGCCGGAACCGTCGGCGGTATCCTGGCCACCGACCCGGCCACCACCGCCCGGGCGGTCGCGCACGCCGGAGCTGACCTCACCCGCCTTTTGCGCGCCATGGCCGCGATGAAGGCCGGCATGGCCGTCGCCGCGGCCGCGGCGGTGCTCTGGAGGATGGGGTCACCCGCCTCGCCGGGGCGCCTGGCGGCCTATGCGACGGCCTGCGCGACCATGGCGGCGGGGCCGGGCCTGATCTGGGACATGGCGCGGCTGGAGGCGGGCGCGATCCTGCTGCACGCCGGCCTGCTGGCGACGATCGTGATGATCTGGCGCGACCCCACGGTGAGCGCGCGGCTCGCCGCCGCCCTTGCCGCCCGCCGCGCCGCGCGGAGCTGAACCGCCCGCTGAAACGGACCTCTGGCGCCGATTGACGGGCTCCGCGGCCTGGCGTTCTATCGCCGCAACGGCCGCCGATCACCGCCGGAACGGAGGGGCGAATGAACCGACTGTGGGCGGCGGGTCTGGCGGTTCTGACGCTGGGCTTCGGCATCGGCTTCGTCGTCGCAAAGGGCGTGGACGGGGCGTTCGGTCCCCATGCCGCCGTCGCCACGGCTCCGTCGGACGTCTGGTCGCTGTTCGGCCGGCCGCGCGCCGCCGACGCCCCGCGTCGCGGCGTCGTCAGGCCTGACGGCTTCGCCATCTGGAAGACCCGGCTGGACACCAGCGGCGGCCAGCCTCTGGCCTGTATCGAGATGTCGCGCGACCTCGATCCGGCCAGGGCCTATGGCGATTTCGTGATGATCTCGCCGCAGCCGGACCATCCGCCGGCGGTTTCGGTGAAGGGCGACGAACTGTGCGTCGGCGGCCTGGGGTTCGCCGGACGCCACATAACCCTGCTCAAAGGCTTGCCCGACAAGGCCGGCGAAACCCTGGCCGCCAACGCTGAGGCGGACTTCAGCCAGGGCGAAAAGCCGCCCTATGTGGGCTTTGCCGGCGACGGGGTGATCCTGCCGCGCGACGAGGCGGACGGCGTCGGCATCGAGACGGTCAACGTCAGCCGGCTGGCCATCGAGGTCTGGCGAGTGCCGGACCGCAACCTGGTGCGCAAGTCGATCAGCGCGCCCAGCCCGACCGGCGACGGCGAATATCCCGAGGACTATGGCGACGACAGCCCGGACGACGAGGGCCGGGTGGTTTGGAAGGGCTTCGTCCAGGTCCGGTCAAGCGGCGGCCAGAGGGCGACGACGGTGTTTCCCCTCGGCGCGGTTCTCAAGGAGATGGTCCCCGGCGGCTATGTCATCAAGGCGCGCGACGCCTCCGGCGGCCGCGACCTTGTGGCCAAGGACGAGGAGACCAACCCGCCGGCCCAGGCCCGCCGCTGGGTGATCTTCACTGACATGGCGCTCACCGCCTACAGCGGCGCCGATTCCCTGGACGTGGTGGTTCGCTCCCTGAAGACGGCCCACACCCTGGCGGGGGTGAAGACCGTGCTGATGGCCACGGACGGCGAGAGCCTTGGGACGGTGCGGACCGACGCCTCCGGCCGGGCCGGGTTCCCGCACGCCCTTCTGGCCGGCGAGGGCGCCGGCGCGGCGCGCATGGTGATGGCCTATGGCCCCCAGGGGGACCTGGCGGTTCTCGACCTGGCGCGGTCGCCCCTGGACCTGTCGAAACAGAACGTCGGCGGCCGCGAGGGCGGCGCCGACCTGACCGGGCGCACGCCAACGGCGGCGGTCGACGGCTATGTCTACAGCGACCGGGGCATCTACCGGCCCGGCGAGCGCATCCATCTGAGCGCCCTGGCGCGCGACCGGGAGTCGAACGCGATCAACGACCGCAAGGGCTATCTGCTGGTCAAGCGCCCCTCCGGAGTGGAGTTCCACCGTTATCCCTTCGCCAGCACCGCTGGCGGCGTGGTGATGGCCGACGTCGACCTGCCCAGAAGCGCGCCGCGGGGTCGCTGGACGGCGGAACTGCACATCGACGGCTTCGATGCGCCGGCCGGCGTCCTGTCGGTGTCGGTGGAGGACTTCGCGCCGCAGCGCCTCGCGGTGGCGGCCGATGGCCGTTCGGCGACGCCGGTCGCCGCCGGAGAGGTGCGTCCGGTGAGCGTGTCGGCGCGATTCCTCTATGGCGCTACGGGCTCGGGCCTGAAGGTGCAGGGCGAGGCGCGTGTCCACGCCGATCCGGCCCCCTTCCCGCACTTTGACGGCTATGAATGGGGCGACCAGGTGAAGCCCTATGCTGAAAAGCTGGTGGAGCTTGAGCAGACCGTCACCGACGGCGCCGGCCACGCCGGCCTGTCGCTGGCCGCCGCCGCCGTGGGCGACACCGCCGATCCGGTGGTGGCCGCGGTGACCGCCGCGGTGTTCGAGCCGGGCGGCCGGCCGGTTCGCCAGGGCCTGGCGCTGAACATCCGCACCCGCCCCCTCTATCTGGGCCTCAAGGTGACCCGCAGCGACGCCGTCGGCGACCGCGCCCCGCCGGTGAGCCTGGACATCATCGCGGTCGACCCGCTGGGCCGGCGCGTCGCCGCCCACGCGGTGAGCTACAGCCTGATCAGCGAGGCGTGGACCTATGACTGGTTCCAGCAGAACGGCCGCTGGCAGTGGCGGCGGACCAGCCATGACGTGGTTGTGGCCAGCGGCGTCCTCGACATCGCCCAGGACGCCGCGGCGCGACTGACCCGCCGCCTGGGCTGGGGGGACTATCGCCTGGAGCTGACCGGCCCCGGCGGCGCGCGCACGGTGCGACGCTTCTCGTCAGGCTGGGGCGGCTCTGCCGCCGACGTTGAGGCGCCGGACCAGGTGCGCCTGACCGCTGGCTCGCAGACCTATGGCCAGGGGGACACCATCGCGGTGAACATCAAGGGCCCCTACGCCGGCGAGGCGCAGGTGGCCGTGGCCACTGACCGGGTGATCGACTTCAAGACCGTGACCCTGGGGGCGGACGGCGGCGTGGTGCATCTCAAGACCTCGGCGGCTTGGGCCGGCGGCGCCTATGTGATGGTGACCCTGATCCAGCCGCGCGACCCGGTGGCCACGCCTCTGCCCCGGCGGGCCCTGGGAGTGATCTATGTGCCCCTGGAACCAAAGGGCCGACGCCTGACCGTGGCCATAGGCGCGGCCGAGCGAATCAACGCTCAAACGCCAGTGACCGTGCCGCTGAAGGTGAACGGCCTGGCTGCCGGCCAGCGGGCCTATGTAACCGTGGCGGCGGTGGATGAGGGCATCCTGGCCCTCACCCGGTTCGAAAGCCCCGATCCGGCGAAATGGTATTTCGGCAAGCGGGCCCTGACCGTCGACTACCGCGACGACTACGGCCGCCTGCTCGACCCCAATCTGGGCGCCCCTGCCGGCGTCAACTTCGGCGGCGACGAACTGGGGGCGCAGGGGCTGACGGTGACCCCGATCCGGACCGTGGCCCTTTGGTCGGGTCTGGTGCGCACCGGCTTCGACGGCCGTGCGACGGTCAGCCTGCCGGCCGGCCAGTTCAACGGCCAGTTGAGGGTGATGGCGGTGGCGTGGAGCGACAAGGCGGTGGGCTCGGCCTCGCAGGCGATGACCGTGCGCGACCCTGTGGTGGCCGACCTGAACCTGCCACGCTTCCTGGCGCCGGGCGACCGGCCCGTGGCGACCCTGGAGCTGCATAACCTGGAGGGCCGCGGCGGAGACTATTCGGTGATGACCTCCGGCACCAACGGCCTGACGCCGCCGCCGAGGCAGGTGGTGCGACTGACCACCGGCCAGAGGGTGGCCCAGCCGCTGGCCTTCGCCGCGCCGGCGCGGACAGGCGTCTCCCAGGCGGCCTTCCAGGTGACCGGCCCGGGCTTCGCCGCCGCCAAGACCTACGATATCCAGACCCGGCTGGGCTGGGGGGCGGTGACGCGGGTGACGAGCGCCCTGCAGCGGCCCGGCGAGGCCTATACCCCGCCGCCCGCCCTGCTGGCGGGGCTGGCGGCGGGCGACGTGCAGTTGCAGGTGAGCTATTCGCCGTTCCAGGGTTTCGATCCGGCCACCCTGGCCCTGGCCCTCTCACGCTATCCCTACGGCTGCACCGAGCAGATGGTCTCCACCGCCTATCCGCTGGTCTACGCCGACGACCTCGCCGGCAACGCAGCTGTGCGGCAGGGCCTGCTCGATGCGGTGGGCAAGCTTCTGGATCGCCAGAGCCTCGACGGGGCCTTTGGCCTCTGGCGCGTGGGCGACGGCCTGGCCGACCCCTGGCTGGGCGCCTACGCCACCGACTTCCTCATCGAGGCCAGGGCCCACGGCGCACCGGTGGCCGACGAGGCGGTCAACCGCGCCCTCTCGGCCATGCGCCAGATCAGCCGCCCGGACGGCTTCTCCTCGGTCTCCTACCGCCTGACCTATGACGAGGGCTGGACGGGCGACCGGGCCGGCTCCAAGGCCGCCACGACGCGGATGCGGTCCCGCGCCTCGGCCTACGCTCTGTATGTGCTGGCCAAGGCTGGACGGGGCGACCTGCCGCGGCTGCGCTGGTGGCACGACGTGCAGATGAAGAGCGAGGTCTCGCCCCTGGCCATGGCCCAGGTCGGCGCCGGCCTGGCGGCCATGGGCGACCACGCCCGGGCTCGTTCGGCCTTGCGCCAGGCGGTGGCGGCCCTGGGCTACAAGGACCCGGACGACTGGTACCAGAGCCCCCTGCGCGACCTGGCCGGGGTAATCGCCCTTAGCTACGAGGCGGGTGAGGCGGATCTGGCGCGCACCCTGCAGGGCCGGCTCGCCGGAGCGGTGCGCGATCCCGACCGACTCAACACCCAGGAACAGGCGAGGCTGCTGCAGGCGGCCCACTTCATGCTGCGCGCGGCCGGCGTCATCCGAGTGACCGCCACCGGCGCCACCGCCCTGAGTCCGGCCGGCGGCGCCCCGCGCTGGGCGGTAGGACGGCTGGCGGCAGCGCGTTTCGTCAACGGCGGCGGCGGCGCCCTGTGGCGGACGGTCACCGTGCGCGGCACGCCCCTGGCGGCGCCGGCGGCGGCGGCCGACGGTCTGACCCTGGGCAAGACTCTGTTCACCATGAGCGGCGGCGCCGTCGCGCCCGGCCACATACGCCAGGGCGACCGCATCATCGTGCGCATCGCCGGCCAGTCGCGGCAGGGTCGCACGATGGCCCTGGGGGTGGACGACGCCTTGCCGGCCGGCTTCGAGATCGAGACCACCCTCAGTCCCAAGGACGCAGAGACCGGGCCGTTCCGCTTCCTGGGCAAGCTCTCCGCCGCCAGCGCTCAGGAAAGTCGCGACGACCGTTTCGTGGCGGCCCTTTCTGTGGCCGGCAACCAACCCTTCGCCGTGGCCTATATCGCCCGGGCGGTGACGCCGGGCGACTTCTTCCTGCCCGGCGCGACCGCGGCGGACATGTACCATCCGGCGCTGTCCGGCCGCACTGGCGGCGGGCGGGTGCAGATATCGCCGGCGGGGTAGAGGCGCGGGCGGTGCCGGGCGGAGCGGTCGTGCGCGGTCTGGTGCGAGGGCTGATCGCCCTTCTGACCGTTCAGGCGGCGCTGCTGGTGCTGGACGCGGCGTTTCCGCCTGACCTGACCCGCGGCGAACGGTCCAGCCCGGTGGTGCTGGACCGGCAGGGGGCCTGGCTGAGGGCCCTGCCCGTGGAGAGCGGTCGCTGGCGAATCCGCGCCGACCTGGACCGCATCGATCCCGTCTTCCTGCGCCGCGTGACCCGGATGGAGGATGGCCGTTTCGGATGGCACGCCGGGGTCGACCCCCTGGCGGTCATGCGCGCCCTGGCTTCGGCGGCGGTCCATGGACGACCGACCTCGGGAGCCTCGACCCTGACCATGCAGACCGCCCGGCTGCTGACCCCGCACCGGCGCGACCTGGCCGGCAAGCTGTTGGAGATGGTCCGCGCCACCCAGCTGGAGGCCCGCTTCAGCAAGCCGCAGATCCTGGCGCTTTATCTGACCCTGGCCCCCTATGGTGGCAATCTGGAAGGCGTTCGCGCCGCCAGCCTGGCCTATTTCGGGCATGAGCCGGCGAGCCTGACCGACGGCGAACAGGCGCTGCTGATCGCCCTGCCGCAGTCGCCGGAGGCGCGCCGCCCCGACCGCAGACCCGGCGCCGCCCGGGCCGCCCGGGCGCGGGTTCTGGCGCGGATGACCCGGGCCGGCCTGATCGCCCGCGGGGCGGCGCTCGAGGGGGCGGGCGAGCCGTTGCCACGGCGGGCGGCCTTCCCCGCCCTGGCCTGGCACGTCGCCGGCGAACTGGCCCGGGCGGCGCCGGCCGCCCAGGCCTCGGTGGTCAGCACCCTTGACGCCGACCTGCAGCGAAGGCTGGAGCCCTTAGCGGCCGCCACCGCCCGGGCCCAGGGTCCCGGCGGGGTCGTCGCCGTGTTGGTGGTGGACATTCCCACCCGGGCCGTGCGCGCCGCCGTAGGCTCGGGCGGCCTCGACCGGCCGGGCGGCTGGATCGACATGACCCGCGCCCTGCGCTCCCCCGGATCGGCCCTCAAGCCGTTCATCTATGGTTTCGCCTTCGACGACGGCGTGGCGGCGCCGGACACCCAGATCGACGACGCCGCCCGCCGATTTGTCGACTATCAACCGGAGGATTTCGACCGCGTCTTCCACGGCAAGGTCACAGCGCGCGAGGCCCTGGTCTATTCGCTGAACGTACCGGCGGTGACCCTGCTCAGCCGCATCGGCGCGCCGGTGTTCGAGCGGCGGATCGAGACCGCGGGCGCCCGAATGGTCCGCCCCAGGGCGGCCGAGAGCGACGCGGGCCTGGCCTTGGCCCTGGGTGGCGAGGGGATCTCTCTGCGCGATCTTGTGATGCTCTATGCCGCGCTGGGCGACGACGGACTGGCCAAGCCTCTGACCTGGACCGAGGTCGAGGCCGAACGGACGGCCAAGGAGCCCGGCCGACGCCTGATGCGGCCGACGGCGGCGCGGCAGGTGCTGGACATCCTCCGCGAGGGGCCCGCGCCGAAGGGACGGGCGCCGGCCGCCCTGACCCGCGGCGGGCCGGGCCTGGCTTTCAAGACCGGCACCTCCTATGCCTATCGTGACGCGGTGGCGGTGGGCGTGGTGGGCGACGTTGTCATCGGCGTCTGGAGCGGGCGGGCGGACGGCGGGGCGCGGGCGGGCCTGACCGGCCGGGAAGCGGCCCTGCCGCTGCTATTCGACATCGCCGACCAGATCCACCCCCCTCACCTCGCCCCGCCGCCCCTGGCGCCGCGGGGGGCGCCCACGGCCATGACCAGCATCGAGACCGACGACGCCGCGCCGCAGCTGATCTTCCCGCCGGACGGCGCGACGGTGATGGTGACGGCCTTCGGCCCGGGCTCGCGCGGCCTTACTCTGGCGGGCCGCGGCGACCGTCTGGTCTGGTATGTCGACGGCGCTCCGGCGCCGATCGATCCGGTGAGCGGATCGCCGATCTGGCGTCCGCCGACGCCGGGCTTCTACCGGATCACCGCCGTGGACGGGGCCGGCCGTCAGGCGCAGGCGCGGGTTCGGATCCGGGACTGAACAGCTTATCTGGCCGCCGCGCGCTCGCTGAGCCGCAGGATTGCGATCGAGATGACCATCACCAGTATAAGGCCGCCCAGCACCGCCAGTTCGATCATGGTGGAGTCGAGAAGGGCCTGGGCGTCGGGGTTCCACTTGCCGGGCTGATGAGCCTGGGAAGTCTCCAGAGTGATCACCAGCACCCGCCGGATCGAGGCGATCAGACCAACGATCAGGAACGGCTCGCACACCAGGCGGCCGGAGCGGAACGAGACCCGCACGGTATGCATCACCTCGACCACCATCAACACGAACAGAAGGCGGTCCACCGCCAGAACCAGCACCTGAGTCTCGCCGCGGGCCTCGACGGCGCTCCACAGGGAGACCGCTGCGCTGGCCACGCCAATCAGCACGGCCACGGCCAGCATCGCCCCCAGGACCACATAGGCGAGAATCTCGACGGTCAGGAAGGTGCGGCCCGCCGCCGCGCCGAGGCGGGAGACGTCCCGGCCGGGACTCTCGGAATTGTCCATCGCGGTTCCGTCTCCGGCTCCGGACCGCCAGCGGTCACGCGCCAGCTTACCCCAGATCTGTAACGGACCCCAGGGTCCGCCATCCCCCGGGTTCGTCGGCCGGAACACGCTTCAGTGAAGCTTCACGCTTGGCGTCGGTCCACGTGAAAAGGCGCCTCCCAGCGTGCGCCAGAACACCGCCCGCCCACCGTGCAGGGCCGCCTCATGCATCTTGTAGAGCGAGCGATAGACGAAGCGCGCGAACAGGCCTTCGATGAAAAGGCCCCGCCCGGCCACGAAGCCCATCAGGCTGCCCACGGTGGAATAGCGCCCCAGGGAGACGAGGGAGCCGAAATCGCGATAGCGGTAGGGTTTCAGGGGCCGGCCCGAAAGCCGCGCGCCGATCTGTTCGACCATGTGATCGGCCATCTGGTGGGCCGCCTGGGCGCGGGGCGGCACCGGCGGCGCCCCTCCCAGGCGCGGGCAGGAAGCGCAGTCGCCGATCGCAAACACGTCGGGATCCAGGGTGGTCTGAAGCGTCTCCCGAACCAGCAGCTGGTTTATGCGGTTCGTCTCCAGGCCACCGAAATCCTTCAGCACGTCCGGGGCCTTGACCCCTGCTGACCAGATGACGAGTTCCGACGGGATGACCTCGCCGTCCGAGAGCACGACGCCGTCGGCCCTGACCTCCGCGACGCGGGCGCGGGTCCGCACCTCGACCCCGAGGCTGGTGAGCAGATTCAGCGTGGCGTTCGCGATCCGTTCGGGCAGGGCCGGCAGGATGCGGTCGGCCGCCTCGATCAGCACGATATGGATATCCCGGGCCGGATCGATGCGGTCCATGCCATAGGCGACCACCGCCCGCACGGTTCGGTGCAGCTCCGCGGCCAGTTCGGTGCCGGTGGCGCCCGCGCCGATCACCGCCACGTGCAGCTGGCCCGGCCGCACCGGCCCCTCCTGGGCGTTGGCCCTGAGGCAGGCGTTGACCAGGCGACGGTTGAACCGGCTGGCCTGTTCAGGTGTTTCCAACGGGATGGCGTAGCGCGCCGCGCCGGGCGTGCCAAAGTCGTTGGTGACGCTGCCGATAGCCATGATCAGGGTGTCGTAACCCAGAGACCGCGCTGGCGTGATCTCGCGCCCCTCCTCATCCTGGGTGGCGCCCAGCCGCAGCTGGCGGGCGGACCGGTCGAGGCCGACCACCTCGGCGTAGGTGTAGTCGAAGTTGTGCCACTGGGCCTGGGCGAGGTAGTTCAGCTCATGCTGCGAGCGTCGCAGACTACCGGCGGCCACCGAGTGCAGCAGCGGCTTCCAGAGGTGAGTGCGCGCCCTGTCCACCAGGGTGACGCGCGCCAGACCCCGTTTGCCCAGTGTGTCGCCTAGCTTGGTGACCAGCTCCAGCCCGGCGGCGCCGCCGCCGGCCACCACGATATGATGGGGCTCGGCCCCGCCGTCAGGTCTGTTCATGTCGCGCCGCCGCCTCCGGTTGAGGGCCCCCGCCACGCCGATGGTGCGGCGCAACAAGACCCTTATAGGATGACTCCGATGCGATTGTGCAGTGCGGAATCTACCATGGGCGGTCAGGCCGCCTGGGCGGTGAACTGCAGCCTGGCGAGCCGGGCGTACAGGCCGCCCCGGGCGAGAAGCTCGGCGTGCTTGCCCTCCTCCACCACGCGGCCGGCATCCATCACCACGATACGGTCGGCCTCGAGGACCGTGGCCAGACGGTGAGCGATGACCAGGGTGGTGCGTCCCTGCATGGCTTCGTGGAGAGCCTGCTGCACCAGGCGTTCGTTCTCCGCGTCCAGGGCGCTGGTGGCCTCATCGAGCAGCAGGATCGGCGAGCGGCGGATCAGGGCCCGGGCGATGGCCAGGCGCTGGCGTTGACCGCCTGAGAGGGTCTTGGCGTGCTCGCCCACGGCGGTGTCGAATCCCTGGGGCAGGGCGGTGAGGAAGCCCTCGGCCTGGGCGGCGAGGGCGGCGGCGCGGACGTCGTCGGCGCTGGCGCCGGGCCGGCCGAAGCGGATGTTGTCGGCCGCCGAACCGGAGAACAGCGGCGCCTCCTGCGCGACCAGGGCCATGCGGGCGCGCACCTCGGCCGGATCGGCGCGGGTCAGGTCGACGCCGTCGATGCGCACCATGCCGGCGTCCGGGTCGTAGAAGCGCAGCAGCAGGCGCAGCACGGTGCTCTTGCCGGCGCCGGAGGGACCCACCAGGGCCACACGCTCACCAGGCCGAGCCTTGAGCGAGAAACCGTTGAGGGCGGGCGGCCCCGGCCGGCCGGGATAGCCAAACACCACATTCTCGAAACTGACCTCGCCGCGGGCCGGGAGCGGCATGGGTTCGACCTTCTCCGGCGCGCGGATGGCCGGGGTGGTGTCCATCATGGCG
>CAIXWN010000138.1 GCA_903923135.1 uncultured Caulobacteraceae bacterium | reverse complement strand
GGCGCGCGCCGATGACCGGCGCGGAACGGGGGGCGTTCCAGCGACTTTACGCTCCTGGTCTGGCCCTGCTGGTCTTCGCCTATGTCCTGCTCACCGCCCTGCGCGATTTCCGCGACAACTTCGCCGCCGAGATCTGGACGCGGCTGGGCTATGGCGGCGAGGCGGGGATCTTCAGCGCCACGGAACTTCCGGTCGCCATCATCGCCCTGGGCGCCATGGCCGCGGTCATCGTCGTGCGCGACAACCGCCGCGCCCTGCTGGTCATCCACGCCCTGGTGGCCGGCGGATTCCTGCTGCTGGGCCTGGCGACCCTGGCCTTCCAGGCGCGCCTGATCTCGCCGGTGGCGTGGATGATCCTCGCCGGGGCGGGGCTCTACGCCGCCTATACCCCGTTCAACGCCGTGCTGTTCGACCGCCTGGTGGCTTTCAGCGGCCGTGTGGCGACGGCCGGATTCCTCATCTATGTCGCCGACGCCTCCGGCTATCTGGGCAGCGTCGGCCTGCTGCTCTGGCGCAATTTCGGCGTCGCCAGCCTCGACTGGCTGCAGGTCTTCATCCTCAGCGCCTATGTCACCAGCCTCGCCGGCGCCGCCGCCACCGTCCTGGCCGCCATCTATTTCGCCCGCCAGACCGACCCGGCGAAGGCTTCGGGAACGGCTGGACTCGCGGCCCGGCGTCCCGCACAGGCGTAGGTCCCGGGCGCGCCAGCGACGCCTGACCTCTCCAGCCACGGACGATCCGATGCGCATCGCCAGCTTCTTTCCGGCCCAGACCGGGTCGGTTCTCTACGCCATGGGCGCCGACGACTGCTCGTTGTTCTTCGACCTCCGCACCCTCACCGAGAAGCAGCAGGCCGATCATCAGGCCAACATAACCCTCACCGCCGCCCTGCAGGTGGCCCTGATCGCCCTGGGCAAGCCCGCCGACTGGGTGGCCATGTTCGACACCTTCGCCGAGGCGCCCTGGGCCGGCGTCCTTGACCGCTACCGGGCGCAGTTCCGCGCCGCCGGCTTCGAGACCATCCCGCCGGACCACGTGGTCTGGGGCCGCAAGGCCGATTTCTACGACTCCCTCGTCGGCCGCATTCCCGCCGTCGACCTGGTCAATCTCTACATGGTCAGCGGCTCAAACGGCGTCCTGCACCAGGACCCGGCGGCCCTGGCCGTCAGCCGCAACCTGAACTCCAAGTTCCACTTCGCCGAGCACGCCCCGGCCTTCGGCATCCCCGTCCCGGA
The DNA here is from genome assembly GCA_903923135.1 of uncultured Caulobacteraceae bacterium. Classification (GTDB taxonomy): domain Bacteria; phylum Pseudomonadota; class Alphaproteobacteria; order Caulobacterales; family Caulobacteraceae; genus Acaudatibacter; species Acaudatibacter lapponiensis. The sequence continues at coordinate 19,831 of CAIXWN010000138.1, read as the reverse complement.
GACCTTCGTCACCACCCGGGCGGGCCTGGGCGACGCCGACTCCCGCGCCTTTCTGGAGCGTCACCTCGCCGCGGACGGGGCGATCATGCTGAAGATCTCCGGTCTGGCCGGCGCCCGGAACGTCACCTCGGTGTCCTCCCTGGCCGAGGCGCAGGCCTATGTCGACCAGTACGACGACGCCATGGCCGTGCTGCTGCAGAAGAAGCTCGACCTTTCCGCCTATACCGAGATGACCGCCGACCTGTGCGTCACCGATCGCGACATCAGCATCGCCAACATCCGCCGGATACTCTTCGCCGACGGCGTCTGGGTGGGCAATTCGATTCCCGCCTCGCACGACCTGCCGCCGGACCAGCACGCCGCCCTCATCCGCGTGGGCGAATACGCCCGGCGCCACGGCCTGGTCGTCCCCGAGGGCGCCAACTGCGGCGTCGACTATTTCGTCGGGCCGGACGGCGGGATCATCATCACCGAGATCAATGTCCGCTGGACCGGGGGCCTCTTCCCCACCCAGGCCCTGCAGCGCCTGCGGCCGGACGGCGTCGAGGCGGTGGTGTGCTTCGACATCGTTCCTGTCCCCGAGATCGACGCCTATCTGGATTTCGTCCAGGCCCATGCGCCGGGGCCGGGGCCGGGGGAGGCGGCGTTCTCGTGCCTGGCCCTGGGGTTCAGCCCCTTCGAGCAGGACATCGGCGGGCGGGCGCACATCTACGTCTGGCATATCGTCATGGGCGACTGGGCCGCCTTCCACCGCGCCAAGCTGACGACCCTGGCGGCGGGCGTGCTGCCGACCACCGACCTGATCCGCCTGCCGGCCTGAGGCCCGGCCGGCGGCGGTGGCGCATCAACCGGACAACGGCGTCGCCCGAAGCCGCGCCACGGCCAGATCGACGAAGGCCCGCACCTTGGCCGACGGCCGCCGGCCTTGCGCATGCACCACATGCACCGGCAGCGGCGGCTCCTCGAAGGCGTCCAGCACCGTCGCCAGATCGCCCCGCCGCAGCGCCGGGGCGATCTGGTAGGACAGCGCGCGGGTCAGTCCCCAGCCCGCCCGCGCCGCGTCGATGGCGCCCTGATAGGTATTGCAGAACAGGGACGGCGTCACCGGTACCGTGGTCGGGCGGTCGCCGCCGAAGCGCCACTCCAGCTCTGCCCAGGCGCTGGTCGCCGCCGCCAGGCGGTGGCTGGCCAGTTCGGCCGGAGTCGCCGGCGCGCCCCGTCGCGCCAGATAGTCCGGCGAGGCGCAGATCACCCGGCGCACCGTGCCCACCCGCGTGGCGGCCAGACCGGAGTCGGCCAGGTGGCCGATGCGGACGGCCACGTCGACACCCTCGTCGATCAGGCTGGTCAGGCGGTCGACGAACAGGGTGCGGCCGACCACGGCGGGGTGAAGGTCGAGGAAGTCGGTCAGGATCGGCTGCACATACATCTGTCCGAACAGCACCGAGGCCGTCACCGTCAGGGTCCCGCCGGGCCTGGCGTAGATCCCGGCCGCCGCGGACTCGGCCTCGTCGATGTCGGCCAGGATCCGGCGGCAATCCTCCAGATAGCGGGCGCCGGCGTCGGTCAGCTTCACCGCCCGGGTGCTGCGGGTGAACAGCCGCGCGTCGACCCGCGCCTCCAGCGCGGCGACGGCCCGGGTCACCGCCGCGGGACTGAGGGTCAGGGCGCGCGCGGCCGCCGCGAAACTCTGGGCCTCCGCCACCCTGACGAACACCTGCATCGACTGGAGGCGATCCATTCCGCGGTCTCCGTTCACGGCGCGCCGGGGGCGGGCGCGACCCATTCAGGGACATTATTTCATAATACGCAACAATGACTTGCCAATTTCTTGGATTATCGTCGTCCGGGCCGGGGTCTAGGTGTTGCTGGACGCCGGCGCCGCCGGGTCCCGCCTCCAGGAGAATCCCATGTCCCGCATCACCCTTCCCGCCCGCGACGCCGTCCCCGCCGCCTCCGCCCCCCTTCTCGACGCCGTCGAGAAGCAGCTCGGCGTGATCCCCAACCTCTACCGCCTGGTCGGGCTCAGCCCGGCGGCCCTGCAGGGGCTCCTCGCCCTCAACGGCGCCCTGGGCAAGGTTCTGGACGTGAAGACGCGCGAGCGCATCGCCCTCGCCGTCGCCCAGGTCAACGGCTGTGACTATTGCCTGTCGGCCCACACCTATCTGGGGCTGAACCTCGCCCGCCTCGACGCCGCCGAGATCGCCCTCAACCGGCGGGGCCGATCGGGCGATCCCGTGGCCGACGCGGCGGTGGCCTTCGCCTCCAGCGTCGCGCGGGAGCGCGGCCGGGTCGGCGACGCCGATCTCGCCGCCGTCCGCGCCGCCGGGTTCAGCGACGCCCGCATCGTCGAGATCGTCGCCCTGGTGGCCGAGAACGTCTTCACCAACTTCGTCAACAATGTCGCCCGGACCGAGATCGACTTTCCGGTCGTTCTCGCCGCCGCGGCCTGAACCGGCCGCCGGCGACGGGCCCCCGCGCTCAGGGAGATCGCAACGCCATGGCCTACGCCTTTCTCGACCGGCTGAGCTCGCCGGGGGTGATCGCCGCACAGTCGGCGAACGGCGCGCGTCGGCTCTGGGCCACGGCCGGCGCCGACCGCCAGTTCGACCGTTTGGGCGACGCCGAGGCCGCCTTCATCGCCGCCCGCGACAGCCTCTACATGGCCACGGTCAGCCAGACCGGCTGGCCCTATGTCCAGCACCGCGGCGGCCCGCCCGGGTTCGTCAGGATGCTCGACGCGACGACCCTCGCCTTCGCCGACTTCCGCGGCAACCGCCAGTACATCAGTCTGGGCAACCTCGCCGACGACGACCGGGTGTCACTGATCCTGGTCGACTACGCCGCCCGCGCCCGGCTGAAGATCCTGGCCCGACTGTCGGTTCGCGACCTCGCCGCCGACTCCGCCCTGGCCGAGGCCCTGGCCCTGCCGGGCTATCGCGCCACGCCCGAGCGCGCCTTCGTCCTGCGCCTCGAGGCCTTCGACTGGAACTGCCCCCAGCACATCACCCCGCGCTGGTCCGCCGCCGAGGTCGAGATCGCCACGGCGCCCCTGCGCGCCCGCCTGGCCGAACTGGAGGCCGAAAACGCCCGCTTGCGCGGCCACATGGCATCCCTGAACCCTCCCGGAGTCGACCCATGACCCTCGCCCCTGAGCCGCGGCCGCCGCTGCCGCCCTTCACCCTCGAAACGGCGGCGCTGAAGGCGCGCGCCGCAGAGGACGCGTGGAACAGCGGCGATCCGACCCTCGTCGCTCTGGCCTACACCCCCGACAGCCGGTGGCGGAACCGCACCGAGTTCCTGCAGGGCCGCGAGGCCATCCAGGCCTTCCTCACCCGCAAATGGGCCCGCGAGCTCGACTATCGCCTGATCAAGGAGGTGTGGGGGTTCCGCGACAATCGCATGGCCGTGCGCTTCGCCTATGAATTCCACGACGCCGCCGGTCAGTGGTTCCGAGCCTATGGCACTGAGCTGTGGGAGTTCGACGCCGACGGCCGCATGTCCCGCCGCATCGCCAGCATCAATGACGCGCCCATCGCCCCGGCCGACCGCCTGTTCCACTGGGATCGCTCCGGCCCCCGGCCGGCCGGCCATCCGGGCCTGTCCGACCTCGGGCTGTAGAGCCCAACCCGCCCGGATCGCCGCCCTAGATCCTCTGCAGCGCCTCGATGATGTGGCCTTCCGGGTCGGCGGCCATGGCGTATTTCAGGCCGGAGTCGGGCAGGGCGGTCACCGGGCCGGTCACCACGCCGCCGGCCGCGGTCAGCCGGGCCAGGAAGGCGTCGATGTCGGCGGTGAAGAAGCCCAGGATGCTGTCGCCCGCGGGACTCACAGGTTCGCCGTGATAGGTGATCAGGATCAGGGTCGCCGGGCCGGCCGGCTTGCCGGCCAGGATGATCTCGGTCAGAGACCGGCCGTCGCTCTCGGCGCTGATGCGGTTGACCTCGCTCAGGCCGCAGACGTCACGGTAGAACGCCGCCGAGCGTTCCAGGTCGCCGACGATCAGCTTGGTGAAGGTGAAGGCGCCGTCGGCCATGGGTGTCTTCCTCGGGTTCGTGGTTAGAGCCGCCCGAGCTTGCGCCCGAAATTGCGGCCGTGAAACAGGTCGACGAAGGCGCCGGGCAGCGCCTCCAGGCCCTCGACAATGTCTTCGCGGTATTTCAGCCGCCCGTCCAGGATCCAGCCGGTCAGATCGGCCCGGGCCCGCGGGAAATCGGCGGCGTAGTCGAACACCACCAGCCCCTGCATCTTCAGCCGGTGGGTGATGAAGGCGCGGGTGTTCTTCAGGCCGGTCCGCTCATCGGCCGTGAGATTGTAGTCGGCGGTCTGGCCGGAGATGACGATCCGCCCGTGTAGACGCATCAGCGGCAGCATCCGATCGACCAGGCTGTTGCCCACGTTGTCGAAGAACACATCCACCCCGTCCGGGCATTCGCGGGCCACGGCGGCGGCGATATCCGGCTCGGCGAGGCGGTCGATGGCGGCGTCGAAGCCCAGGTCGTCGAGCAGCCAGCGACGCTTGGCCTCGCCCCCGGCGATTCCCACCGCCCGGGCGCCGTGGATCCGGGCGATCTGACCGGCCGCCGAGCCCACCGCCCCGGCGGCCGTGGAGACCAGCACCGTCTCGCCGGGCTTCGTCGCGCCGATGTCCAGCAGGCCGAAATAGGCGGTCAGGCCCGGCACGCCCAGCACGCCGATATGGGCCGACAGGGGGATCGGGCCCTCCGGGATCCGGCGTAGCCCCCGGCCGTCGGAGAGACCCAGCTCCTGCCAGCCGGAGGCTCCGGCCACCGCCTCGCCCACGGCGAAGCCGGCGTGGCGCGAGGCGATCACCCGGCCGACGCTGGCGCTGCCCACCACCGCGCCCAGGGGCACGGGCGGGGCGTAGCTGGTCTCGCCCGACAGGCGCCCGCGCATGCCCGGATCCACCGAGACGAAGGCGTTGCGCACCAGCACCTCGCCCTCGCCAGGCGGCGCCCGGTCCACGGTCTCGATGGCGAAATTGTCTTCCCGCGGCTCGCCGGTCACATGGGCGGCGAGGATCACCCGGCGGTTGCGCATCTGCACCTCCTCATGCCGACAGGTAGGACCCGCCGGTGACGAACACCACCTGGCCCTGGATCATCGCCGCCGACGGGCTGGCCAGGTATTCGATCAGGCTGCAGTAGTCGTCGTCGATCACATTGCGCCCGCTGGGGTTGGCGGCGGCCGCCTGGCGCATGATCTCGTCGGTGCGCTCGCCATAGACCTGGCGCAGGGCCTCGGTGTCGACGGCGCTGGGCGCCACGCAGTTGGCCCGCACCCCCAGCGGCGCCAGCTCCAGGGCCAGATAGCGCACCAGGCTCTCGGCCAGGGCCTTGCCTGCGCCCACGGCCGCATAGTTCGGCAGGGGCGTTCGCCCGCCTCGACTGGAGAGGAAAATCACCGTGGCGCCAGGCCGGAAGAGAGGCCGCGCCGCCTGCGTCAGATAGACCAGGGCCGTGCCGTTCAGGTTGATCGCCTGGGTCAGGGCGGCCGGATCGATGGTCAGCAGCGGCTGGGCGATAACCTTGACGGCGCAGTGGACAAGCTGGTCCAGCCGGTCGGTCCGCGCCGCCACCCCGGCGACCACGGCCCGGGCGCCCTCGGGGGTTCCCACATCCCCCTCGATAAGGTGGCAGCGCGCGCCCAGGGCCTCGATCTGCCCCTGCGCCAGGCGGGCGCCCTCGGCGTCGGCGCGGAAGTTCAGGAAGACATCGGCGCCCGGCTTTGCGAACCGCCTGCCGATGGCCAGCCCGATCCCCTTCGTGCCGCCGGTGATGAGAATAGCCAAGCCTTGCGCCTCCCGGGTCGGCCGGGTTGGGCCGCTCGTCATTGACGCATAGCAGCCTAGCCAAAGGCAGGAGGTGTTGGAAGCCCGCCGCCAACCCCGTCGCCCGTGAACAGGCGGTTCGGCGAGCGGCGGCAGGGCGGTGAGTCCGGCGCCCCGGCGGGGCCGTTCAGGGGCGAGGGCTCAGTGGAACCAGACCACCGCGGCGAACATGCCCAGTCCGGTCAGGAACACGGCCCCCGCGCCGGCCAGAACGACGCCCACGGCGGCCGCAATGACACCGCCGACCATGTCTTTGGTCGAATTGGCAGGAGAAAGCTGGATCGATTCCATGGCGCACACTCCCTGACGCGTCGCCTCTCGTTGCGAAAGCGCGGCTTTCACGGGCGAGCTTGGAAAAATGCTGCGCTCTCTAACTATTTTGTCAACGCGAATTCGTCGGACCACTGAAGGTTCGGCGACACAAATGCGTGACGGGGTAGGAGATGCCCTGGCCCCGGACCGGGCTCGACGAGGCGCCCACGGACGCCGTCGCCGAGCCGCGGCGGGATCAGAAGCGGTACTGCACCTCCAGCCCGTACAGCGCCGGCGGGTTCAGCACGTCCTGGATGATGTAGACGTCGCCCTGCGGATTCCGCTGCAGCGTGCCGGTCCGGCCGGCCTGGTAGCCGGCCTTGTCGAAGATGTTCTTGCCGTAGGCGATGACCGAGTAGTGGCCGTTCTTCGACCGCCATTCCGCCCGCAGGTCGACCTGATCCCAGGCCGGCGCCCGGGTGTAGGGCGTATTGAAGATCGAGCCGTACTGGGAGTCACGCCAGGCGTAGGTGGCCGACAAAGACAGCGACCCCGGGTCGAAGAAGAAGGTGTAGTTGCCGTTCAGAGCCAGCTTGTTCTTCGGCGCGTTGGGCAGCTGGTTGCCACGCAGGTTCTGGGGTTGTCCCGCCGGAGTGGCGGCGCAGTTCCCGGGCTTGGCGCCGGCGTGGTTGGCCTGCGGGTCGCCGACGTCGTTGATGATGCACCCCGAGTTCAGGATCTCGGTGTCGTCATAGCCATAGCTGGCGATGAACTGCAGGGCCTTGGTGGGCTGCCAGGTGGCCTCAACCTCGACGCCGTCCGACCGCGCCTCGGGGACGTTGTAGATGGCCGTGGCGACCCGGGCGCCGTTGGCGACGCCGATCGGAATCTGGGCGTTGTAGTACTGGTCATAGAACAGATCGAGGTTGACCTGCAGGGTGTGGAAGAAGTTGTGCTTGAAGCCGACCTGGAAGTCGTTCGAGGTTTCGGATTTCTGTTCCACGTTCAGCGACAGACCCGATCCCGAGTTGAAGCCTCCTGATTTGGCCCCGCGGCTGTATTTGGCGTAGGCGTTGGTGTAGGCGTCGGGCTCCCATTGCAGGCCGGCGGTGGCCGTCACCCCGCCCCAGCTGGCGCCGAGCTTGCGGGTGTAGATGCCGGTGGCCGGATCCAGCGTCGCCGCGGCGGCGCCCGGTTGCGGCGCGGCCCCCAGCGGGTTCTGGAAGCCCAGGTTCGGCAGGCCGAACAGCGGCCCCAGCAGGATGATCCGCTCCTGGTCGAGGCCGTACTTGGCGTCCCAGGAATAGCGGATGCCGGTGGTCACCTTCAGGGTCTTGGTGGCCTGCCAGTCGGTCTGGGCGAAGCCGGCGAAGGTCTCCGCGCCCATGCGGGCCGCGGCGTAATAGACCAGACGGTCGGGGTTGGGTGCCGCCGCCGTGCCGTTGAAATTTAGCACGGTGCTCAGGCTCGCCTGCCCGGGCATGGCGATCTGTTCCGGCTGGAAGTAGGATTCGTTGAAGTTGTAGGCCCCGACCACCCACTGGAAGTTGGACGCCGTCGTCGAGATGATGTTGATCTCATGCGTCGTGAAGAAGTGCTCTTCCCCGTAATACAGCAGGGAGTTGGGGAAGATCTTGTTGCCCTTCGGGTCGACGTAGGACACCACGCCGGTCGCCAGCTGGTTGCCTTCACCCCATTCCTCGCGGGTCGTGTAGGCGTAGTGCTGGGCCTGGCCGATGTACTTCACGTCGAAGCCGTCGAAATGGAAGTTCAGCTTCAGCACGCCGCCGTAATAGGCGTGCAGCTTCACCTGTTGCGGATAGTTCGTGTAGATCTGGTGGAGATTGAAGTTCCCCGGGTTCAGTCCGCTGGGGTTGGTGGTCACCACATTGGTGACGCCCGCGCCGGCATAGGCGCCCAGCGCCGGAACCAGGGCGTCGGTGAATTCTCCGCCGCCGCCGTTGCCGGTCAGGAACGAGTAGGAGGGATTGGCCAGGGGCGTCACGCCGTCGGCGCCGACCAGCCGCTGGTTGGTGATCTTGCCGCCGGCCTGGCCGCCCAGATCGTTCCACTCGCCGCCGAAGGCCTTGAACCAGAAGTCGAATTTCGGGCTGAACTTGCCCTGCAGCTGGGTCTCCCAGTACCACTCGTCGCGCACCTGACCCTGGCTGGGACCGCCGTTGAGGTTCTTGTAATAGCCCTTGGCCTGGTCGGTCTTCGACGCCGAGATGCGGAACTGCAGCTTGTCGTTGATCGGCCCAGAGACCGCGCCCTCGACGATGTGGGCGCCGTAGTTGTCCACCGAGGCGCGCATCTCGCCATACCAGGTGTCGGTGGGCTTGCGGCTGATGATGTTCACCGCCCCGCCGATCGAGGCGCGGCCATAGAGCGTGCCCTGCGGGCCGCGCAGGACCTCGATGCGGTCGACGAAGATCGAGTCGTTGCCGGCCTTCACGGTGAAGGTCTCGAAGGCGCCGTCCTCATAGACGCCGACGCTGGAGTCGGCCGACAGCTGGTTGGTGTAGCGGCCGATGCCGCGCAGCGTCACCCGGTCGTTGCCGGTGTTGTAGACGAAGCCCGGCGTGAAGTTGGTCATGTCCTGGACCGAGTCGATGCCGATCTGGTCGCGCTTGTCGGAGGTGTAGGCCGAGATCGCCACCGCCGCCTTCTGGATGGTCGAGTCGCGCTTTTCGGCGGTGACCACGATCTCGCCGACGGCGGTTCCGCCGCCGCTGGAGTTCGCCGATGAGCCGGACCCGGCGGCTGCGGCTGCCGCGGCGTGGGCGTACCCTCCGCCGAAGGCCATCAGGCCGAACACACAAGTCGAAAGCAGCTGAGTCCTGGACAGCATGAAATCTCCCCCTCCGGGCGTAGAATGATTTGACCGCGACGCTTCCCTCTGTGGCCCCCGCAGCTATGGCTGTCTTGGACCCTCGGCAGTGATCCTGAGGCAATGTTTTGCTGGCGTCAAGCGCACCACTGATCTGTACGGCGTTCACTTCAATCTGGACGTTGTTAACTTGAATGTTGACGTTGTTAACTGAAGGGTGATCAGGAACCGGTCTGTAAAGATGGCGGAACGGAGCGACCTGTCCAGTCGACTATCGCGACGGCCGCCGACGCCGCGCCTCGCCGGGTAAGACAAAGCCCGGGCAGGGGACGATCCGGGTTTTCAAGACGACGCCCGCGCTCTACGCATTGGCCTCCGGCCACGGGCCGAACGACGGAGATCCGGCATGGCGCCCAAGTCCCCCACCGCCGCGAAGAGCGCCCGCCGCGCGCCCAGGCCCGTGTCCTTCGCCTCGTCGCGACAGATCGATTTCGCCTCGAAGGTCGACCGACGCCGATACCGCGCGCAGATCGCCATTCCGTTCGGCCCGCCGCCCGCGGGTGGCTATCCGGTGCTCTATGTCCTCGACGGCGGCGCCTATTTCGCCTCGTTCGCCGACGCGGCGCGTCTGCGCGGCGCCCTGGCCGGCGAGCTGGAGACCGCCGTGGTGGTGGGCGTCGGCTACCCGGACGCCGACATGGGCGAGGTCCTCCGCCGGCGCTATTACAACCTGACCCCCACCCAGCAGGACGAGGCCACCCTGGCCATAGACCGGGCCAGCATGGGGCCCGTGAACGGCGGCGGCGCGGCGCAGTTCCTGCGCATCATCGAGAGCGAGGTGAAGCCGCGGGTGGCGTCGCTGCTGCCGGTCAATCCGGCGCGCGCCAGCCTCTACGGTCACTCCCTGGGCGGCCTCTTCACCCTCTACACCCTGTTCAACCGCCCCGCGGCCTTCCAGACCTACCTCTCCCTCAGCCCCTCGATCTGGTGGGACCATCGCGTGGTGCTGAACGACGAGGCCGGCTTCGTCCGCCGCCTGGGCGCGGGCGAGGCCAGCCCGAGAGTCTTCATCGGCGTGGGCGGCGCCGAGCAGCAGCCGCCCAGGCGCCCCGAGGGCGGCCTGACGCTGGAGCAGGTCGTCGAGCGGACGGCCGCGGCGCGCATGGTGGACAACGCCGCCGAGCTGGCCGCGCGCCTCGCCGCGCTGCGGGGCGGGCCCGGCTACACGGTGGAGTACCGCCTGCTCGAGGGCCACAGCCACATGAGCGCCCCCTGGGCCGGGCTGAACGCCATGCTCGATTTCGCCCTGGCGCCGGCGCCCTGACCTGCCCCCGAACGTGATCGCGGAGGCGCCCTACAGAGGTGAGGAGACACCCATGCGTGTGCTGGTGACGGGCGGCAATCGCTACATCGGCCTGGATCTGGTCTTCGAACTGGCCCGGCGCGGCCATGAGGTGACCGTGATCAACAGCCACGAGGCGCCGATGCCCGAGGGCGCGCGGCGCATCCGGTGCGACCGCACCCGGCCGGGCGCCCTGGCCGCCGCCCTGGCGAGCCACCGTGACGACTTCGACGTGATCTTCGATCACACGGCCTATAGACCCGCCGACATGGAGCCGCTGATCGAGCTCTTCCGCGGCCGCGTCCGGCACTACGTCTTCACCAGTTCCCAGGCGGTCTATCGGCGCAGCTACGTCCAGCCGCTGCGCGAGGAATTCCGCCGGCATGCGCCGGACAACACCGACCCGCGCGCGGCTTATGGTGTCGGCAAGGTGCAGTGCGAGGACCGCCTGCTGGGTCTCTGGGCGTCAGAGGGCCTGCCGGTCACCATCCTGCGGGTCGGCCACACCCTGGGTCCGCGCAGCCCAGCGGCGACGCGCGATCCGGCCATGTTCGCGCGTATCGAGCAGGGTCGGCCGATCCTGATCCCCGGTCAGGGATTCTCGGCCCTGTCGCTGGTGCACACCAGGGACGTGGCCCGGCTGATGGCCTCGCTGATCGGCAATGAGACCGTGAAGGGGCAGGCCTACAATGTCTCGGGATCGGAGGTCACCTCCATCGTCGGGGCCGCCCATCTGATCGCCGAGGCCATGGGCATGACGGCGCGCATCGTCGAGGTTCCGCCCGAAATCGCCCGACGCCAGCATCCGGCCCTGCTGCACTGGGGCGAGGGCCTGGCCGGCACGGCCATCCTCTCGATCGACAAGGCCCTGCGCGACATCGACTGGACGCCGCTGTTCGGCATCGTCTCGGGCTATCGCGACAGCTACGACTGGTTCGTGCGCGAGGGCCGCGGCCTCTACACGTTCGATTTCTCGCGCGACGAGGCGCTGCTGGCGCGGCTCGGCCCCCACGCCTGACATCGCGAACGGCGCGGGCGCCGGTCATCCGCCCTGGCCGCCCGGTTGATTGAAATCAATGCGCCCGGTCGTCGCTGTGGCCGAGTGCCTGCGGCGCCGCCAGAAGCGCAGCCGATGGCGGGGCGCCGAAAACGCGTCCCGCGCCCCTGAAGACGGCCCGTTTCGATCCGCCGGGGCGACCTGCCTGATAAGCTGAAGGGTGGAAAATGACGGGATCAATCGGCCAGGGCCGCGTCTCGCGGCGGTTCATGACGGGCGCCGCCGTCCTTGCCGCGGGCCTCGGCCTGGGCGCCCGTACCGTCCCGGCGCCGGACCGGACCAGCATCAGCGGCGACGTGGTCAACACCGCGGGGCGCAGACCCGAAGCCGGCGTCTGGGTGATCGCCGAGACCGACAGCCTGCCCACCCCCTACCGCAAGATCGTCGTCACCAACGACGACGGCCGCTTCGTCCTGCCTGACCTGCCCGCGGGCGCCTACCGCGTCTGGGTGCGCGGCTACGGCCTGAAGGACTCGGCCCCGACCAGCGCCGCGCCGGGGGCGACCCTCGACCTGCGGGTCTCCAGCGCCGCCACGCCGCAGGAGGCGGCCAGGATCTATCCGGCCCAGTCCTGGCTCTCGCTCTACCAGCCGCCGGCGGCGGAGGCCCTGCCCGCCGCGACGGGCGCGGGCGGCGGCGTCGCGCCCGGCGCCACCGAGGGACGCGACGGCTGGATCGCCCAGTTCAAGCTGGGCTGCATGCTGTGCCACCAGATGGGCGCCACCATCACCCGCACCCTCGCCGCGCCCCAGGACTGGGAGAACACCTGGCGCCGGGCGGGGGTGATGAACGCCACCGCCGACGCCCTCGGCCGCGAGCCGCTGAAGCAGAGTCTGGTCGACTGGGGCCGCCGGATCGCCGCGGGCGAGACCCCGGCGTCGCCGCCGCGCCCCGTCGGGGCCGAGCGCAACAACGTCATCACCCAGTGGCAGTGGGGGGCGCCCAACACCTACGTCCACGACGAGGTGGCCACCGACAAGCGCAATCCCGCTCTCTATCCCTACGGACCGGTCTGGGGCCTGGACATCGGCACCGACAGCCTCTGGAAGCTCGACCTGGCCACCAACCGGATCTCGTCGTTCCACGTGCCGACGCGCGGCGGCTACAGCAGGAGCTGGAGCGAGAGCTTTCCCAGCTGGGCCGCCTACACCTGGGTCGCCAACCCGCACAATCCGATGATGGACGACAAGGGCCATGTGTGGATCACCACCCAGGTCCGCGACCAGAAGGACCAGCCGAAGTGGGAGGCCGGCGACCTCGTCTATCAGGCGGGATTCGGCCCGCACGCCGCCGGCGCGGCCAACGCCACGGTCCTCAACGGCGAGGGCGAGCGCACCGCCGCCAACACCAGCGGCCGCCAGCTCGGCTATTTCGACATCAGGACCGGAAAGTTCGTGCTGATCGACACCATTTACGGCACCCACCACCTGCAGTTCGACGCGAAGGGGCGCCTGTGGACCTCGCTCGATCCGCGCGGTTTGGGCATGTTCGACCCGGCAAGGTTCGATCCGGCCCGGCCGGAGGCCACCGAGGGGCGGGCCCAGAAGCTGTTCCTCAAGCTCGATCCGAAAACCGGCCAGAGCCTGACCGGCGGCGGCTATGGCATCGCCATCGATCCGGTCGACCAGACCGTCTGGCGGGCCAATCCGATCGGCGCCGGGCCCGGCAACAAGCTGATGCGCTACGACCCCAGGACCAACGTCCACACCGACTATCTGTTGCCGGCGCCCGGGCGCGGCGGGCGCGGCATCGACTTTTCCACCGACGGTCTGGTCTGGTTCGCCACCGGCAGCGGCCACCTCGGCCGGCTCGATCCCCGCACGGGCCGGTTCGCCTACTGGCCGCTGCCGGGGCCGAAGCTGAAGGGAACGGGCGCGGAGACCGGCAGCGCCGAGATGCCCTACTACATCTGGGTGGACCAGTTCGACACCTTCGGCATGGGCAGGAACCGGGTCATCGTCTGCGGAACCGACTCCGATTCCCTGGCGGTGTTCGATCCGGCGACGGAACGGTTCACCGTCATCCGCATCCCCTATCCGCTCAGCTTCTACACCCGGGGCCTGGACGGCCGGATCGATGACGCGCGGGCCGGCTGGAAAGGGCGCGGCCTGTGGGCGACCTATGGCGAGGACCCGGTGATGTTCATCGAGAGGACCGCGATGAGCAGCATCGTCCACATCCAGTACCGGCCCGATCCCCTGGCCCACTGAACGGTTCCGGGGGGCCGCGTCCGCCTGCCGGGACGGCGAAGGCTCGGCCAGACCAAACTTGGCGACAGGGCCCGCCGTGCGCTAGCATCGCCGCCGGACCACCCCTCCGGGGCTGGCCGGGGGACCGTTCGCGGCCCGGCCCGGGCCGGGCAGGGTCCTGAACGGGGAGGCAGGCCATGGCCGACGACGCCACCGCCGCGATGCGGTTGCAGGACGCCGAGACGATCGCGCTCGAGAACATCGACGTCAGCAACGTCGAGCTCTGGCGAAACAACGCCCACTGGCCCTATTTCGCCCGCCTGCGCCGCGACGATCCGGTCCACTACTGCGCCAGGAGCCCCTATGGCCCCTACTGGTCGGTGACCCGGTTCGAAGACATCATGGCGGTCGACACCAACCACCAGCTGTTCTCCTCCGACGTCTATCGCGGCGGCATCACAATCGTCGACGAGGGCTCGGGCGACGCGCCGCCCCTGCCGATGTTCATCGCCATGGATCCGCCGAGGCACGACCAGCAGCGCAAGGTGGCCTCGCCCATCGTCGCCCCGGCCAATCTGGCGCGGATGGAGGATCTGATCCGTTCCCGCGCCGCCCGGATCCTCGACGACCTTCCGGTGGGCGAAACCTTCGACTGGGTCGACAGGGTCTCCATCGAGCTGACCACGCAGATGCTGGCCACCCTCTTCGACTTTCCTTTCGAGGACCGGCGCCTGCTGACCTACTGGTCGGACGTCGCCACCGCCTTTCCCGCCCCCGGCGAGGTGGTCGAGACGGAGAAGGAACAGACCGCGGTCCTGATGGAATGCCTGGAATACTTCGTGCGGCTGTGGAACGAGCGGGTCAACGCGGAACCGGCCTTCAACCTCATTTCCATGCTGGCCCATGGCGAGTCCACCCGCGACATGACCCCCATGGAGTATCTGGGGAACATCATCCTGCTGATCGTCGGCGGCAACGACACCACCCGCAACACCATCACCGGCAGCGTGCTGGCGCTGAACCAGAACCCGGACCAGTACCGCAAGCTGCGCGACCACCCCGAACTGATCCCCTCGATGGTCTCGGAGACCATCCGCTGGCAGACGCCCCTGGCCCACATGCGGCGCACCGCCACCCGGGACACCGAGCTGGGCGGCAAGCGCATCGCCAAGGGCGACAAGGTGATCATGTGGTACGTCTCGGGCAACCGCGACGAGCGGGTGATCGAGCGGCCCGACGACTATATCATCGACCGCGAACGTCCGCGTCACCACATGTCGTTCGGTTTCGGCATCCACCGCTGCATGGGCAACCGTCTGGCGGAGATGCAGCTGCGCATCATCTGGGAAGAGATCCTCAAGCGCTATCCCACCATCGAGGTGGTCGGCGAGCCGGTCTATGTCGCCAGCCCCTTCACCCGCGGCTACGCCAGCCTCAAGGTGCGAATCCCGCCCTCCGAGACGCTGGCGCCGCGCGCCGCGCCGACGCAACAGGACCGCCCCGCGCCGGCCAGGCCCGTCCTCTACAGCCAGCCCCGCAGCGTGCTCGCCGCCGCCTCCCTGGTCTCGGCCGCGGCGGCCCTGCTCTTCAACGTCATGCCCGCTGTGCTCACCGCCGCCGCGGCGCGGTTTTCCCTCGACGCCGGGCAGGTCGGGGTGGTCGGGTCGAGCTATCTCGCCGGCTTCGCCCTGGTGGCCGTCACCTCGAACCAGTGGCTCAACCGGTTCAACTGGCGGGCGCTGGTCGGCGGCGGAACCGCCGTGGCGACAGCCAGCCTGGCCGCCTGCGCCTTCGCCAACACCTACGCCGCGCTGCTGGCGGCCCTTGTGGTCGCCGGCGCTGGCCTGGGCGTTCTCTACACCCTGTGCATCGCGGTGGTGTCCGAGCACCACCGGCCCGATCCCGCCTTCGGGGTGAAGCTGACAGCGGAGGTCTGCCTCGGCGCCGCGGCGCTGCTGACGCTCACGGGCCTGGCCATCCCGCGCTGGGGGTTTTCGGGCGCGGTGTTCGTGCTGGCGGCCTTCGTCGGCGTGGCGGCGCTGTGCGCTCTGCCCCTTTTCCCCACCCGCCGGGCGCTGACGCCGCCGGCCGAGCGCTTCGCGATGAGGGGACAACGCCGGGGCGCCGCCGCCGTGCTCCGCGACTGGGCGACATGGTCGGGTCTGGCGGGGCTGTTCGTCTCCTTCGCCGGCCTTTCGGCGCTGTGGGCTTTCCTCACCGAGCTCGCGCCGACCTTCGGCGTCGGCGCCCAGGCGGCGTCGGGCGCCTTCATGGCCGCCCTGGTGGCGAGCGCCGCCGGCGGCATAGCCGCCACCCTCATCGGAGACCGGGTGGGCCGGGCGCGGCCCCTGGCGCTGGGCATGCTGCTGGCCATCGCCGGGGCCGCCGCCCTGCAGTGGGGACACGGCTACTCGGCCTACTTCGTCGGCGTTGTCCTGGCGGTCGGGCTGTGGAACTTCCCCATGGCCTACCAGATGGGCATGATCGCCTCGGCCGACGAGCGCGGCCACGTGGCGGTGCTCATGCCCGCGGCGATGGCGGTCGGCGGCGCCCTGGGGCCGGCGGCGGCCGGAGTCCTGCTGACCGGGGTGAAGGGCTATGCGCCCCTCTACGCCCTGTTCGCGTGTGCGGTGGCGCTGGGTCTGGCGGCATTCATCGTCCTGGGGCGGCAGTTGGCCAGGTCAAGGTCCGGCGTGGGGGCCTAGAGGGGGGGGCTGGGTGGACTCCCTGGTGGAGCCGTGGGGAATCGAACCCCAGACCTCCTCACAGGAATCGACAGCGTTCCGCGTGTTCATCGGCGTTCCCCCTTGTTCCTAAGCGGCTGAATTACCGCTGAAAATGCGAAATGTCGCGCTATATGCCTTCCCGCGTGTTGACACACGCTGCTTACCAGCTGCTTACTAGCCGTCGACTCAACCCCTGATCCCGGTAAGCGCATGGCCACTCTCAAGCTGACGAAGACCGCCGTTGAAGGTATCGCGATCGGCGACCGCAACGTGATCGCTTGGGATACAGAGCTGCCACGGTTCGGCGTCAAGGTGACGCCGGCCGGATCGCGGATCTACTTCATCCAATATCGGGCCAAGGCCGAGGCCGGCTCGCCCAGCCAAACCCGCCGGGTGAAGATCGGCGAGCATGGCAAGCCCTGGACCCTCGACCAAGCCCGCAGCGAGGCTAAGCGCTCCCTCGCGGCGGTCGACCTCGGCCGCGACCCGTTCGCCGATCGTGAAGCCGAGCGGGCCGCCAAGCGCGCCGAGGCCGACCGCCTGGCCGAGACCGCCCGCCTTGCGGAGTTGCGCGGCCTGGACAGCTTCGAGGCCGTGGCCGAGCGCTATATCGAGATTTGCCTTGCGGGCCGCCGCAGCGGTCCGGAGGCCGCGCGCCTGCTCCGCCACGGCCCGGCGGCGGCATGGAAAGGCCGGCATATCGCCGAGGTCCGCCGGCCCGACGTCGCCGACCTTATCGACAAGATCAAGGCGCGGTCACCGGCGGTCGGCCGGGCCACCTATGCCGCGTTGCGCGGCCTGTTCGGGTGGTGCATCGAGCGCGACCTCATCGTGTCGTCGCCCTGCGAGAACCTGAAGGCCCCACCGCGACCCGAGGCGCGCGATCGTGTCCTCGGCGACGATGAATTGCGGGCGATCTGGAAAGGCGCGGACGGCCTCGGCTATCCCTTCGGCCCGATCCTCAAGCTGTTGATGCTCACCGGCCAGCGCCGGGCCGAGGTCGCCGGGATGCAGTGGGCGGAAATCGACCTCGACGCCGCAACGTGGCGCATCCCGAAAGAGCGCTCCAAGAACGGCAAGGCCCATGAGGTCGACCTCAGTCCGCAGGCCCTAGAGGTGCTGCAGTCCCTCAAGCGCCTCGGCCCGGTGGTGTTCCCGGCGCGCAAAGCCCCAGCCCGCAAACACGTCGACACCACCCCGGCCGATCTTCGCGCCGTTCGCGGATTCTCGGCGACCAAGCGAGCGCTAGACGCGGCGATCGAGGCGGACCGCCTGAAGGAACGCCCCAAGGCCGAGGCCCTGGCGGCGTGGCGCATCCATGACCTTCGCCGCACCACCGCGACCGGACTGGCGGGAATGGGCTTCGCGCCGCACATCATCGAGCGCGTGCTCAACCATATCTCAGGAACGCAGAGCGGCCTTGTCGGTGTCTACCAGCGCCACGACTACCGGGCCGAGCGCAAGGCGGCCTTGACCGCATGGGGCGCGCGGGTTGATGCGATCATCACCGGGAAGCCGCTTGCGTCCAACGTTCAGTCGCTCCGGCCGGTCGCCGCCTAGTGGCTGCGGCGCGGCGCCGGGAGAACGAAAGGATGAGATGCGCGCTTTCCTGACTGTACTTGTCGCAAGCACTGCGCTGGCCATCACGCCCGCTCAGGCCGCACCGCCACCGGCCGCAGTCCCTTCGAGGCTGCAAAATGATGACGTTCAGCAAGCGATCGCCGCGCTCGGTAGCTGCCTTCATCTAGAGGCGCTCGAATATGACGATCATCAGTCGGACGCGGCTACCATCGCAAGAGCTGCGCTCGCCGCGTGCTTCACGGCGGCGGATCACAAGGCCGATGCGATGGAACTGGTCATGTCGAAAGCCGGTGCCTACGTCGATCGCGACCAGAGTCGCCAACGCCAGGAAACTGAAAACCTGAACCTCGCGCTCCTCATGGTCCTTCGCGAACGCCGCGAATGGTCATCCGCCAAACCGCCCGGGCCCGCGCATAGGGCCTCGACGCCAGCGCCGGGACACTAAGGCGGCGATAGCTCTTCCGACGCGAGGCGCTCGGCCTCGGCTCGGCCGAGACCGCCGTCATATTCGAGGATGGCGGCCCGCTCTTCCCACTCGCCAGCATCGCAATTCACGTCCGAAGCCGATCCGTCCTGTTTTTGGCCGGGAACTGCGGGAATTCGGGAACCGGTTTGAATTCGTTCATCAATTTCAGTTCCCGGAGTTCCCGGCTCCGAAGTTTCCGGGAACCGCGCCAGCCGGTCCGGGGCGTGCGCCAGATAGGCCAACCGGAGCACATCGAGGAGGGCCGCGGGCTCACTCATCATCAAGTATTCTTGACGATACGCAATAGAACCTTTGGCGCGAGCGTTTTACTTTAACACTCTTCTTCGTTCGGTCTTTATCGGTTTCGAGAAACCCGGCCTTCAGAACCATCCGCGCGGCGTCGGCCGGATTGACTCCGCTAAGCACGAATTCCCAGCCCGACTCGTGGAACAGATACTTGACGCCATCACCGGTCCGCCAGCGATAGCCATAGGTCTTGAGGCTCCGCGCCTGACCGTCGCGGCCGGCGTCGGTCGGTTCGGCGTCGTCGGTGGTGTCGCCGTCGATCAGCGGCGCGAACATGGCGGCTTCCGACTGGATGGCCCCGCGTAGTCGCTTCAGAACCGACCGCGCCTCGCGATCACCGGAGCGGCCGAAGTTCTCCGCCCACCGATCGAAGACCAGGCCGATCGCGCGGGCCGCCGCGCCAGCCGGCCAGGGAACGACACCCCACAGCGCCGCCATTTCCCCGGCGGCGGCCACCACCGCGAACCGGCGCGCCGCCCGCGCGACTTGGCCCGTATCGTCGGGCCTCAGGGCATCGGCACAGAACGCGGCGACCAGGCGGGCCGCCAGCTGCACGGCCGCCGGATCGGCGACCAGACGCTCAAGGAAAGCGGGCCCGGCGTGGCCATAGTGAGCCTTCGCCGCGCTCTTCACCGCGTCGGATCGCGCCGCCGGTGTCTCACCCTCCGCCAGATGCTCCCATATGCCCATCTCGCGACCGGCGTCGGCCGAAATGTCCAACAGGCGGAGTTCCTGGCCGGCGGCGGCCCGGCCGGGGCGTGCGCCGCCGGCCATGTGCGTCTCGAGTCCTATCTCGCCGCTCGACAGGTAGAGCGTGAGCCATTTCGCCACCGACCTAAGCGATCCGTCCGCCTTCAGCCGGGCCTTCCCCTCTCCGTTCGCCAGGGCATAGGCCGCGATCCCGGCCTCGGCCGCGTCGATTTGGGCGAATTCGTCGAGACACAAGAGCGTGTCATTGTGCGCCAGGGCGAGGCTCTCAAGCGCGTTCGCGGTGGCGCGCCACGTGTGGCCGAAACCGTGATCGCCGCCCCTGGAATCGCCGCCCCAGGTCGAACCCGCAGCAACCAACAGCGTCGACTTCCCGGACGATGAATTGCCCCGGAAGTGGAAGCCGCCGCCGTCCGCGCCTAGCTGGCGAAGTAGCGGAGCCGCGAAGCCGCACGCGATCGCGAAGGTTAGAAGGGCGTTCCCCTCGGCCCGGGCCGCGACGCCCTCTCGCCAGCCGTCGAGC
>CAIXWN010000137.1 GCA_903923135.1 uncultured Caulobacteraceae bacterium | reverse complement strand
GCCATCGAGGCGAAGAACCCGACGCTGAACGCCTTCGTCATGCTGGACCGACCGGGCGCAGAGGCGGCGGCGGCGGCGGTCGACGCGCGGGTGGCGCGCGGCGAGCGGGTCGGCCCCCTGGCCGGCGTGCCCTTCGGCGTCAAGGATCTGGAGGACTGCGCCGGGTTCCGCACCACCCAGGGCAGCTGGTTCCTCAAGGACACGCCGCCCAAGACCGCCGACAGCCCGCATGTGGCCAGACTGCGGGCGGCCGACGCCATTGCCATCGGCAAGACCGCCGCCGCCGAGTGGGGGATGGACGGGGCGACGTCGACCTATCTGTGGGGCGTCACCCGCAACCCTTGGAACCCGCAGAAGACCCCGGGGGGCAGCAGCGGCGGGTCCTCCTCGGCCGTCGCTGGCGGCATCGTCCCCCTGGCCACGGCGACCGACGGCGGCGGCTCGACCCGGCAGCCGGCAGCCTACACCAGCCTGATCGGCCTGAAGCCCAGCCACGCGCGCATCGCCAAGGTCAACGGCTTCGCCAACTGGTCGGTGCATGGCGCGCTCACCCGCACGGTGCGCGACCAGGCCCGCTATCTCGATGTGGCCGCCGGTCCGGACGACCGGGACCGGCAGTCCCTGCCCGCCGTCCCCTACCGGTACGAGGATATCATCGAGACGCTGGACGTCGGCGGCCTGAAGGCGCTGTGGACGCCGGACTGCGGCTATGCGGTGGTCGAACCGGAGGTCGTCGACATCGCCCGCGGCGCGGCCGAACGGCTGATCGCGGCGGCGGGCCTGATCAACACCGGCGGCGTTTTCCACCCGACCAACATCTACCGGCACTGGGGCGCGATCAACCTGGCCACCCTGGAAGCCGACCTGACCGCCGACGGGGTGCTGCCCGACGGCGTCTCCTATCTGTCGGAGCAGATGAAGGTGATGATCCGGCGGGTGCAGGCGCGGCGGGGAGAGGTCAACCTGAAGGAGTCCTGGGCGAAGATCGAACAGTTGAACAACGAGGTGGCGGCGTTCTTCCTGGAGCACGACCTGCTGATGTCGCCGGCCACCGCCTGCCGTCCCTATGACGCCCACCTGACCACGCCGCAGTTGATCGACGGGCGGGACATCAGCGAGACGGGCGTCGAGCCCTTCGGCATGCTGGCCAACGCCTGCTGGAACCCGTCGATCTCGATCCCCGCCGGCCTGACGTCCGATGGGCTGCCGGTGGGCCTGCAGATCACCGCCCGACGCCACCGCGACGACATCCTGTTGCGGCTGGCCCGGATATGGGAAGTCGCCTATCCCTGGACCTATCCCTGGGATTGAACCGGAGCCGCCTTGGATGCCTCTTCGCTCGGACGTCGTCGGTGAGAGCCTGCGCCCGCTGGTGCTCGAGGTGACCCCTCGGCGCGCCCTGGCGTTCGCCGCCGGACTGGGCGATGTGTCGGCCGCGAGCCTCGATGACGCGGCGCCGGGTTTCGTCGCCTCGCCCCTGCTGTGCGTGTCGCTGGAGTGGCAGTCGGTGATCGGCGGGCGCAACGCCCTGCTCGGCCTCTCCGACGAGGAGGGACGCCGCGGCGTGCACGCAGGCCAGGACACCCGCTTTCTCGCCCCCCTGCCGGTGGGGCGCAAGGTTAGGGTCGAGGGGCGGGTTGTCACGGTGCGGCGCACGCCGGCCGGGGCCCTGTCCACCAGCCGCATCCACGTGCGCGACAGCCGCAGCGGCCGACTGATCTCGACGACCCTGAGCACCGCCATCTATCGCGGCGTCGCGGTGGAAGGCGACGACCATTCGATCGAGCCGCCGGACCCGGCGGTCGCGCCCGACGCGGGAGAGGACTGGGCCGAGACGACGATCCCTCTCGATCGGGGCTTCGCCCATCGCTACAGCGAATGCGCGGACATCTGGAACCCCATCCACACCGAGCGGTCGGTGGCGCTGGCGGCGGGTCTGGCCGACATCATCGTCCACGGATCGGCCCTGTGGGCCCTGGCGGGCCTGGCGGTGACCCGGGGCCGCGGCGGCGGCGCCGCCGCGCGCCTGCGGCGGCTCACCGGACGGTTCACGGCCATGGTTCCGGCCGGCTCGCCGGTCACCGTCCGCCACGGGCGGTCGGCGACGGAACCCGCCGCGGCTGTGTTCGCCGTCGTGGGCGGCAACGGCCAGATGGCGGTGACGCACGGCCGGGCGGAGTTCGGCGATCCCTGAGCACGCCGCCCGGGCGACTTGACTTGCTGCATGCGCTTATATGAACATCGTTCATATTTTCCGGCGACGAACCCGAGGGGGCCAGGGATGAGCAGACGCGATCCGCGCAGCGAGGCGGTCCAGGCGGCGCTGGCGCCGCCCATGCGCATCGCCGGCCAGGACATCCGATGGACCATGGATGAGCGCCTCGCCCACTACGCCTGCCCGTCGGTCAGCGTGGCGGTGATCGAGAACGGCGAACTGGCCTGGGCCGACGCCTGGGGCGTCATCGAGGCCGGCGAGCCCGCCGCGCCGGACACCGCGACGATGTATTCGGGCGCGTCAATCAGCAAGCCGGTCACCGCCGCCCTCGCCCTGCAGCTCGTGGACGAGGGCCGGTTCGATCTGGACGCCGACGTGAACGGCTATCTGAGCGCCTGGCGGGTTCCGCCGAACGCCTTCACCCACACCGAGCCGGTGACCCTGCGGTGGCTGCTCTCGCACATGGCCGGCACCACCGTGCATGGTTTTGGCGGTTTCCCGCCCGGCGAGGCCCTGCCGACCCTGCTGGACGTGCTGCACGGCCGCCCCCCCGCCAAGACTCCTCCGGTGCAGGTGAACAAGCGTCCCGGCGCATCGTCGCGCTATTCGGGCGGCGGCACTTTGGTGGTGCAGCTGATGCTGGAGGAGGCCACCGGCCAGGATTTCGCCACCCTGGCCCGAGAGCGCCTGTTCACGCCGCTGGGCATGACCCGCACCACCTTCGAGAATCCCCTGCCCGAGGTCTACCGCGACAACGCCGCGGTCGGTCACGAGAACGGCCAGGTGATCCCCGGCAAGTGGGTGTGCGTGCCGCAACTGGCGGCGGGCGGCCTGTGGACCACGCCCACCGACTTCGCCCGGTTCATGATCGCCTGCCGCGACGCCTGGCTGGGCCGGCCGGGAGCCATCCTGAGCCGGCCGCTGGCCGCCCAGATGATGACCTCGCAAGGCGGAGAGTTTGGCCTCGGCTGGGAGGTCTTCGGCCCCGCGGCGGCGGGCGGATCGGGCCCGCGCTTCGCCCATGGCGGCTCCAACGACGGCTACCAGTGCGAATCGATGGTGTTCCTGGAGACGGGCAATGGCGCGGTGGTGATGACCAACGCCGATTCCGGCCTGATCTTCTACTGGGAGGTGTTCGCCGGCGTGGCCCGCGCGCACGGATGGGACGACTTCTTCCCCGCCCCCAAGACGGTGGTCCCGATCCCGGCCGACCAGCTGGACCGCTATGTGGGCGCCTACGACATCGTCTCGGGCGTGGAGATGCCGGAGATGAACATCTGGGTCGAGGACGGCCATCTGATGACCCACATTCAGGGCATGCGCGGTGGCCCGAACCAGCCGCTGATGGACGCCAGCGGCCGGCTGTTCAACCTGTCGCGTCCCTCGGAGACCGAGGTCGTCTACGGCCCCGACGGCCGGGCGCAGGAGCTGATCGTCCGGCAGTTCGGCGTGACCGAGATCCTCCGGATGCGACGAAAACAGGCCGCCTAGCCCCGCCAACCCTCCAGAGCCGGTCCGAGCGCCGTCTTCAGCGGCTCCAGCCACGGTTCGAAGCGGCGCCACTGGTCGAGGCCGTCCCGGAAAATCGGCCTGCGCACCTGTTCAGAACTGACGGTTCGCACCGCCCGGCCGTTCTCGTAGAACTTCAGGCAGCCCGGCTCGAAGGGCAGGCCGCAGTGATCGAGCAGGCGCCGGATCTGCCCCTCGGTATCCTCCACCAGATCCTCGTAGATCACCCGGCACACCCGTCCCGGAAGCACATCGTCGAAGTGGGCCGTCAGCTCTACATAGTCGCGGTAGTAGGCGCCCAGGTCGGCCAGATCGTAGGAGAACGCCTGGCCCTGGGCGAAGTGCTGCTTGAACGCCGAGAAGCAGGCGCCCAGGGGATGCCGGCGGGCGTCGATGATCCTGGACCTCGGCAGGATCAGCTGGATCAGGCCGATATGGTGGAAATTGTTGGGCATCTTGTCGATGAAGAAGGCCCGTCCGAGCCGGCGATGCACCCGGACATCGTCGAGGAACCTCTGGCCAAGCGCCAGGCGCGCCGTGTCGTCGAGACCGGCGAGGCCCTCAGGATAGCCGGCCGTCCGCGCGATGTCGCGGGCCCGGTAGGCGATGTCGGCCAGCTCCATGGTGCCCTCAACCGCCGAATGGCTGGCGAGGATCTGTTCGATCAGGGTCGAGCCCGAGCGTGGCAGGCCGACGATGAAGATCGGTTCGGCGGAGGGCGAGCCTCCGCCGGCCCGGCGCGCGAAGAACTCGCGGGTGAGCAGGGCCTTCGAGCGGCGCATCATCGCCCGCGCCGCGACGGCGTCGTAGGGGACGGCCTCGCGCCGCAGCCTGGCCCCCTGGGCATAGTGTGCGAAGGCCGACGCAGGATCGCCGCGATCCTCGAGCGCCTTGCCCAGGGCGTAGTGGAGATGAAGCCGGTCGTCGGCGGCCAGGTCGACCCTGGCCAACTGGGCGGTCATGGCCGACTCTTCCTCCGGCGAGATCGCCGCCACCTTGAGATTGGCGAGGCTCCAGTAGGCCTCGCCCAGATTGGGGGCCAGGGCGATGGCCCGGCGGAAGGCGGCCACCGCCTCCTGCCGTCGGCCGACCGTGCGCAGCACCTGACCGTAGTTGAGCCAGATCTTAGGCTGGAGGGGAATCTCCGCGAGCAGCCCCTCATAGAGGCCGATCGCCCGGTCGTAGGCTCCCACCAGACTGAGCGAGGCGGCCATCAGGTTGCGGTAAGGCGCGGACGCCGGAGTGGCGGCAAGCAGGGGCTCAAGCCGCTCCACGGCCTCGGCCGCCCGCTGCTGACCGAAGAGCAGCAGGGCGAGGTTGAAGCGCGCGCCGTCGAACGCCGGATCGAGCTCAAGGGCGCGCCGCAGCAGGGGCTCGGCGTCGCCGTCGCGGCCCTGGCGGATGAGGACCTGGGCGAGAAGATTGAGCGCCACGGGCCGGGGCCCCGCCGACTGGATGTGCGCCGTCAGCAGGCGCTCGGCTGTGGCCAGATCTCCGGCGAACACCGCGTCCGCCGCGGGACGCAGGGCCGGTTCGCTGATCGCCGCGCGGGCGTGCTCGGCGAAGGCCGCCTCGGCGCCGGGGCCGTCGCCGGCCAGGAACAGCTGATCCCCCAGAGCGCGCCAGGCCTCGGCCAGGTCGCGGTTGAGCGTCGTCGCCTGACGCAGGGCGGCCACGGCCCCAGGTCCGTCGCCCAGGGCGGCGCGGACGACGCCCAGCTCGTAGCGGGTCTGGGCGGCCCGGGGGAAAGCCTCGGCGAGGGGTGCGAGCAGGGCCAGGGCGCCGCGGGCGTCGCCCTGGCGGCGCCGGGCGGAGGCCAGGATCAGGCGGGCCCGGGGATCACCCGGCGCCTGTCCGAGCACCACGCGGGCCTCGCGCTCGGCGGCGGCGGCGTCCACCGCGAGCAGTCCCGCCGCCCGGTCGACGGCGGCGTTCAAACCGGATGGCGACAGGGGCATGACGGTCAGGCCCCGCCGATCGGCTTGCCCATCAGGATCAGGGGCACGACCACGCCGTTCACCGGCGCGGCGGCCGTTTGCTCGATCACCTGGTAGCCGCAGGCGCGGTACAGGGGCTCGCCGGACAGGGTGGCCATGAGCTGCACGCGGCCGTAGCCTTCGGCCCCGGCGGCCGCTTCGCAGAGCCGCAGGATCAGTCGGCCGACGCCGCGGCGGGCGAAGGCGGGATGGGTGTACATCGCCCGCACGCGGGCGGCGTCCACGGCCGGGTCGAGGAGAGCGGCGTCGCGAAGGGCGGTGCTGTGGTCGCCGCCGTAGAGCGTGGCTCGGCGGCTCCAGCCGCCGCAGCCGGCCAGGGCGCCATCCTCCTCGACCAGGAAATAGGTGCGGTCGGCGACAAGCTGGGTGTCGAGGCCCATCACCGCGCGGCTGGCGGCGATCTGGGCCGCGTCAAGGAAGCCCTTCTGCAGCTCATCGATGGCCAGGGCCATCAGCGCCTTCAGCTGCGGCAGATCGGCTTCGACGGCGAGGCG
>CAIXWN010000136.1 GCA_903923135.1 uncultured Caulobacteraceae bacterium | reverse complement strand
TGGGCATCAAGCTCGAGAACGTCACCCTCGACATGCTCGGCAAGGCCAAGAAGGTCTCCATCACCAAGGACGACACCACCATCGTGGACGGCATTGGCGAGCGTGAGACGATCGAGGCCCGCATCGCCCAGATCAAGCGCCAGATCGAGGAAACCACCTCGGACTACGACAAGGAAAAGCTGCAGGAACGTCTGGCCAAGCTGGCCGGCGGCGTTGCGGTTGTCCGCGTCGGCGGTTCGACCGAAGTGGAAGTGAAGGAAAAGAAGGACCGCGTCGATGACGCCCTCAACGCGACCCGCGCGGCCGTGGAAGAAGGCATCGTCCCCGGCGGCGGCGTGGCCCTGCTCAAGGCCTCCCGCGTGCTCGACGGCCTGAAGGGCGAAAACGCCGATCAGGACGCCGGCATCGCCATCGTCCGTCGCGCCCTGCAGGCCCCGATCCGTCAGATTGCCGAGAACGCCGGCGTCGAAGGCTCGATCGTGGTTGGCAAGGTCATGGAGAACGGCTCGGCGACCTTCGGCTTCAACGCCCAGTCGGAAGAGTATGTCGACATGATCGCGGCCGGCATCATCGACCCGGCCAAGGTTGTCCGCACGGCCCTTCAGGACGCCGCCTCGGTGGCCGGCCTGATGATCACCACCGAAGCGGCCATCGTCGAAGCCCCGAAGAAGAACGCGGGCGGCGGCGGCGGCGGCGGCATGCCCGGCGGCGGCATGGGCGGCATGGGCGACATGGACTTCTAGTCCACGCTTAACCGATCGCTACCCGATACTGAGAGGGGCGGAGCCGCAAGGCTCCGCCCCTTTTCCTTGGTCGGCGGTCCGAACGGTCCTCACCGCCGCCGTCTGGCCGATTCGACCGGGGCGGCCGGCGTTTCAGCGAAACTGGCCATCAGCCGGGTCACCGCCAGACCGAACAGGCTGGATCGGGTCATGCCCCAGGCCGAGGCCGTGCGATCGACCCGCTCGATGACGCTGCGCGGCAGATAGACGTTCACCCGCTCGGAGGGATCGGGCGGGGTGGCGCCCACCGCCAGGAAGGCGACGAAGGCGCAGTCGGGGGGAATCTCCACGGCTTCCACCGGTGAGGGGGCGGGCAGGGCGATGTCCTGTTCAGCAAGGGCCTGCATCGCCCGTTCCAGAACGTCCTGGCCCTTGGCCATCACCGCTTCCTGCGACTGGCTGGCGGCGACGGCTCCGGGGAAGTCGGGAAACCACAGGCCGAAACAGCCGTTGTCGTCACGCTCGAGCACGGCGGAATAGAATCGACGCTTCATCAGGACCTCCCAGGGCGACGACCTCGGGTGGGTGATTTAACACACTCCCGATCCGCCGGCCATCCGCCGTTTGGCTCTTGCCCGGGTGGCCCTGCGGGCGCCATCTGGCGGCGCGAGTCGCAGGGAGAGCCACCGGCATGAGTCGCCATGACGTGATCTTCAGGGCCGTGACCCTGATCGACGGGACCGGAGCCCCGGGGCGGGACGGCGATCTGGCGGTGGACGGCGACCGCATCGTCGCCCTGGGCGATCTGGCCGGCGCGAGCGGGACAATGGAGATCGACGGCTCGGGCCTGGCCCTGGCGCCGGGCTTCATCGACGCCCACTGTCATGACGACCTGCCGCTGCTGCGCAATCCCCTGCTGGAGGCCAAGGTCAGCCAGGGCGTCACCACCGTGGTCAACGGCAACTGCGGCTTCAGCCTGGCGCCGATGTCGGCCGGCCGCGGCCGGCCGCCGGCCCCGCTGGACGCTCTCACCGGCAACGGCCGCTATGTGTTCGAGAGCTTCGCCGACTATTTCGCCGCCCTCGACGCCGCCCCGGCGGCGGTCAACAGCGTCTGTCTGGTCGGCCACTCAGCCCTGCGCCACCAGACCATGGACAGCTTCGACCGTCCGGCGACCGACGCCGAGATCGCCGCCATGGCCGCCCTGCTGCGCCAGGCGATGCAGGACGGGGCCATCGGACTGTCCACCGGCCTGTTCTATCCGCCCGCCCACGCCGCTCCCACCACCGAAGTGATCGAGCTCAGTCGCGTCCTGACCCCTTTCGGCGGGGTCTATGTGACCCACATGCGCGACGAGACCGATGGCGTCGCCGACTCCCTGGCCGAGACCTTCGCCATCGGCCGCGGGGCAGGTGTCGCGGTGATCGTCTCGCACCACAAGTGCGCCGGCCGGGCCAATCACGGCCGGTCGACGGAGACCCTGGCGCTGATCGACGACGCGCGGCGCGACCAGACGGTGTGGCTGGACGCCTATCCCTACACCGCCGGCTCGACCTTCCTGCAGCCGGGCAGGGTGGACAACAGCGCCCGGGTCATCGTCACCCGCTCCGAGCCGATGCCGGAGGCGGCGGGACGCGATCTCGACGACCTCGCCCGCGAGTTCGGCTGCACGCGCCAGGAGGCCGCCGAGCGCCTGGCGCCCGGGGGGGCGGTCTATTTCGACATGGACGAGGCCGACGTGCGCCGAATCCTGGCCTATGAGCACACCATGATCGGTTCCGACGGCATCGTCGGCGAGCCGCACCCCCATCCGCGCGCCTGGGGAACCTTTCCCCGGGTTCTGGGCCACTATTCCCGGGATGTGGGGCTGTTTCCCCTCGAGGAGGCGGTGCGCAGGATGACCTCGCTCACCGCCGGCCGCTTCGGCCTGACCGACCGTGGCGTGCTGCGGCCGGGCGCCTGGGCCGATCTGGTGCTGTTCGATCCGGCCGCCATCGCCGATGTCGGCGACTACGCCCGGCCGGCGCAGCCGGCCGCCGGGATCGATCAGGTGTGGACCAACGGGCGCTGCGTGTGGAGGGGCGGGCGGTCCACCGGCGAGCGCCCCGGCCGCGCCCTGCGGCGGGGTCAGGCCTGATCCGCGCCTGACCTGCGGGCATGTCGCGCCTCGCGGCGCAGCGACATCTCGCCCAGCTGGTTGATCAGCAGGGCCAGGTTCATCGCCACCAGGGCGGCGGCGCCGATCAGGGTCTGGGCCTCGCGCAGGTGATCCGGCAGTTCCGCCAGGCGACGCACGATCTCGATGGTCAGGCCGACGCTGAGGATGGCGCGATAGGGGCGGCCAAGCCGCCGTTGCAGCCAGAGGTCCAGCCCCAGCGCCCCATCGGTGATCCTACGTATCATCGGTGACTCCACGCCATGGGAAAGAAATGAAAACAGCGAGTCGTGCCGTCAATAGCAGATAGATCATGCCGAACTGTTGGAACTGACCGTCAGCATCGGACCTTGCCGATTGTAGCCCGGCGCCACCGCGAATGCCGGTTTTGGCTCTTGGAAATCGCAGCCCTCGGCTTACGGATCGCCGCCCAGCGCATTTCAGGGATCGTTTCGGAACAATTCGTCAGGGCGATGGTTATCCATCGCGGGCGCCATATTGACGCCCAATACCAGACATCTTCCGTCAAGATCGCCTGGACCCAAGCCGAAAACCGACCGCATCGCGATAAACGCCACCGTCACCTCGTCGGCGTAACCCAATCCTTGGAGAGTCCCCCCATGTCACGCCGTTCCCTCGCCACCCTGGCGCTCGGCCTTGCTGTCGGCCTGTGCGCCGCAGCCTCGGCCAACGCCCTCACCTTCGCCGATTTCAGTCCCACAACCAGCGACGCCAATCTGGCCTGGACCTCTACCGGGCCAACCGGCGGCGCCCTGGCCACCACGGGCGCCGGCGCGTCCGCCAATGTCTACTTCAGCTTCCTCAATCCGGGCGTCAGTTCGCTGCACGGTCTTGACGCGGTGTTCACCCTGACCGCAACGTCAAGCCAAGCTGCGACGCTGTCGGGCGCAGGCAATCTCAACCAGGACAACGTCAACGGGACGTTCAGCTTCATCTATTCGGGCGCGGCGCCGCTGGTGCTGGGCGCAACGACCTACCTGACCGGGGCCAACCTGCTCAGTGGCGTGTTCAGCGGCGCCAACCTCGTCGGCCCGGACGGCGGCGGCACGATCTCGTTCCAGAATTCGACGCTGACCGGCGGCCTCGTCACCTACACCTCGGACTTCGAAACGCTTACCGGCGCCCCCCGCGGGTTCAGCCTCGCCCTGACGTCGGTGATCCCGAACCTGAGCGCCACGCCGGGATCGTCGCTCAACAGCTTCGCCGGGGTTTCCGACGGTTCGTTTCGCGCCGGCGTGCCCGAGCCAGCCACCTGGGCGATGATGCTGATCGGCATCGGCGGCGTGGGTGGTCTGCTCCGTCGTCGCGCCTCGCATCTTGCGCCGGCCTCCGCCTGACACTTGCCTTCGACCGGCAGGCCGACCGCGCTCCCTTCTCTCGCGAGAGGGGAGCGTTTCGGCGTTCGCCTCCCCGGCGGTCGCGGCGTCATGACGGGCTCGCCGGACCGCCTCCGACTCCCCGGGACCCCGCCTACCGACCCGTGAAAACTGGCTCGCGCTTTTCCACGAAGGCCCTGGCCGCTTCGCGGTGGTCGGCGGTCTGGCCGCAGTGGACATGATGGGTGGCCTCCAGGTCCAGGCAGTCGTCCACATCGCCGCCCATCGCCCGGTTGAGGTTCTCCTTCATGTAGCGGAAGGCCACCGTCGGACCGCGCGCGAGGCCCAGGGCGATCTCGCGGGTCTTCAGGGCCAGTTCGTCGCTCGGACAGACCCAGTTGGTCAGGCCCAGCCGCAGGGCCTCCTCGGCCGTCACCCGGCCGGACAGGTAATAGAGCTCACGCGCCTTGGCCGAACCGACCAGCTGGGTGAGGAAATAGGTGCCGCCGTAGTCACCGGAAAAGCCGACTCGGGCGAAGGCGGTGGTCATGATCGCCTCGGCCGCCATGATCCGCAGGTCGCAGGCGAGGGCGAGGCTCAGGCCCGCGCCCGCCGCGGCGCCGGGCAGGGCGGCAAGGGTGGGCTTGGGCATCCTGAACAGCTTGCCGGCGGTGGCGCGCTGATTGACCCTCTGGCGGTGGATGGCGCCGTCGATGGTGTTGTCGCCCACCGTGCCGTCGCCGCGGCTGGCCATGCCCTTGACGTCGCCGCCGGCGCAGAAGCCGCGGCCGGCCCCGGTGAGCACCACGCACTTCACCGCCGCCTCCAACTCGGCCCAGGCCAGCTGCTGGGCAAGGGCGGCGGTCATCGGCCCGCTCATGGCGTTGCGCGCCTCCGGCCGGTTGAGCGTCAGGGTCAGAACGCCTTCGTCGAGGTCGGCGAGCAGGTCGGATGTTCCGGTGTCGATGGCGCTCATGGCGTGGGGCCTTTCCTGGAGTGGGGTCAGTCGTAGAGTCCGCGCGGGTTCTGACCCATGATGGCATAGTCGGGGCCCTCCTCGCGCCAGCCATAGGGCTGGCGGGCGCCCAGCAGAACGGCGAACCGCGGATCGTTGGCGTGGCGGGCCAGCACCCCGGCGTGGGCGGGATCGCCGTGACGCTCCTGGGTCTGGATGTGCTGGCGGCTGAAGTAGGCCGAAAGGTTCATGCGCACGCCGGGCAGCTCGCGCCGGTAGCCGCCGTGCCAGGTGTTGCCGTGCCAGATCACCGCGTCGCCCGGCTGGATGTCCATCGGCACGGCGCCGGGAGGATCTTTCCATTCGCCGCCGTCTGCGTCGGGCCGCCGGAAATTCTCGTGCGCGGCGGGCTGGCGCAGCAGCCGGTGGCTGCCCGGGATCATCGCCAGGGCTCCGGCCTCGCGGCTGTAGGGGGTCAGGGCGTAGTTGACGTTGGCCACCATGGAGATCGGCGAGAACGGCGCCGGCATGCCATTGCCGTTGTCCGAGTGGACCATCAGCGGCGTCCCGCCCGGCCCGCGGAAGTGGCAGCCGAGACTGGAGAGCAGGCAGCTCTCGCCCAGCAGCCAGGTGATGAGAGCCAGGGGCGCCGGCTCCATCAGGATCTCCTCGAACACCTCATCGTCGTAGAGAAGATAGGGAATGTACTGCATTCCCGCGAAGTCGTCGGCGGTGGCGGTCAGGGGATCGATCCGCCGGCTGGTCGTCCGCTCCACGCGCCGCAGGATCGCCGCCTTCGCCCGCTCGATGCGCGAGGCCGAAAGCACCCCCGGCACGATGGTGTAGCCCTGGGTTTCCAGGTCGAGCAGATTGTCGTTCAGGCCGAGGGCGGTGACGCGGTCAAGGATCCGCCGCAACGCCTGGTCCCGCGAGCCGGTCTGTCCTTGCGCCATCGCCTTCGTCCTGGTCTCCCGCCGGTCGGTGCGGGCTTCAGGCCGCGTGCCGCAGCACCCGCCCGGCCCGGGCCCCGGTGTGCGCCCCGTCGCGGAACGTCACCTCGCCGTTGACCAGGGTCGCCACATAGCCGGTGGAACGCTGGATGTAGCGCGGCGCGCCGCCCGGGAAGTCGTGCACCAGTTCTGGGTACTGCTCGCCGACGCGCTCAAGGTCGAAGACGTTGACGTCGGCGCGCAGGCCGGGCTTCAGCGTTCCGCGGTCCTTCAGCCCGATCACCCGCGCCGGGGCCGAGGTCAGGCGCCGGACGCCTTCGGCGAGGCTGTAGAGCTTCTCGGTCCTCACCCAGTGGGAGAGCACGAAGCTGGTCACGCCGCTGTCCATCACCTGGGAGACGTGGGCGCCGGCGTCGCTGAGGCCGGGAATGACATGGTCGTGGCCGAGCCAGTCCTTCAGGGCCGGCAGGTTGCGGCTGAACATCCGCCAGTTGAACAGCCCCTTGCCAGCCGATTCCAGGGTCAGGCGCAGGAAGGTCTCGGACCAGTGCTCGCCGCCCGCCTCGGCCATGGCCGCCAGGGTGCGGTTGGTGGGGACCAGATAGTCGGGCGTCGACGTGGCGCCCAGCCAGTAGCAGGCCCCCACCCAGGGCAGTTTTTCCATATTGGCGGCCTTCGCCTCCGCCACCAGGGCCGCGCGCGCCGCAGGGTCGCCGATCGTCGCCAGGCGCTCGGCGAAGGGTTGCGCCGCCAGGGCTTCCCAGGCCGGGCCGAAGAACCGCCGCTGGGCCCAGATATTGTAGGCCGGAATCCTTGCCTGCAGGCCGAAGGTGAAGCCCGTGCCGCGCGGCACCGAGACGGCGGTGATGTCGCCCCCCTCGGCCCTCAGGCCGTTCATGAAGTCCGTCGCCCGCCGGCCGGCGGCGTCGGAGGCGCCGATGGTGTAGCTGAACAGGATTCGCCCGCCGGCGGCGGCGGCCTCGTCGCGGATCAGCTGGGCGTTGCCCATGTCCTCGCGGGTGAAGTCCAGCACGTTCTGCATCACTCCGCCGCGCGCGCCGACCTCGCGGGCGATCTGCAGCACCTCGTCATGTGCGGCGAAGGTGCCGGGGATGGAGCGGCCGTCCGGCATGACGTGGCCGGGGAAGCGGTTGCTGGAGAACCCCACCGCGCCCTCGTCGATCGATCGGGCGACGAGGGCGGCGATCTGGCGCTTCTCGTCCTCGCTGGCCGGTTCGGCCACCGAGCGCTCGCCCATGACGTAGTAGCGGACGGCGCTGTGACCGACCATGCCGGCCACATTGATCGCCGGGTTCATCTTCTCGATGGCGTCGAGATAGCCGCCGTAACTTTCCCAGGTCCACGGCAGATCGGAGAGGATGGCCGTGCGCGGGATGTCCTCCACCGTCTCCATCATGCCGGCCAGGGTCTCGCGGTCCTGAGGCCGGCAGGGGGCGAAGGTGACGCCGCAGTTACCCATCAGCACCGTGGTCACGCCGTGCCAGCTCACCGGGGTCAGCAGCGGGTCCCAGCCGATCTGGGCGTCCAGGTGGGTGTGGATGTCGACGAAGCCGGGGCTGACGGTCAGCCCAGCCGCCTCGATCACCTCGCGCGCCGGGCCGGCCGTCCCGCCGACCTGGGTGATGATCCCGCCGTCGATGGCGACGTCCCCGGTGAACGGCTCGCCGCCGGTCCCGTCGACGATCAGCCCGCCGCGAATGACGATGTCGTGTGTCATGCCCTGTTTCCCCTGGTCCCGGACGTCTTGGGTCGGACGCTAGTGGTTCGGGCGGGCGTCGTCCATGGGCGCCGATCGCGCGCCGCGGTCGATCGGTCGAAGATTCCCCGTCCTTCGCGGTGATGCCGATTGTGCATCGGGGCCGCCGTGGTAAAATGGCGGGGTCCTGAATTTGAACAGAATGCTGAAGCGACCCCTGACGGGCGATGCGCGCGGACGGCCGCGTGGCAGCGTCCGGTCGGCCTGGGCGGTGACGGCGTCTGCGCTTTGTCTTCCGTCCACCAAGATCAGGGGGCAGATTCATGGCCGCTTCGCCGCATGATCGGGCGCCGCGTTGAGGCGGGGGGATGGATCCGCGCCCGCGGCGCCGGTGGTTTCCGCCCCGGGCCGCGACAGGCCCCTGGAGTTGCTGGCCACGGCCGACCAGGCGCTGATCTGCGCCCTGCAACCCATCGTCGATGTCCACACCGGCGTGGTGCATGGTGTCGAGGCGCTCCTGCGCGGACATGAGCTTCTCGGCTTCGAGACGCCCTTCGCCTTGCTGGATGGCTATGAGGAGGCCGGGCTCATCCAGGAGCTCGAGGACCTTCTCCAGCGCAAGGCGATCGCGGCGTTCAGGGCCAGTCCGCTCACCGAGCGCGTCGGGGATGTGCGCCTGTTCGTGAACATCGACGGCCGGGCCCTTGCTGACGCCGGCGGTCAGGTGCTTGAGCGGAGCCTCACGCGGGTCACCGCCGCGGGGCTGCCGGCCTCGACTCTCTGCGTGGAGATCTCCGAACGCTACGAGCGCTTCACGGCCCCTCACCTGGGCGGCGCCATTCATCGCCTGCGCTCGAAGGGCGTGCGTTTCGCGGCGGACGACTTCGGACAGGGGCATTCAGAACTGAAGCTGCTCTACGATCAGTCGGTCGACTACATAAAGATCGACCGCTACTTCATTTCGGGCATCGACGACTCGGCCCGCAAGAAGCTGTTCCTGGGCAGCCTGTGCCGCCTGGCCCATCTTCTGGGGGTGCGCGTGGTCGCCGAGGGCGTCGAGAACGGTGCGGAATTCGGCGCCTGCCGCGACGTGGGTTGCGATCTGGTGCAGGGCTGGTTCGTCGCCGAGCCCCAGACGGATCCCGCCGGGTTGCGGACGGCCTATGCCCACGCGGCCGACGCGGATTCTCAGGCGCGGCGGAAAAACGAGCGCGAGTTTGGCAGGGACAGCACGATCACCACGGCCATGACCCGGGTGACCTCGGTTCTGGATACCTCGCCCATCGACGCGGTGTTCGAGCTCTTCCGCGCCTTTTCGGAAACCAATCTCTTCGTCGTGGTGGACGCCTCGGGGGAACCTCGCGGCACCATCTCCCAGGCGGCGCTTCGCCCCTTTGTCTACAACCGATATGGGCGGGACCTGTTGCGCAACGAGGGCCAGGATCACACCCTGCAGCGGTTCGTCACCGTCTGCCCCTGCGCCGATACGGCCCGGACGGTCCCGGAAGTCCTGGATGTGTTCATGGCCCACCCGGGCGCGCCCGGGGTGATCGTCACGGAGGGCGGCCAGTACATGGGGCTGCTGGCGGCCGACGCCCTGCTGACCATGGCCAACGCCCGCTATCTCGCCGAGGCGCTGGACCGCAACCCGCTCACGCGCCTGCCGGGCAACACCCTCGTGGCGGCCCGCATCGCCGCGGTCGTGACCGACAGCCCGAACTCCGCCTCGCCCATCTTTCTCTGCTATTTCGACTTCGACAATTTCAAGCCGTTCAACGACTACAAGGGCTTCCGTCAGGGCGACCGCGCCATCGTGCTGTTCGTCGAGGCCATGCGTCGCCAGTTCCCCACCGACGACAGCGCCTTTCTTGGACATCTCGGCGGCGACGACTTCGTCGGCGTGTTCGAGGGGTATGAGCCTGACGTCCTCCAGAGGCTTCTGAGAGTAGCCCTGGATGACTTCGCCGGAACCGTGGCGGGCATGTACAGCGACGCCGAGCGGGCCCAGGGCTGGGTGGAGTGCGCCGATCGTTTCGGCGCGATCCGGCGATTTGCGCTGCTGCGATCCAGCGTCGCGGTGGTGGAGTTTCCAGCCTTCAGCGCGCCGGTCAGCGCGGCCCGCCTCGATGCGATCATCGCCAGGCTGAAGGCCAGGGCGAAGTCCAGTCCCGATGGCCTCGCCTGGGAACAGACGGCCGACTAGAGCGAAATCCGACCAGATGGAAACATCTGGTCGGATAAAATTTACACTGGAATCAAATGTTTAGATCTTTTCTCATCCGATTTGATTGATTCAATCAATTCGGAAATGGCTCCAGCCGAACGCTCCGGGTAACGCCCGCCGCCGGAAAACAGGCAACGGCTTGCGGCGATCGCCCCCCACCGGCGCGCGGCGCGCCGGCCGGTTTCATGCTATGCAGCGACGATGATCGGGCTCGCCGCCACCGCTGAAATCTCCCCTGTCGAGGCCGGGGTTCTCCGGCTCCGCCGCCTGCAGGGCGAGGGACAGCACGAGGCCGCGGTGGCCGGGGCCAGGGCGATGCTGGCCGACTGGCCGGCCAATCGCGACCTGTGGCTCATCGAGGCGTTCAGCCTGCGTCACCTGCTGCGTCTCGACGAGGCGATGGAGAGCCTGGCGCGGCTGGAGACCCTGCAGCCGAGGTACAGTCTTCTCCACCAGGAGCGCGGGCTCTGCTTCGTGGCGATGCGCGACGCGCCACGGGCCATCGGCTCGCTGTTGCGGGCGGTGAACATCAATCCGGCCCTGCCCATGGCCTGGAAGATGCTCGAGGGCCTCTACCGGCTGACCGGCGACGGCGCCAACGCGGCGACGGCGGCGGCGCATGTCGCCACCCTGGCGGGCCTGCCCGGCGAGGTGGTCGCCTGCACCGCCCTCTTCGCCGACGGCGACCTGGCGCCGGCCGAACAGCGCATCCGCGCCTTCCTGCTGCGATACGGCGACCACCCGGAGGCGATGCGGCTGCTGGCCAAGATCGGCATGGCCCGCGGCGTGCTCGACGACGCCGAACTGCTGCTGGCGGCCATGCTGGAACTGGCGCCCGACCATCGGGCGGCGCGCCTGGAGTATGCCCACTGCCTGGTCGACCGCCACCGCTACGCCGCCGCCCGCGAACAGCTGGAGCGGCTGCTGGCGCTCGACAAGGGCAACCTGGACTATCGCGCCCTGGCCGCGGCGGCGGCCGTGGGTCTGGGCCGGCATGACGAGGCGATCGGCATCTATGAGTCGATGCTGTCGGAGGCCCCCCAGGCCGCGGATCTGCGCCTTTGGCTCGGCCACGCCCTGAAGACCGTGGGGCGGACCGCCGAGGCGGTGAGCGCCTATCGCGCCGCGGCCGCTCTCCGGGCGGACTTCGGCGACGCCTGGTGGAGTCTCGCCAACCTCAAGACCTACCGCTTCGAGGACGGGGAGATCGCCCGGATGCGCGCCGCCGAGGCCGGTGAGGGGGTGGCCGCCGATGATCGCGCCCATCTCTGCTTCGCGCTCGGCAAGGCGTT
The DNA here is from genome assembly GCA_903923135.1 of uncultured Caulobacteraceae bacterium. Lineage (GTDB taxonomy): Bacteria > Pseudomonadota > Alphaproteobacteria > Caulobacterales > Caulobacteraceae > Acaudatibacter > Acaudatibacter lapponiensis. Next base: position 4,790 of record CAIXWN010000136.1, on the reverse strand, counting down.
CGAGGATCGCGGCGAGATCGGGGAATCCTGGGCCTTCTACGCCCGCGGCAACGCCCTCAAGCGCGAGGAGAGCCGGTATCGTCCGGAGATCCTGGAGACCAACACCCGGCTGCAGAAGGCTGTCTGCACTCCCGCCTTCTTCGCGCGCCGCGCCGGTTGGGGCGATCCGCGCCCTGATCCGATTTTCGTGGTCGGCCTGCCCAGATCCGGTTCGACCCTGATCGAACAGATCCTCGCGTCACATTCGCAGGTCGAGGGCACCCAGGAGCTGTCCGACGTGCAGGCGATCGTGCTGGAGCTGCAGGGTCGCGACCCCGATCTCGACAACCCCCGCTATCCGGGCGTCCTGGCCGACCTGAAGGCGGAAGACGTCGCTCGGCTGGGCGCCCGCTATCTCGCCGACACCGCCGTCCACCGCACCGGCCGGCCGTATTTCATCGACAAGATGCCCAACAACTTCCGCCACATCGGCCTGATCCACCTGATGCTGCCGCAGGCGACGGTGATCGACGCGCGCCGCGAGCCGATGAGCTGTGGCTTCAGCATCCTCAAACAGCTGTTCGCTCAGGGCCAGGAGTTCGCCTACAGCGTCGAGGATGTGGCCCGCTACTACCGCACCTACCTCGAGCTCATGACGCACTGGGACGAGGTCCTGCCCGGCAAGGTCCTGCGGGTGAACCACGAGGACGTGGTGGACGATCTCGAGGGCCAGGTGCGCCGCATTCTCGACCATTGCCGGCTGCCGTTCGAGCCGGCCTGCGTCGAGTTCCACCGGACCCGGCGCAGCGTGCGGACGCCGAGCTCCGAGCAGGTTCGCCAGCCCATCTTCCGCGACGGCCTCGACGCCTGGCGGCCCTATGAGGCGTGGCTGGCGCCGCTGCGCGACGCGCTCGGTGACGCGGTCCAGCGGTACCGCGACTGATCGGAACAGGTGTTTCCAGCAACGCCAGCGCGCCCCCCGCCCCGGTCGGCGCGCCCCGTCCGCCCGAGCAGAAAAAAACCCCGCCCCGCCACATGCGGCGGAACGGGGCTCTGTCCGACAGTCGGCTCGCGGGAGCCGGACGCTATCCGGTCAAGGTCAGAAGCTGGCGCCGACCTTCAGCATGACGATGCGCGGGCGCAGCGGCACGGTGGTCTTGATGAACTGCGCCGAAGAGGTGAACACGCTGGCGTGACTGTCGAACAGGTTGTTCGAGTAGACCTCGGCGAACCAATTGCCCTTGGCCACGCCCAGGGCGATGTCGGCGGTGGCGTAGGACGGCTGATAGTAGCGCAGCAGGGTCGTGCCTGGGATCACCACTCCGTCGCCGGAGGTGTAGGTCGCGGGCTGGTTGTACATGCCGTCCGTATACTGGGCGCTGACCGAGGCGTAGGGCTTGTATTCGCCCACCGTCCACTCGTAGCGGACCCGGATGTTGCCCTGGAACGGCGGCGCGAACGCCGGCGTGGTGCCGGTGGCCCCGAAGGGGTTCTGGAACGCCACGTTTTGCTGCAGCGCCTTGCTGTACACCGCGGTGATGCAGGAATTGTCTCGCAGGTTGGCGTGCAGGCAGGGCGATCCGGACTGGACCTCGTGGTTATAGGTCGCCGAGCCCTGGACGGTCAGGCCTGGCAGGGGCCGCGCGATCACCTGGGCCTCGACGCCCTTCACATTGTAGCTGGGGCCGTTGACGCCGAAGGTGGTGTTGCCCAGGCCCGCCGCCGGGTTGAAGAACAGCAGCTGGACGTTGTCCCAGTCCATGTAATAGGCCGACAGGTTGACCAGCAGCCGGTGGTCGAACAGGGCGGTCTTGAAGCCGATCTCGAGGTTGGTCAGGGAGTCGGGGGCGTAGCTGTTGGGCTTCTGATACTGTTTGACCTGGGTGTCCCCCGCCACGCTGGGCGTTCCGATGGGAACGGGCGATCCACCCGCGGTCACCAGTAGGGGCGCCACCTGGTTGAAGCTGCGGTTGAAGGCGCCGGGACGGAAGCCCTGTGACCACAGGAAGTACGCCAGGGTCCCGTCGTTGATGTGCCAGTTGACGCCCGCACGGCTCTTGAATCCCTGATAGGTGACCTTGTCGTGGTGTGAATCGATGTTGACGGTGTCGGTGACGCAGCCGGTCGGCTGGTTCGGGACACCCAGACAGGAGGTGTTGGTGCCGTACTGCGAGCCGATCTCGAACTCGTTGTACTGGAAGTAGCGGGTGCCGCCGGTGATCGTCAGCACGTGGGGAATGACGTCGAAATCCACCGAGAGGAACGCCGCTTCCTGGTCGTAGCCGCGCTGGGTGTCCTCGCCGAAGGCGGTGGCGTCGCCGCGTACGCTGGGATCGTTGGCAAAGGTTCCCGGCGCCGGGGCCACATTGCCGACGCAGACGTTGTTCGGGTCCTGCTGATAGAGGGCGTAGTTGGCCGTGGTGCAGGACGGCAGGGTCTTATAGTTGAAGTTCATGTTGTCGTAGATGCGGAAATTTTCATAGAAAACCCCGCCGATGGCCCGCAGACGCCAGGTGTCCGGCGTGCTCACGCGGAATTCCTGGGTGAAGTGCGTGTTCTTCACCGTGTCGTTCCAGTATCCGATGGGCGAGTAGCACTGCGGCGTCGCGTTCACCCCGAAGCCCGTGCCGGCGCCGGTGCATTCGTAGTACATGCCCCCGGCGCTGCGCGAGTAGTTGGTGTAGTCCGCCTGCTGGTGGATGTGCCGGACCATGTAACCGCCGGTGTAGACCAGCTTCAGCGGGCCGGCCGCGCCGTTGACGGTCCAGGCCGTGCTCTCCCAGTTGTCCTTGTCGTAGGCGGGCGAGAACGAGGTCTCTTGCAGGGGGGCGAGCTTCTGGAATTCCGATCCGAAGGGCTCCGAGGCGCCGGTCCCCTGGGCGTCGAGGTTCTGGAAGCTCTGGGTGATCAGTACGTTCCAGTCTTCGTTGATCTTGAAAAGCGCCTCGGCGCGGACGCCCTGGTAGGTGGTGGGGTTCTGGTTGTTGGCGGCGACCGCGCCGTTGTTGGCCGCCGGGGCCCGGTTGGACGGCAGGGCGCAGTAGCCGCCGTTGCCCGGGTTGGTCTGCGGCAGGCCGTTGGGGCAAAGTCCGTTCAGGCCGGGCTTGATGCCGAAGTAGAAGTTCCCGAGGTCGGAGTTCGACCGGGTGAAGTTGCTCGCCACATTGTCGATGTAGCCGCCCTGGTGATCATCATAGAACACCGCGCGCAGCGCCAGCCGGTCCTTGATCAGCGGGACGTTGATCACGAACTTGCCGTTGTGGTTCTCCGAGCCGTGCGAGGTGAAGCCGTAGGCGGCCTCTGCGCTGGCCTCGAAGGTGTTCAGCTTGGGCTTGTTGGTGATGTAGCGAAGGGCGCCGGCCTCGGCGCCGCCGCCGAACAGGGTGCCCTGGGGGCCCTCCAGCACCTCGACCCGCTGCAGGTCGGCGGCGTAGACATCGACGTTGCGCGAGGGGAACTGCATCGACATGTCGTCGAGGTAGAGGGCGACGTTCGGGAACGGCGCGATGGTGGCGCTGGACTGGTTGCCCGCGAAGCCGGCGGAGAGGCCGCGCATGTAGATGTTGCCCTGGCCGGGGCCGTTGTTCGCGAAGGTGACGTTCGGGGTGTATTGCAGCAGGCTGTTCAGATTGGTGACGTTGAGCTGCTTGAGCTGGGTGTCGCCGAAGGCCTGGACGGTCTGGGCGACGTTCTGGACGCTCTCGTTGCGGCGCGTCGCGGTGACGACGATCTCTTCGACCGCCGTCCCCGGCGAGGCGGCTTCTTCAGCGGCGAAGGCCACTCCGGCGAACCCGGACCCGCTCAGAAGGGCGGCGGCGGCGCACGTCAACAGATATCTGGATTTCAAGGTCTATTCCCCGTGAAGCCGCCACGGCGACCACGGCCAGGCTGGGGGGAGACCTTCCCCCGTGCCCGTGCTCACGGTCCCTGACGTAGGTCACGCCGGGACGAATCCCCCGGCGCACGAAGACCATAAGAGACCCGTGTGAACCTTCGGTGACACAATGATCTCAGCTTGATGAAGAGATTTCGGGCCCGGATCGGACCGCCAGACCGGACCTTTCCGGTTTATGAAACTGTCACAAACCTGTTGTCTTCGCTCTCTATACGCGTCAGACCTTGTCTCGGTTCAAGGCGATCCGGTCCCGCCCTCTGCCTGGGACCCGGCGGGAAGGACACCGGTTTGGCCTCCAGGTTGCAGCGGGCCCTGGCGAGGGCCCACCCCGTCGCCTTCACCGCCGTCGCCGGCCTGGCGGGGTTCTTCGCCTATTTCTCCATGTACGCCTTCCGCAAGCCATTCTCGGCGGCGACCTTCGTGGACGTGCCCGGCTGGCATTTCGTTCTCGACTACAAGATCGCCCTGGTCCTGGCCCAGGTGGCCGGCTACGCCCTCTCCAAGCTCATCGGGGTCAAGGTGATCTCCGAGATCCGCCCGGCGCGGCGGGGCGGGGCGATCCTCGGTCTGATCGGCGTCGCCTGGCTGGCCCTGGTCGCCTTCGCCCTGATCCCGCCGCCGTGGAACATCGCCTGCCTGTTCGTCAACGGCCTGCCCCTGGGCATGATCTGGGGCCTGGTGTTCGGCTATATGGAGGGCCGTAGGGTGTCGGAGGCCCTGGGCGCCATACTCTGCGCCAGCTTCATCCTCTCCAGCGGTGTGGTCAAATCGGTCGGCGCCTGGCTGATCCACACCGGCCATGTGGGCGTGTTCTGGATGCCGGCGGCGGCCGGGGCGCTGTTCATGCCCCTGCTGGCGCTGTCGGTTTGGGTTCTGGGTCAACTGCCGCCGCCGGACGCCCGCGACGAGGCCGAGC
>CAIXWN010000135.1 GCA_903923135.1 uncultured Caulobacteraceae bacterium | reverse complement strand
GGCCGCCCGCCGCGCCGCCCTCGCCGCCTGGGCCGGCGCCGACCTCACCGTCGCCTTCGGCGCCAACGACGCCTTCGCCCTGACCCTCGCCCGCGCCGCCCCGGCCATGGCCATCGACCTCACCGCCGCCGCGACGGCGCAGGACCTCGCGGACACGGTTCGCCTGGCCGTCGTCGCCCTCGACGTCGCCGCCTCCGCCGGGTTCAGCGCCACGCCCGAGGGGGCTTATCTGCGCCGCGATCACCGGCCGCTGGCCCTAACCCTCGCGGGCCTTGCAGAGCGTCTCGTTGCCGAAGGCCTTGCCTATGACTCGGCAGCCGGACGCGAACGGGCGCTGACGCTCCACAGCCTGGTCGCCGCGGCGGCGCTCGACGCCTCCGCGCAGCTCGCCGCACGGGTGGGGCCCTATCCCGCTTGGCACGGCGACGGCGACGCCCACCTGTTGCGCATCGCCGCCCATCTCAACGCCCTCAATGCCCTGCCCGAAACAGACGAGTGCCGCTTGGCGCGCGCCCTTTGCGCCGGGGCCAGCGCCCTTGCCGGCGCCAGCGGCGTGCGCAACCGCCAGATCACCGGACCGACGGCCGATGGGGAACTGTCGCTACGCCTCGGCGGGCTCTCCCTCGACGCCGCGCCCTGGCGGGGCCCGTCCACCCTGGCGGAGACGGCCGACGGGGCCGTCTTCCCCGCACTGGCCGACGTCGCCCTGACGGGCCTGCGTCAACTCGGCGCGGACGCCGCCGCCGCGCGCGACCATGTGCTGGGCCGTCGCACCCTTGAAGGCGCGCCGGGCCTTGATCACGCCAGTCTGACCGCCGCCGGCTTCACTGATTTCGAGCTGTCCCAGGTCGAGGCGGCCCTGCTCGACGCGGCGAACCTCCGCGCCGCCTTCGCCCCCGCCGTCGTCGGCGTCGGTTTTGTCTGCGACGCGCTGGGCGCCCAGGCCGACGCGGCCGTCGGACCCGGCTTTGACACATTGGCCCTGGCCGGCTTCGATCGCGAGGTCATCACCGCCGCCGAGCGCTGGGCGCTAGGCGCGCAGACCCTTGCAGACGCCCCGTTCCTCGACGCCGCGACCCAGGCTGTGTTTCGCACCGACGAGGAAACCTCCCTCGAAGCGCAAACAACGATGCTGGCTGCGCTCGCGCCCTTCAGCGACGCCCCAATTCCTCTGCACGTTCGGCTGCCACGTGATGCGAGTCCGATGACCGCCGTCACAGTCCAGGCCGGCGCGGCGCGCGCCGGTCTGGAGGCGGTACGCCTGGAACGGACGGCAGCGCCGGCCCTCTTCCGCCTGGAACTCACCGAGCCAGCCGCCGCCGAGGCCCGATCCCAGACAGCGCCTCCGCCACCGCCACGCGAACGGATCATCGAGCGCATCGTCGAGGTCGGACGCAGCCGCCAGCGCCTGCCAGACCGCCGCAAGGGCTACATCCAGAAGGCCAGCGTCGGCGGCCACAAGGTCTACCTGCACACCGGCGAATACGACGACGGGGAACTGGGCGAGATCTTCATCGACATGCACAAGGAAGGCGCCGCCTTCCGTTCGCTGATGAACAACTTCGCCATCGCCATTTCGATCGGACTCCAATATGGCGTGCCGCTGGAGGAGTTCGTGGACGCCTTCGTGTTCACCCGCTTCGAGCCGGCCGGCGCGGTCACCGGCAACGACTCCATCCGCTCGGCGACCTCAATCCTGGACTACGTGTTCCGCGAACTGGGCGTCTCCTATCTCGACCGCCGAGACCTCGCCAATCTCGACCCCGACGAACTCAACGCGGACGGACTCGGTCGCGGGGCGGCCGACGAACCCCAGCCCGTGGCCCGCTTCATATCCAAGGGCTTTTCCCGGGGCGCCACCCCGGACAACCTGGTCTTCCTGCCGGTCACGGGTCGAAGGTCAGGCGGGGCGACGGGCCCAATCGCCGACGTCTGCCCCGCCTGCGGCGACCAGGCCTTGGTCCGCAAGGGCCAGAGCCTGATCTGCGAGACCTGTGGCGCCCGCCAAAGCGGCCTGGAAGACCCCGGCGCCGCACGTTCCTGATATGTTCTTGTCGCAACGGCGACTCTCTCTACTAAATGGTAGAGCAGAGCCGCACGCGGCGTGGGTGGTCCTTAAGCGAACAACATGCACGAACAATCCCACTTCATCCGCGTGCGCGGCGCGCGGGAGCACAACCTCAAGAACGTCAGCGTCGACATCCCGCGCGGCGAACTGGTGGTGATCACCGGCCTGTCCGGCTCGGGCAAGAGCAGCCTGGCGTTCGACACCATCTACGCCGAGGGCCAGCGCCGATATGTGGAGAGCCTTTCGGCCTACGCCCGGCAGTTTCTTGAACTGATGAGCAAACCCGACGTCGACCTGATCGAGGGCCTCTCTCCGGCCATTTCCATCGAACAGAAGACCACCAGCCGCAATCCGCGTTCCACCGTCGGCACTGTCACCGAGGTCCACGACTACATGCGTCTGCTGTGGGCGCGCGTTGGCGTACCCTATTCCCCGGCCACGGGCCTGCCGATCGAAAGCCAGACCGTCAGCCAGATGGTCGACAAGCTGACCGCGCTGCCCGACGGCGAACGGCTCTACCTGCTGGCGCCGGTGATCCGCGACCGCAAGGGCGAGCACCGTAAGGAAATCGCCGAGTGGCAAAAGGCCGGATTCCAGCGCCTGAAAATCGACGGGGTCTTCTATCCTATCGAGGACGCTCCGGTGCTGGAAAAGACGTTCAAGCACGACATCGACATCGTGGTGGACCGCCTCGTCACCAAGGCCGGCATGGAGACGCGCTACGCCGACAGCCTCGAGACGGCCTTGAGGCTGGCTGACGGCATCGCCGTGGCGGAATGGGCGGACAGGTCCGAGGAAGAGCCCGAGCCGCGGCGGTTGATCTTTTCGGAGAGGTTCGCCTGCCCGGTGTCGGGATTCTCCATCGCCGAGATCGAACCACGGCTGTTTTCGTTCAATAATCCCGCTGGCGCCTGCCCCACCTGCGACGGCCTGGGGGTGAAGCTCGGCTTCGACGCCGACCTCGTTGTGCCGGACAAGGATCGCAGCCTTCACAAGGGCGCCGTCGCCCCCTGGGCCAAGGGCCCTTCTCCCCTCTACACGCAGACCCTGCAGGCCCTGGCGCGACACTACGGATTCTCGATGGACGAGCCCTGGTGGAAGCTAGACGACGCGGCGCGATCGGTGGTGCTGAGGGGTTCCGGCAAGGAGAAGATCAAGTTCGTCTACGACGACAATGCCCGCAAATATGAGGTCAGCAAGACCTTCGAGGGTGTGCTGCCGAACCTGGAGCGCCGCTGGCGCGAGACCGATTCCAGCTGGGTGCGCGAGGAACTGGGGCGCTACCAGTCCGAGACTCCCTGCCACGTCTGCGGTGGGGCCCGCCTGAAACCGGAAGCCCTCGCCGTGAAGATCGCCGGGTGCAGCATTGCCGAGGCCTCGAGCCTGGCGATCCGTCCTGCGCGCGAATGGTTCGAGTCGCTGGAGACCACACTGAGCGCGAAGCAGATGGAAATCGCCCGGCGCATCCTCAAGGAAATCAACGACCGCCTGAGGTTCCTCGTTGACGTCGGCCTGGAGTATCTCAACCTGTCGCGCGGCTCCGGGACGCTCTCCGGAGGTGAAAGCCAACGCATTCGCCTGGCGAGCCAGATCGGTTCGGGCCTTACCGGTGTGCTCTATGTGCTCGACGAACCCTCGATCGGCCTTCACCAGCGCGACAACGCCCGTCTACTCACCAGCCTCAAGGGCCTCCGGGACCTGGGCAATTCCGTCCTGGTCGTCGAGCACGACGAGGAGGCCATAATGGTCGCTGACCATGTCATCGACATGGGCCCGGCCGCCGGGGTGCATGGCGGCGAGGTGGTCGCCGAGGGCAAGCCCAAGGACATCATGGCCAATCCGCGCAGCCTCACCGGTCAATACCTGACCGGCAGGCGCCGGATCGAAATCCCTCCCCTGCGCCGCCCCTTCTCCAGCAAGCGCGTCCTGCGCGTCGTCGGCGCCAGCGGCAACAACCTCAAGTCGGTCACCGGAGAAATTCCGGTTGGCACCTTCACCTGCATCACCGGCGTATCGGGCGGCGGCAAGTCGACTTTCACGATCGAGACGCTCTACAAGGCCGCGGCCCGGCGCCTGAACAACGCCTCCGACGTGCCCGCACCCCATGACCGCATCGATGGGCTGGAAAATTTCGATAAGGTAATCGACATCGACCAGAGCCCGATCGGCCGGACGCCACGGTCCAATCCGGCAACCTACACCGGAGCGTTCACATCTATCCGCGACTGGTTCGCGGCCCTGCCCGAGGCCAAGGCGCGGGGGTACGGCCCCGGTCGTTTCAGCTTCAACGTCAAGGGTGGGCGGTGCGAAGCCTGCCAGGGTGACGGACTGATCAAGATCGAGATGCATTTCCTGCCCGACGTCTATGTGACGTGCGACGTGTGCCGCGGCAAGCGGTACAACCGCGAGACCCTGGAAATTCTCTTCCGCGGCAATAGTATAGCGGATGTTCTTGACATGACCGTCGATGAGGCGGCCGAGATGTTCAAGGCCGTACCACCCATCCGCGACAGGATGGAGACCCTCAAGCGCGTCGGTCTTGGCTATGTGAAGGTTGGCCAGCAGGCCACCACGCTGTCCGGCGGCGAGGCGCAAAGGGTGAAGCTGTCGAAGGAACTGTCGCGACGGGCCACCGGCCGGACCCTGTATATTCTCGACGAACCCACAACGGGCCTGCATTTCGAGGATGTACGCAAGCTTTTGGAAGTGCTTCACGAACTGGTCGACCACGGCAACACCGTGGTGGTGATCGAACATAACCTCGACGTGGTGAAGACGGCCGACTGGATTCTCGACTTCGGTCCGGAAGGCGGTGACGGCGGCGGCCAGATCGTCGCGGTCGGCTCGCCGGAACAGGTCGCTTCGGAACGCACCAGCTGGACCGGACGCTATCTCGCCGAGATTCTGCACCGGCACCACGAACGCGCCTCCTCTCTGGCCCTCACGCCGCGAGCGCGCCAGCCTGCCAAGGCCTAAACGGAGTCACGCCCCTTGCCCCGGCGGCGCTCGCAGGGTCTGGTGGGGCGTTCAAGGGGAGGATCGAGCCATGAAACTCTACGGCGCGCCGATGCCGGCGCCGAACCCGCGCCGAGTGCGCATCTTTCTGGCGGAAAAAGGCGTGGACATGCCCGAAACGCCGGTGAACCTGTTCACGCGCGAGCACAAGTCGGCTGAATTCCGCGCCAAGAACTCATTGGGACAGATCCCGACCCTGGAACTAGACAGCGGCGAGACGATCTCCGAAACGGTGGCCATCTGCCGCTACCTTGAGGAGCTTCACCCCGATCCGGCGATGTTCGGGCGCACGGCCCTTGAACGGGCCCAGGTGGACATGTGGATCAGGCGCGTCGAGTTCGTCCTCATGGCGCCGGTGGGGGCTTACTGGCGTCACTTCCACCCCCGCACAGCCGCCCTGCTGACCCAGTACAAGGATTATGGAGAGTCGAATGTCGAGGTCTATGCCAACGCCCAGCGCTGGCTCGACCGGGAACTGGAGCGGGGACCATTCATCGCCGGCGACTTCTTCAGCATGGCCGATATCTGCGCCCTCTCCACGGTGGACTTCGCCACCTGGATCGGCCTGCCGATCGACCCCGAGAAGGCCAATCTTACCGCCTGGCACGCCCGCGTTTCAGCGCGGCCAAGCGCGGCGGCGTAGAGGACGCCGAGTTCAGGCGGAAGCGGATCGGTGCGCCTCTAGGCGATCGCCACGCCCGCCTTGCCGTCAGCTACGATGATCCGGAACGCATAGGCCTGGCACGCGCAAAACATCGTCGAGGAGATCACCCAGAAGCTGGCGGTCAGTATGGCGAGAACCGTCGCCAGCCCCAACACACTGGTGCGCCTCAGAAAGCCGCCTGAACCCAGCTCAGGTTGGGCCAGCCAAGTCACCAGGCTGCCGACCAGGAAGAACAGGATCGTCAGGCCGAATACCATGAGGAAGCAGAGAAAGTAGCACCCCAGCAGGTACCAGAAGCGGCCGCGCACCAGGGGCCAGTACGCGGTCAGATGGAACCGGCGCTCAGCGAAGGTCTCCACGGCGATCAGCGACAGCCGGACACCTAGCCATACATCGACGACCACGGTGGCCAGGGCGCCGAGCGAGGCGATATCGCGGGCGAATGCCGGCAGCGCCCGCATCAGAGGATCGGCCAGCACCAGCAGGAGATAGGCCGGCGTCCCGCCGAACAGCAGAACCAGAAAGAATGATGTGACTGTCATCACACCGAGGCGGAACTCGTCGGGCCCCAGCCTGAGGAAGAAGTAGCGCCGATCTTGCGGACGAAGGACTGCCCGGTACGCCGCCACCGTCGTGGTTGCCCAGACCAGGAGAAAGAGCAGGACCGACAGGGCGGCAAAGGGTCCGAACCGGTGGGCGATGTCACGTGCCGACCGGTACGCGCCATGACTGGGCAGCACTACGCGATCACCTGTCGCCACAACGACCGCCGTGAACATGAACGCAGTGGCCCACAACAGCATCCAGACGAAGACCGCTCTCGGTTCCCGACGGATCAGTCGGGCCCCTTCAAATGCCGCGGTCATCGGTGCGAAGTCGGTCATTTCAACACGGTTAAGGTAAGGCCCGTCCGGCGTGCCGATACAGATAGGCCATGAGTCCGACGCTCGTGGGAAGCCACAACCCCGCCAAGAGCAGACCAGCCGCGCCGCCTGCCAGCAAGGTCAGGCCGGGGAATGGGGCCGCCTGGACCGAAACCGCCCCAAGCAGCGTGATGGCGCCGGCAAAGGGCGGCCCGCCGAGCAGAATCCCGCCGATCAGGATCGGTGCGACCAGCCCACGGGTGACTGGCCAGCTGGCCAGAACCTGAACCTTGCCCAAGGCGATACTGGCCGCGCCCCCCATCGAAATCCGTGCGGCGGCCCAGACCAGGCCGAAGAGCTCCACGGCGCCGACGCAGCCGACGATCGCGCGCCCCCGGCCGTCGACGGCGGAGGCCCAGGTGGCAGGATGGGCGACGACGAACCCATGCCCGGCCGAGGCGACAGCGAATGCGAAAGCGAGCACCACGACGAAAGCCAGGAGGGCCAGGACGGACAGGAAGGTCGCCGACAGCGCAAGGACAGCCGACAGCCGCCACTCCGCCCCACCCCACTGCAGACCAACCGGCCCGGGGCGTTCGTCACCGAGCGCCAGCCGATAGAGACCACCCGCGACGACCACACCGAGGGTAACGACGACTAGCAGGGCGCCCCATCGCCAGGGCGCGGTCGGCGAGAACACCCCTTGGGCCCAAAAGCCTCCGAACGCCAAGCCACACAGAAGCATCGCCCCCCAGGCGCGCCGCCACGCCAGAGGCGCGAAGCGCAGACCTGCGCCCACCGCGGCGGTGATCAGACTCGGACTGTCCATGTAGCTGCACCCCCTCGCACGGCGGGGGCGTAGAGGCAACGTGCGCGCGGCGCCACTTCCGCGCCAGGCGGCCGCGGCGTAGGAACTGCAGCCATGACAGACAACCCTATCCACATCATCGGCGGCGGACTGGCGGGCTGCGAGGCCGCCTGGCAGGCGGCCGCTAGCGGCGCCACTGTGGTGCTTCACGAGATGCGCCCCCTGCGCGGAACAGAGGCTCATCAGACCGACCTTCTGGCCGAATTGGTGTGCTCCAACTCCTTCCGGGCGGACGACTGGGAGTACAACGCCGTCGGCCTGCTTCACGCCGAGATGCGTCGGCTGGGATCGTTGATCATGGCCTGCGCCGACGCTTGCCAGACACCCGCGGGCGGCGCTCTGGCCGTCGACCGCGACGGCTTCTCCAAAGCCGTGACCCGCCGGATTGCCGCCCACCCGGCGATCCGTGTCGAACGCGGCGAGGTCTCAAGCATCCCATCGCACTGGGCCAACGTCATCGTCGCCACCGGGCCCCTCACCTCTCCGGATCTTGCGGCCGCCATCCTCGGCTTGACCGGCGAGGACGTCCTTTCGTTCTTTGACGCCATCGCCCCGATCCTGCACGCCGACACCATCGACATGACGGTGGCCTGGAAGCAGTCGCGTTATGACAAGGCCGGGCCCGCCGGCGACGAGGCGGCCTATATCAACTGTCCTATGACGCGGGAGGAGTACGACGCCTTTATCGACGCCGTGCTGGCCGGACCAAAATCCGAGTTCAAGGGCTGGGAGGATGTACCTTACTTCGACGGCTGCCTGCCGCTGGAGGTTATGGCGGAACGCGGCCGGGAAACGCCGCGCCATGGACCAATGAAGCCCGTCGGCCTCACCAATCCTCACCAGCCCACCATCAAACCCTATGCCGTGGTCCAGCTTCGACAGGACAACGCCCTGGGAACCCTCTGGAACATGGTCGGTTTCCAGACCAAGCTCAAACACGCCGCCCAGACCGAGATCTTCCGGACGATTCCCGGGCTCGGCAAGGCCGTGTTCGCCCGCCTGGGCGGGCTTCATCGCAACACCTTCCTCAATAGCCCCAGGGTGCTGGACGAGCGCCTGCGCCTCCGTGCGGCTCCCAGGCTTCGCTTCGCCGGCCAGATCACCGGGGTCGAAGGGTATGTGGAAAGCGCGGCGATCGGCCTCCTGGCCGGCCGCCTGGCGGCCGCCGACGCCGCCGGACGTGACTGCGCACCGCCGCCGCCGACCACCGCCCTGGGAGCGCTCGTGGCGCACATTACCGCAGGCCATCTGAGCGCTGGCGCCCGCTCATTCCAGCCGATGAACATCAACTACGGACTGCTGCCGCCATTGGAGGCGCCCCCGCAGGACGCCGATGGCCGACGCCTTCCCCGCGGCGAACGCGGACGGGCGAGGAAGCGCGCCATGAGCGTTCGGGCGCTGGCCGATCTGAAAGACTGGGCGGATGCGCAGACCGAAGGGCCGCCGGGAAGTGTGCGGGCTCTATAGGCGCCCGGTGGCTACCGTCCAGAGAAGCCTCACGCGTTGGTCGACGATCTGAACGCCCACCGGAGCCTCGACGTGACGGGCCAGGGCCAGATGGGCGACGGCAGGAAAGGCGGCGACAGATAACCCTCTGGCGGCGCGTCGAGCGTGCGCGACCGCGAGCGGCAATCGCGCCTCCTGAGGCGGTACAAGGCCCAGCCTTGAGAGGATGACCAGTCCCCAGGCCCGGCCCGCTGGCGCGACGGCGTCGCTCCGGACCTTCGCATCAAGGACCGTCGCAACGAGGGTGGTCAGCGCTCCGCCAATGGCGTCCGAGACCGGCCCGAGTTCAGCCGCACTCAGTCTCCGGGGCTCAAGCAGCGCGATGCGGGCCTCGACGGCGGCTTCGAGCGGATCCCGAGGCAAACCACGCCGACGTACGGTGTCAGACAGCGCCAGAGCCGTCGGATGCACCCGGACCCGCCCGCCGGAAAAGATCTCATCGAGGACTTCCCGCCACCAGGTCAGCCGGATCTCCGCCAAGAGCCCGCTGGAGGCCACGCGCCCCGCCCTGGCCAACTGGTGGTCGAACGCGTAGAGCGCGATCACGTCGGCGCGGGCTTGGGCGTCGACGATGAAGCGCGAGGACAGCCAACGATGCGGATCCGCGCGGCGAACGACGTCGTCGAGATCGCCATCCACCGCGCGGGCGCGACTCAGCCGCCGTACAGCGACTGGTACATCGCCATCGACGTCAGCATCGGAAGCGACAGCAGGGTGTTGGTCCGCGAGGCGAGCATTGCGATGCGCGCCGAGCGCGCCTTGGCGTCAGCGTCGGCCTCCTTGATACCCAGCGCGATCTTCTGGTTCGGCCAGATGATCCCCCAGACGTTGAGGAACATGATCAGCGCCAGATAGACGCCGATGCCCATGAGCGTGAAGCCGCGGTCGCTGGCGTCGTAGCCCCCGGCGAAGCCCAGGGTGAACACCTTCACGAAGTAGGTGTGGCCATGGAGACCGGCGATCCCGAACCCGGCGATGACGGTCATCAGCGCGGCCCAGCGGAACCAGAACAGGGCCTCAGGCGCGATGAACTTGGACACGGCCGGCTTCAATTCAGCCGGGATGTCCGGCATTTTCCGAATCTGCACGAAATTGAAATAGTAAAGCAGGCCGATCCACAGAATGCCGAAGACCACGTGCATCCAGCGGAAAACCGCTTGCCAGAAGGTTTGATCGAGTCCGTGTGGGCTCTGCGAATAGGCGACCAGCATGATCACTGCCAGCAGCGTGCTGAGCATCATCGTGTTGCGGAAATTGGAAAGTAGACCAGCCATTTTGTCTCCCCTTGGCGAAACCGCCCATAGCGGGCTGGCATAGCCTCATTCGGCGCGCCCGAAAAGACGCCCTGGCCGGTCGCCCGGCCGGCCGTCTCTCACACGGCGATCAGCGCCACGGCCATGCGACGTCCCTCCGAGAGGAGCACGCGATAGACCCTGACGGCCGCTTCGGTGGACATGAACTCCAGGCCGAGTCCGCCCCGCTGCAGCGCCTCGCGCACGGGCCGGGGCGGCAGGGATTGCGCCGGCCCCATGCCCAGCAGCACGAACTCCGAGACGGCGGGCCCGGCCTTAACGACGGCGGTGAAGTCCTCGGCCCTAAGGTCCGCGAGAGTTCGCGGTCGCCAGTCGGTGGGCGTGTCGTCAAGGAGCAGAAGCGAACCCGGTCGCCAAAGTCCGGACACGCGGAAGCCGCCTGCGCCATAGCTGTCGATCGACGGCGGTTGGCGCAAGACCGGGCCCTCAGGGCCGCGCGGGTTGCGGCCCGATCGGCTTGGCCACCTCGTCGTCGGCCTTGACCCCCCACAGCAGGATGATCGGCGAAGCCACGTAGATGGACGAATAGGTGCCGATCACGATGCCAAAAAGCAACACGATTGAAAGCGGGCGTAACGATTCGCCGCCGAAGATCGCCAGACCGGAAAGGGCCAGCAGGGCGGTCAGTCCGGTGATCACGGTGCGAGACAGTGTCTCATTGACTGACAGGTCGATCAGTTCGCGTAGCGGCATGCGCTTGAACTTCCTCCGGTTCTCGCGAAGCCGGTCGAACACCACGACGGTGTCGTTCATGGAGTAGCCGATGATGGTCAACAGCGCGGCGATCAGATTCAGGCTGAACTCGAGACGCAGCAAAAGGATGAGTCCGAACGACAAGGTCACGTCGTGAAACAGCGCCACCACCGCGCCGAGGCCGAATTGAAGTTCGAACCGGAACCAGATGTAGAGCAGCATCAGACCGATTGCGATCAGCAGGGCCGCCGCGCCGCTGAACTTCAATTCGCTGGACACCTCGGGGCCGACGACGTCCGTGCGGGCGTAAGTCACCGTTCCAAGGGCCTGGCTGACGGCCGTCTTGACCTGGGTGACCACCTGCGCCGGGTTTGCCCCCTTCGGGGTCTGGAACCTCACGATGGCGTCATTGGGCTGGCCGAAGGTCTGAACTTGAACATCGCCGATATTCAGCTCGGTCAGAGCGGTTCGAACCTTGCCCAGGTCGACAGCTTTCGCACCCGTATTAAGTTCCAGAACCGTGCCGCCCTTAAAATCGATCCCGAGATTCAAACCCGGATAGAAGAAACCGATGACCGTGGCGATGACGGCGATGATCGACAGCGTCGCCGCCAGACGCGCGAACGCCACGAAGTGATAGTGAGTCCTCTGGGGAAGGAGCTTGATCAGGGGCCACATGCTGTAAATCCCTAGATGATCGGCAGGGTCTTGGAGCGGAACGCCCGGAACCACCAGCCCACGAGCACCTGGGTGATCAGAACTGCGGTGAACACCGAGGTGATCACGCCGATAAACAGGGTCCAGGCGAAGCCCTTCACCGGACCCGACCCGAACTGGAACATGATGACCGCGGCGACCAGCGTGGTGACGTTGGCGTCGATGATGGTGGTCAGGGCGCGAGTGAAGCCGGCGTCCGCGGCGCTCATTGCCGGTCTGCCGGCCCGCACTTCATCGCGCATACGCTCGTAAATCAGCACGTTGGCGTCCACAGCGACCGCTAGCGTCAGGATCATTCCGGCGATGCCGGGCAACGTCAAGGTGGCCTGGGTGAGGCTCATGGCTCCAACGATCATCAGCCCGTTCACCACTAGGGCGATCGCAGCGAAGACGCCGAACAGGCCGTAGGCCAGCATAATGAACAGGAAAATCAGGGCGGCGCCGATGATGATCGACAGGGCGCCGGCTTTCACGGCGTCAGCGCCGAGCTCAGCGCCCACGGTATGCTGTTCGACCACATTCAGCGGCGCGGGCAGCGCCCCGGTCTTGAGCAGAAGCGCCAGATCGTGGGCCGATTCCTCTGTGAACCGACCAGTGATAATTCCGCTACCGCCGGTGATCGCGCCATTGATCCTCGGCGCGGAAATGACCCGCTTGTCGAGAACGATGGCGAAGGGCTTGCCGACGTTCTGGGTGGTGACCTGGGCGAATCTCTGGGTGCCGACGGCGTTGAAGCTGAAGCCGACGGCTGGCGCGTTGTTTTCGTCGTGACTGCCGCTGGCGCTGGTAAGCATCTCGCCGGTCACCACCGAGCGCTTCTTGACGACATAGGCCGGAGCGAAGCCGTCATCGCTGGGCAGCAGTTCATCATCCGGCGGAATTCGACCCGCCGCCACGTCCTCCGGGGCCGCGTCGACGTCCACCATCTGGAACGTGAGCTTGGCGGTCTTGCCGATTACCGCCTTGAGCTTTTCAGGATCGCTCTCGCCCGGCGCCTCCACGCGGATGCGGTTGGTTCCCTGCTGGGTGATGATCGGCTCTTTGGTGCCCAGGGCGTCGATACGCTTTCGGATGATCTCGATGGACCGCGTGACCGCGTCCGTGGCCGCCGAGTTCGCCGCCTGGGCGACAAAAGTCACGGAGATGTGCTGATCGGGCCGGGTCTGCAGGCTCACATCCCGCCCGCCGGTCAAGAGCCTCTCGCCGAGAGCTCCGTTCAGAATCTTGAACGCTGCGTCGACCTTGGTCGGATCGGAGATCCTGACGTCGATCGCATCGCCGACGACGGCGAGCCCGGTGAAATCGATCTGCTCGCCGTGGAGCTTGCTGCGGACATCCTCGGTGAGGTTGGTCAGGCGCTCCTTGCGGAGCGCGACAGTGTCAACCTCGTAGAGCAGGTAGGAGCCACCCTGCAGGTCCAGGCCAAGATTCAGCCTCTGTTGCGGCGCCCAGGAGGGCAGTGAGCCGACCGGGACCAGATTGGGGAGGGTGAAGATCAGGCCGAACAACGCCGAGGCGACGACCAGGATGACCTTCCACCGGGACAGAGCGAGCATGGCTTTAGGTTCAGACCGGGATCACGATTTGGCGACGATGGGGGTCGCCGGATCGGCGCGTGTCCGCACCTCGGAAACCATCGACTTCACGACCTTCACCGTGACGTTCTGGGCGATCTCGATGCCCAGCTCAGTGTCCTCGACGCGAACCACCTTGCCGATCATGCCGCTGGCCAGGATCACAGTGTCGCCGCGCTTGATCGAACCGATCTTGGCGGCATGTTCCTTGGCCCGGCGCTGCTGCGGACGGATGATTGCGAAGTACATGAAACCGATCATGACGACGCCGAAGAAGACGGTCTGGGCGGGGCCGGTGGCCAGCATGCTTCCCAGATCGCCGGCGGGCGCGCCAGCGACATCGGTGACCAGCGCCAGGGATAGGATCATTTTCACTCCACGGATTGCCCGGCCAGGTCGCCCCCTTGGCCGAAAGTCGCGGGAAGCTATGCGCTCGCAACCCCTTTTGCAATCGTGCCCTGGTCGATAGGGAGAGGCATGGATGACGACATAGCCGCTTCCCTGCGCCGGATCGCCCAGGCTCTCGACCGGCTGGCGCCACCGCCGGCCGCGGCGCCGACGTTTCGAGCCGCCCGGATGTTCCGCCACAACGCCGCCACCGGCGACTTCGTCGCGGCTCCCGACTTTCTGCTGCCTCTGGATCTCCTGGTCGGCGTCGACCGGCAGAAGGGCCGCCTTCTCAACGTCCTGGAGCGGTTCGCCAGGGGGTTGCCGGCCAATCACGTCCTGCTGTGGGGCGCGCGAGGCGCGGGGAAGAGCTCCCTGGCGAAGTCCGCCTTCATGGCGGTCGCTGCCGCAGCGCCGGACCTTCGTCTGGTTGAGATCGACAGCGACGCGGTGACGACTCTGCCGGCTGTGTTCGAGCAGTTCCGGCCCCTTGAGCTCCGGTTCGTGGTGCTCTGCGACGACCTGTCCTTCGAGGAAGGCGCCGCCGCCGCCAAGGCGCTGAAGTCTGCGCTAGAGGGCGGCGTGGCCGGGCCGCCCTCCAACGTCCTTTTCCTGGCGACGTCAAACCGCAGGCACCTGATGCCCAGAGATCACGCGGAGACCGCCGGTGCCATGGCCGCAGCGGAGGACGCCGAGGAGGAGGTCAGCGTCTCGGACCGGTTCGGAGCGTGGATCGGCTTCGGGCCGATGGACCAGGAGGCATTTCTTCTCGCGGTAAGAGGCTACGCTGAAAGGTTCAACCTCGAATCGCCGGACCTGGAACGGCGCGCCTTGCAATGGTCCCGGCAGCGAGGTTCACGGTCGGGCCGCGTCGCCTGGCAATTCACACGCGACCTAGCCGGCGAACTGGGAAAGCCTCTGCCGCTTTGACCCCTGGCGTCTGACGCACACGGAAGGCCGCCAGGGACCGGCTCCGCGAGACTACTGCGGTAGCACCAGCAGCGGATCAACCGGCCTGGCTTTCTCCATCGGCGTCGGCGCAAAGCGGACTTCGAAATGCAGCTGCGGCTCGGATACGCCGCCCGTCTGGCCCACCTGGCCGATCTCTTGATCCTGGGCGACGCTGTCGCGCATTTTCACCACGACCTTCTCGAGGTGAGCGTAGGCGGTGACCCACCCGTCAGCGTGCTTGACCAGCACAAGGTTGCCGAATCCGGGCACTTGATCGCCAGCGTACACCACGTCACCGGCCGCTGCCGAGTGAACCGGCGCTCCCAGGGGCGCCCTGACATCGACGCCGTCGTTCTTGCGCCCGAGGTCCTTCACGCCGAAGGAGGACAGGATTTCACCCTTGACCGGCCAAACGAACCGTCCCCGCCCCGCGGCGGTGACCTGGGCGTCGGTCAGGGCCGTCGCAGCCGGGACCGTGGCCGAAGGATAGGCGGAAGGCGGCCGAAGCGCCGCGTCGCCGGTCGGAGGCAACGCCCAGGGAGGCGGCCGATAGCCAGCCGGAAGCGAGCGGCCGGCAAACCGCACCGAAGCAAGCAACACCGGCCCGGTGTCGTGGATGACCGCGGGCAAAGCCAGCTCATCGCCGGCGCGCAACCGGTGGCTCTCCGCGATCGCATTCAGGTCGGCCAGGTCTGCGGCGTCCACGCCGAATCGCCGGGCCACGGCCAACACCGTGTCACCGGACTGAACGACATAGGCCTTGTCGATCGGAACCCTCAGACGTTGCCCCGGACGAAGAGAGTCCGGGTCCTTGAGGTGGTTCGCCTCAACGAGGATCGCGCGCGTGGTCTCCAGATCCCGAGCGATCTCATCAAGATGGTCGCCTTTGCGGACCTGGTACATCCGGAACATCTTCCGGGCGTCGATGACCTTGCCGGCCGCCGTGTAGCGCGGCTTCTCCGGCGTCGGGGGCGGCGCCGCGGTCTGGGCCGCCATCGGCGAAGGCGGAGGCGCCGCCGCGACGGGCGGAGGAGGCGGACGGACGGGTTCCGGGTCTGACTGTCGCGCCTGGGGAATCGGCGCCAGGGTCTGGGTTTCAACGGCCTGCGGCGCCGCAGGCGACGGCTCAGCGGGCTGGACCAGGGGCGGCGTCGCGGGCGGCGTCAGTGTCGCGGGGGCTGATGGCGTCGAAACCGGCGCTGGCGATGGGGCTGCGTTCGCGATGGGATAGGTCGGCGCGGTGGCGCAGGCCGCAAGGCTTCCAGCGAGAACCCCGAACGCGGCTCCTCTGATCAAGAATTGGCTCATTGCCGCTCCATTCTTCCGGCCTCGATCACCTCGAGGCCTGAATTCAAGCCCTAAGTCAGGCCGCTCAGTCAGGGCTCAGCCCCAGTTCAAACCGTTGCGCCCGGTTCCTACAGTTCCCTAGCGACACCTTCCAGCAGGGGCACGAAGCGCACTTCACACAGAACGTCCATTGTGAATCCACCGGCGCCATCGCCCGCGTATCGACACAGTTGCTGGACCGGCCCCTTGCCGACCGGAGCGACAAGCACGCCCGACGGCTTCAACTGCTGTAACAGCACGATGGGCTCCTCAGGCGCCGCGGCGGTGACGAGAATGCGGTCAAATGGCGCCTGCTCCGCCCAACCCAGGAATCCATCCCCGAATCGCGTGATGACATTCGTGATCTGGAGTGCGTCGAAGCGGGCCTCGGCCGCCCGCATCAGTGTGCGGTAGCGCTCCACCGTATACACCAGCCGCGAGAGCCTTGAGAGAACCGCCGTCTGGTAGCCAGAACCGGTGCCGATCTCCAGAACCCGGGCCCGCGGCTCGAGCGTGAGGGCCTGGGTCATCAGACCGACGATATAGGGCTGGCTGATGGTCTGGCCGCAGGCGATCGGCAGGGCCGAGTCCTCCCACGAGCGCTCCTTGAACAGGTCCGGCGTGAACAGATCCCGCGGGGTGCGCTCGATCGCGGCAAGCACCGCCGGGTCGGTTACGCCCTGCGAGCGCAGGCCGAGCACCAACCTGGCCAACTGGGTGTCGCGTTCAGCCGGCTCTTTCGAACGGCGGGTCATTTGCCGACCTGCGGCATGGCCGCCTTGAGGCCCGGCGCAACGCCGCCAAGCCGGGCGCGGAGCGCGTGCACGGTCTCCATATGGGTCAGATCGATGTGCAACGGCGTCACGGAAATGCGCCCCTCATAGGCGGCGCGCAGATCGGTCCCCTCGGCCGGCCGTGATGGTTCATTGCGATAGCCCAACCAATAATAATCGCGGCCACGCAGGTCTGTGCGTTGCTCCGCATAGCGCGTTCGCACATCCCGGAATCCCTGCCTCGTCACCTCGACGTGCCCGACGGCGTCGCGTGTGGCAATCGGGAAATTCACATTCAGGATTACATCCGACGGCCAGCCGAGCGAAACTAGGCGGGCAATCAGCCCTGGCCCGAAATTTTCGGCCGGCCCGAAATCTTCCCTGCGGTCACCATGGTAGCCGCTCATCATCTGTGAGAGCGCGATCGACGGCACGCCGAGCGCCATTCCCTCGATCGCTCCGGCCACGGTGCCGGACATGGTGACGTCTTCCGCGGCATTCAGCCCACGATTGACCCCGGACAGCACCAGATCGGGTCTGGCGCCTTCGACCAGGTCCTGCATGGCGAGCATGACGCAATCAGTGGGCGTCCCGCGCACAGAGAATCGCCGGTCGTCAAGGCGGCGCACACGCAGGGGTTCGGCGAGCGTAAGGGAGCGTGAGGCTCCCGATTGCTCGGCCTCAGGCGCACAGATCCAGACATCATCGGTCAGGGACCGCGCCATCGTCTCAAGGGCGGCAAGGCCCTGGGCATGGATCCCGTCGTCGTTGGTGAGAAGGATGCGCATCAGCCCTCACCGCCGATCCGCGTCTGGCCGCGCATGTAGGGATGCAGGGCCTGCGGTACGGCGATACGGCCGTCTTCGTCCTGGTAGTTCTCCATAACAGCAACCAGACTCCGCCCGACAGCGAGTCCGGAACCATTGAGGGTGTGCAGGAATCTTGAGCCCTTCTCGCCTGCCTTGCGGAAGCGCGCGTCCATGCGCCGCGCCTGGAAGTCGCCGCAGTTCGAACAGGAACTGATTTCCCGGTAGGTCTTCTGCGACGGCAGCCAGACCTCCAGATCGTAGGTCTTACGAGCGGTGAAGCCCATGTCGCCGGCGCACAACAGTACGGTTCTGAAGGGCAATTCGAGTCGCTTGAGGACCATCTCGGCGCACTCGACCATACGTTCGTGTTCCGCCTGTGACTGTTCAGGCGTCGTGATCGAGACCAGTTCCACCTTGGGGAACTGGTGCTGGCGGATCATGCCACGTGTGTCGCGCCCCGACGCCCCGGCCTCGGAGCGGAAACACGGGGTCAGGGCGGTCATGCGGAGCGGCAGGGCCTCCTCGTCGAGGAGTTGTTCCGCAACCGTATTGGTCAACGACACCTCGGCAGTCGGAATAAGCCAGTAGCCATCCTCGGTGCGGAACAGGTCTTCGGCGAACTTGGGTAACTGGCCCGTGCCGTAGAGCGCCCGATCGCGGACCAGCACCGGGGGGGAAATCTCGACGTAGCCATTCTCCTGGGTGTGCAGGTCCAGCATGAACTGTCCCAGCGCGCGTTCCAGGCGGGCCAGTCCCTGCCGCAACACCACGAACCGCGCCCCGGACATCCGCGACGCGGCGTCGAAGTCCATCATGCCAAGGGCCGCACCGAGGTCGACGTGATCCCGCGATGGCGCGCTCACGTCCGGAGCGCCCCAGCGTCGGATCTCCAGGTTTGCACGCTCGTCCGCGCCAGGCGGCGTGGCGGGATCGGGCAGATTGGGCAATCCTGCGAGGGTATCCTGCAGTTTCGCGCCAAGATCAGCGTCTATCTGGGTCTGAGCGGCGATCTCCGACTTGAGCGTGTCGACGTCGCTGAGCAACGCCTCCGCGGATGCAATGTCGCCTGCCCCCTTGGCCCGACCGATCAGACCGGAAAGCTCCTTGCGGCGCGCCTGGGCCTGCTGAAGCGCGGTCTGCGCCGCCCGTCGGGCCTCATCCAGCGCGACGATCTCCCGAGCCACAGGCGCGACACCTCTCATCGCCCAGGCGGCGTCGAAGGTATCGGGTTCAAGGCGTATGGCCCGGATGTCGTGCATGGGAAGCGGCGCCAGCAAAGGGGAAGCGCCTCCCTTAAGGCGCGTCGCGGAAACCGCCAAGCTCAGCGATCAGACTGCAGTCAATTCCCGAGAACCGCCAGCATCCTTACGCCGCCGCAGTTCGATGAGCGCCACGCACCAGATCGACACTTCGTAGAGCAGGCAGATCGGCAGCGCGAGGGAGACCATGCTGATGGGGTCGGGCGGCGTCAGGATCGCAGCGGCCACAAACACCCCGACAATGGCGTAACGTCGGCCATCCCGCAGCATCCGGCTACTGATGATGCCCGCCATGCCCAGCAGGGTCAGAATGACCGGCAGCTGGAAGCATAGCCCGAAGGCAAGGAGCAGAGTCGTCACCAGCGACAGGTAGTCGGAGACCTTAGGCAGAAGTTCGACCGAGACGTTGCCGGCGTCGACGATCTGCTGATTGAGCGAGAACCACAGAACGAAGGGCAGCATGATGTAGTACACAAGCGCGGCGCCGAGCGCGAACAGCACGGGAGAGGCGATCAGAAAGGGCAGGAAGGCGTAGCGCTCCCGCTTGTACAGGCCAGGCGCCACGAAGCGGTACAGCTGCCAGGCGAGCACCGGGAAGGTCACGACGATCGACCCGAACACGGCCAGCTTCACTTTGGTGAAGAAGAACTCCAGCGGCGCCGTGAACACCAGCTTCAGATGCTCGATCGCGTGAGGTGCCGGCTGGAACCCGGTCAGCGTAAGCAGCAGATCAAACGGGCCGTGGTGGGCTCCTCCCCCCTTCTGGACGGCCAGGAGGCTGGCGCCGACCTCGAATGGCTGCAGCAGAAAGATATAGATCTGCTTGGAGAAGGCAAAACAGAGCAGGAAGCCAACAATGAGGGCGATGGCGCAGGTGATCAGCCGCTGACGCAACTCGATCAAGTGATCCATAAGCGGCGCGCGTGAGGCCTCGATCTCCGCTTCGTCCGGCGAGACGCTCATCCCTCGGCGCCCTTGACCGCGGTCGGAACAGCCGGCGCAGCCGCGGCGATCGGCGCAGAATGCGGCGGCGACTCAGATGACGCCGTGGCGGATTCCGGCTCCTGAGGCTGACCCGCTGCGGGGAGAGGTTCGCGGATGTCGACACCGATCGGATGCTGATAGCTCATCACGGGGTGCAACTGCGCCTGACCTTCCCGCAGACTCGCGTGGATGTCGTCGAACACCTCCTGCACACCCGAGTCCGGGCCGAGACCGGCGGCGGTCTGCAACGGCTGGGCAGTGCGCAGCGCCTCAACCTCGCGCCGCAGCTCGTCCAGTTCCGACTGCCGGGCCATCTCATCGAAGCTCGCACGGAACTCCGCGGCCAGACCGCGCATATGGGCGAGAAACCGCCCGACCTTGCGCATAAGCACCGGCAGGTCCTTCGGGCCCACAACGATCAGGGCCACGATGCCGACGATCACGAAGTCAAGGATCCGGCCTTCTGGGAACATGTCTTAGGAATCCAGCTCGGCCAGGGACAGCGAGGTCGCGCGGAGGGCGAAGGTCAGCGGACGATCGGATCTTTTTCGGATTCGGTCCGCGGCAGCGGCTGTGAAGACGGCGGCGGCGGCGGCGGCTCGTCGCTCTTCAGGCCATCGCGGAAAGCGCGGATGCCTTTGGCGGCGTCACCCATGAGACCGGACAGCTTGCCGCTCCCGCCAAAAAGGAACAGCACGATCGCGCCCAAAATCAGTAAGTGCCAGGGGCTGAAACTACCCATCGTTGTCTCTCCTATCGGTCATCCGCCCCTCACGGCGAGGTGATCGAGCGCTCGGTGGCCGACATCCCTCAAAGTCGAGGACGCCTGGAACCGCAATCGTGCCCGCCGATATAGGGCGCATTGCCGGCCGGCGCCAGCAAGGTCCGTCGGCCGGGGCTAGAATGACGCCTCGCCGTTGTCGGCAAGGAAGTCCTGCTGGAACTCTGGCGCCTCATCGCCGAGCAGCGGATCCTCGTCGACTGCATCGCTGGTTGGGTCCGGAACACTGAAGCCCGGCGGAAGATCCAGGCTAAGCAGGCCCGCAGCCTTCATCTCGGCAACGCCTGGCAGATCGGACAGGCCTTCCAAACCATAGTGCTCAAGGAAGGCTTCGGTGGTCCCCCAGGTCACGGGCCGTCCAGGGCTGCGCCGTCGGCCGCGCATTCGGACGAAGCCGAGTTCGAGCAGCACATCCAGGGTCCCGGCGCTCGATTGAACGCCCCGGATGGCCTCGATTTCGGCGCGGGTCACAGGCTGGTGGTAGGCTATTATAGCCAGGGTCTCCTGCGCTGCCCTGGACAGACGCCTGGGCTCCACCCGCTCGCGCGTCATCAGGAAGGCCAGATCGGCCGCAGTCTGGAAACGCCACCGCTCTCCAACACGCACCAGTTCCACACCGTGGCCCCGATACTGCGCTTCAAGCGCCGAGAGCGCGGCCGGCACATCCGCCCCCTCCGGCAACCGATCGGCGAGGTCACCCGTGTTCAGCGGCTCCGCCGCCGCAAACAGCAGCGCCTCGATCATGCGCACGACATCTTGGTCGCTCATGTCACGGCGCCTGAGGGCGCCCGCAAG
Organism: uncultured Caulobacteraceae bacterium; assembly: GCA_903923135.1. Lineage (GTDB taxonomy): Bacteria > Pseudomonadota > Alphaproteobacteria > Caulobacterales > Caulobacteraceae > Acaudatibacter > Acaudatibacter lapponiensis. The sequence continues at coordinate 29,105 of CAIXWN010000135.1, read as the reverse complement.
TAAATTTCGGAAAATGGCGCGAGCTGTCGGGCTTCCAGCTCGCCCTCACGCACGAGCTCGAGGCCGGCCGAAAGCGTCGAGGCCAGATAGGAGGCGCGGGACGGGCCCTCTCCGCGGGCCTCCGGCGCGATTCGACTGAGCGAGGTCCAATTATGCAGTTCGCGGGCGAGCGATCTCAGGCGTTCACGTGCGTCGTCCAGCCGGTAGCACTCCATCGGTCGCGGCCGGTAGGTGCGCTCCTCCTCCCGCGCCCGCGGCTGAAGGTAGGCCACCATGAGGTCGCGGAGATCACCTTCGATGCGGCGACTAGACACCACCGACACCGCATCAGGATCGCCACGCATGAACACGTCCCGCCGGAGAAGCGGACGGGCCGCCAGCGAGTCGGTCCCCCGCCGCATCGCGTCGAGCTTGGCGATGCGAAAGGCCAGTTGCGCCGCCACGGCCTCGGCCGGCAGCGCCTCTTCCACACGGCGTTCGGTCTTCGGCAGCAACAGGCGGGATTTGAGGTACGCCAGCCACGCCGCCATCACCAGGTAGTCTGCCGCGAGCGCAAAGCGCAGCCGGCCGGCCGATTTGACGAAGGCCAGGTACTGGTCAACGAGCCGGGTGACTGACAGCTTCAGCAGGTCGACCTTCTGGCTGCGGGCCAGGGCGAGAAGGACATGCAGCGGCCCTTCGTAACCATCCAGGTCGATGATCAGGGCCTCGCCATCGATCGCCGCGGCGGCGGCGGCATCGAATTCAAAGCTGGCCTGGAGCGAGGCGTTCACTGGACTCGCCCCCCGCCCAGCAGAAACTCGAACCGTTCAACGGCGGCGGGCCTGTCGAAGGGTTCTGGTGTGCGGGGAAGACGCGCCAGGGCGGCGCGAGCCCGGGCAGCGCTGTCTCCCGAAAGCGTTCGGGTTCCGGCGGCCACAGCCCGCATCTCGGCAAGATCGCCGTTGCAGTGAAGAGCCACATCGCAACCGGCGGCCAGCGCGGCCCTCGCCCTCTGGCGAAGGCCACCGCTCAGGGCGTTCATTGACAGATCGTCGCTTAGCAAAAGGCCATCGAAACCGATGGACCGGCGGATCAGTTCAGCGATGACGCGCCGTGACGTCGTCGCGGGTCGCTGCGGATCTATGGCCCGGTAGACCACGTGGGCCGTCATGGCGATCGGCATGTCCGACAGGATACGAAATGCAGCCAGATCAACGGCCTCCAGCTCCGCCAGACCGGCGTCCGCCACAGGCAGCTGCAGGTGACTGTCCACCGTCGCCCGGCCGTGGCCTGGAATGTGTTTGACAACCGGCGCCACACCGCCGGCCAAAAGTCCCTCGGCGAAGGCCCGGGCGAGCAAACCCACGTCCGCAGGGGTCCGACCATAGGCCCGATCACCGATCACCTGGTGCCCGCCGGGCGACGGCACATCGACCACCGGCGCGCAGTCCACGGTGACGCCTAGGTCCATCAGGTCATCCGCGATCAGCCTTGCGCCGAGGCGAACAAGCTCGCGCGCGGCGAACGGGTCCGCGCGCACAGCGGCGAGAACGCCGGCGGCGGGATAGCGACGCCAGTGCGGCGGCCCCAATCTCTGCACGCGGCCGCCTTCCTGATCGATCATCACCGGCGCTGTCGGTTGGTCTATGGCGCCCCGCAGGGCCTGGCAGAGCGCGCGCACCTGTTCCGGGCTCTCGACGTTGCGCCGGAACAGAATGAACCCCCAGGGGCGGGCGTCGCGAAAAAACGCGGCTTCCTCTGGCTGGAGCGTGAGCCCGGCGCAGCCGAAGACACAAGCCAAGGTCACCGGACGAAGCAGTTCCCGCCGGCGGCCTTCAGCTGCTCGCACAGGGCGACGGCCTTTTCCCGCGTGGCGAAACCGGTGATCGACGTCCGGTAAAGGGTCCCGCCGTCCTTGGTCACCGGCACGACCCGTTTGCCCCTGCCGGCCATGGCGCCCGGTGCGACCGCAGCGGCCTTGCTCCACTCCCGATCCGCCAGGTGTTCGGTGGAAAAAGCCCCGATCTGGACGACGAAGGTGGTTTCCGTCGACGGCGCGACGTTAGCGGAATCCGACTTTGGTTTCTCAAGCATCGCCTTGTCGACAACGGGCTTCTCGAGTTTGGGTTTGGCGACCTTCGGCTTTTCTGAGGTGTTGATGAGCCTATCAATGGCGTCGGAGCTGTCGTCGCTCTTGGCGGGGGGCGCCGCCGCAGGGGACTTTGCCGCCGCTGGCGGCGGAGCCGGCGGGGGCGCAAGCGGAAGCGGCTGTTCCGGAGGCGGCGCCAGGTTCGCCGTGGCCGGCTGTGATGCCTGATCATCTTTCGAGATCGTCAGGCCGGCTCCCGGGTCCGGGGTCTGAGCCTGCGCCGGTGCAGGTGCGCGCACGTCGCCCAGGGGCGCGCCTAGCGGTTGCGGCGGTTGGTTTTCGCCACGAACACCCGACCGATACATGTAGAAAACCCCGCCAGCGACGGCGACGAGGAGGATCACGCTGACAACCAGAGTGACGGGCGCGGGACCACGGGAACGATCAGCCCGGCGATTGTCGATGGTCAGCGGTGGTTCGGAGCTACGTCTGTCAAAACGGCGATCAGGATCGGACATGGGAACTCCAGCGACGGGGCCCGGCCCTCTCCCCAGCCCGGACGAATCAGCAGCCCAGTCTAGCCTGCGCGAAAGCGCGACTGAACCAGAGTCGATGCGTCTATCCCCAAGCGTCCAGATGGAACAGACGCCGGTGCTCCTCAATGGCGTACCGGTCGGTCATGCCGCCGATATAGTCGCAGATGACGCGGGCGCGGCCGTCCTGATCGTGTGGTCTCAGCCGCTCGAACCATTCCGCCGGCAGGACGTCCGGTTCGGCGAGGAACAGCGAAAACATGTCGGCGAGGATCCGGCGCGCCTGGCTGCGGCTGCGGTTTACCTTCCAGTGGTGATACATCCGCTGGTAGAGAAACGCCCTCAGACGCGCGAGATCTTCGGCGACCGGCGCCGAGAACGCCACGAGCGCCGCGCCGAGGGCACGAACGTCGCCCGCGGAGGTCACTCGCGCCGCGACGGCCCGGCTACGAGTTTCGGTAAGGACATCGTTTACCATTACCCCGATCAAGCGACGGACAGTCTCCAATCGAGTCAGACGGTCGTCGATGTCGGGAAAGTCGCGGCGAACCCCGGCAAGGACCGGACCGACGAGCGGCACCTCGAGCAGTTCATCCAGGCGGAACAGGCCCGCCTGCAGACCGTCATCGACATCGTGGTTGTTGTAGGCAACGTCATCGGAGATCGCCGCGACCTGAGCCTCCGCAGAAGCCCAGTTGGTGAGTCCGAGATCGAACTCCCGGTTGAACTCGACGATTGCTTTCCATACAGGCCGCTCCAGCAAGGCCGCGACCGGCCCGTTATGCTTGACGATCCCCTCAAGTGTCTCCCAGGTCAGGTTCAGGCCGGAGAACCTAGGGTACTGGCGTTCGATCTCGGTGAGCACCCGGAACGTCTGGACGTTGTGGTCGAAGCCGCCGAAGGGCGCCATCTGGCGCTCCAGTTCATCCTCGCCCGCGTGGCCGAACGGCGGGTGCCCCAGGTCATGACCCAGGGCGATGGTCTCGGCCAGATCGGCGTCCAGACCCAGGGCTGTAGCGATCGACCGGGCGATCTGCGCCACCTCCAGCGAATGCGTCAGCCTCGTACGATAGTGATCACCCTCATGAGCCACGAAGACCTGGGTCTTTTCCTTCAGCCGCCGAAATGCCGATGCGTGGATGATCCGGTCCCGATCCCGCGCGAAACAGCTACGCGTGGCGCTGGGAGCCTCGGCGAAGCGCCGCCCCCGCGACCGCGCCGGGGTCTCTGCCCAGGCCACCCGCGTCATCGCGCCGGGATCAGTCGTCATCGTCGCCCCACCGCTCATCGCCCCTTTGCCAAGAGGCATTGGACCCTCATATAGGGCTATTCGAGGAATTCCATCGCGATGACCGTTTTCGAAGTCTCCCATTCCCGCGCCGCGACGGCGCCAATCAGCCTCTCCTCTGCGGCGGCGCAGCGACTGAACGCGCTGTCGCGAGCAGAGGGGCGACCTGTCATGTTGCGCGTCGCCGTCGACGGCGGCGGTTGTTCCGGCTTTCAGTACCGCTTCGATCTGGTAGAATCCGCTGAAGCCGATGACCTGACGATCGAACACGAAGGCGCTTCCGCGGTCGTCGACAGCATCTCGCTGGACCTTCTGCGGGGGTCGCTCATCGATTTCGCCGATGAACTGGCGGCTGCGGAATTCCGCGTCAGAAACCCCAACGCCAAGTCCAGTTGCGGCTGCGGCGTCAGTTTCTCGATCTGATCCGGCGACCCGCACGGTGCGCATCGCCACCTGGAACGTCAATTCCGTCAACGCCCGTCTCGAGGCCGTTCTGGCGTGGTTCGCCGACGCCGCGCCGGACGTTGCCTGTCTCCAGGAAATCAAATGCGTCGACGAGAAGTTTCCCTCCGAAGCCTTTGAACGCCTAGGGTATAATGTGGCCATCCATGGTCAGAAAACCTACAATGGAGTGGCGCTGCTCTCAAAGACGCCGCTTGAGGACGTCCGCCGGGGGTTGCCCGGCGACGACGGGGACGAACAGGCGCGCTACATCGAAGCGGTGATCTCCGGGCCATCCCCGGTCCGGGTCGCGGGCATCTATCTGCCCAACGGCAACCCGGTGGACAGCGAAAAATTCGCCTACAAGCTGCGTTGGATGGACCGCCTGAACCGGCATGCTCGCGACCTTCTGGCGCTGGAAGAGCCGCTGGTGATCGCGGGGGACTACAATGTGATCCCCGAGCCCCAGGACGTGCATGACCCGGCGGCCTGGGCTGGAGACGCCCTGTTCCGGCCGGAAAGCCGCGCCGCCTTCCGCGCCCTGAAGTGGCTCGGACTCACCGACGCCTATATGGCCGCCGACGGGGTCCCGGGCGGCTACACGTTTTGGGACTACCAGGCAGGCGCCTGGCCGCGCGATCACGGCATCCGCATCGACCACCTCCTGCTGTCGCCGACCGCGGCGGACAGCCTGACCAGCGTCATCATTCATCGCGACGTCAGGGGCCGGGAAAAACCTTCGGACCATGTTCCCGTCGTGGCTGCCCTCGATCTGGCGTCCTGAATACACGCTTCATCAGCCCTCGGGCCCGACCGCTGCTGATCAGTCTGCGAGAGCGAAGGTCATGGCCGCCTCGGCGTGTATCGCCGTGGTGTCGAAGAGCGGCGCGGCGAAGTCATCCCCGCTTACGAGCAGCGCGAACTCGGTGCAGCCCAATAGGACCGCGTCCGCTCCCTGATCTGCAAGCGCCCGCGCCGCGATCGCAGCCACCTCGCGACGAGATTCGGGCGCAAACCGACCCTGGACAAGTTCATCGAAAATGATGGCGTGCAGACGCTCGCGATGGTCCGCAGGCGGAACCACAGCGGAAATGCCGCTGGCGGTCAGCCGGTCGCGATAGAAAGCCTGTTCCATCGTGAAGCGGGTCGCCAGCAACAGGGGACGGCGGGCTCCCGCCGCCGTCAGTCGCGCGGCGGTGGCGTCGGCGACGTGTATGAGCGGAACCGATACGGCGGCCTGCACCTCATTGGCCACCAGATGCATGGTGTTGGCGCAGATTAGCAGCGCGTCGGCTCCCGCCGCCTCAAGTCGCCGCGCCGCATCCACCAGCAAGTCGGCCGCGTCCGACCAACGCCCGGCGGCCTGGAAGTCGGCGATCGCGGCGAAGTCCGCCGACCAGATGAGCAGCTTCGCGGAATGCAGGCCGCCCAGGCGGTCGCGGGCGAGGCGGTTGAGGTGTTGGTAGTAGCTTGTGGTGCTCTCCCAACTCATCCCGCCCAGCAGACCAATTGTTTTCATGCGCGACCGCTCCCTCCCCGCCTAAAGGTCTGCGTAGACGTGCCGCTCGCCGCGCTGGCCGGGATGGGTGACCGCACCGAGGTGCGCAGGACCAACACCCTGGGCGAACTTCCAAAGGGCGCCCGAACCATAATTTGTCTGGCGTGGGGCCCATTTCTGTTTTCGATCGGCCAGCTCAACGGGGTCAACTTCCAGTTCGATGGTGCCGGCGTCGGCGTCGATGGCGATGATATCGCCATCCCTGACCAGGGCGATGGGACCGCCGTCCTGGGCTTCGGGGCCGACGTGACCGATGCAGAGCCCCCGGGTCGCACCGGAAAACCGGCCATCAGTGATCAGGGCGACCTTGTCGCCCCGGCCCTGACCCGAGATCGCCGCGGTCGTCGACAACATCTCCCTCATGCCCGGCCCGCCCTTCGGTCCCTCATACCGGATAACCAAGACCTCGCCGTCCTGATAGTCGCCACGCTCGACGGCGGCGAAACAGGCTTCCTCGCCGTCGAACACGCGCGCCGGGCCGCGATGGGCGCGGTGGGAGGCCATGCCAGCCACCTTGACGATGGCGCCGTCCGGGGCAAGCGAGCCCCAAAGACCGACCACGCCGCCGGTTGGCGACAACGGATTGCTGACAGGGCGGATGACCACCTGGTCATCGCGCCATTTCACGTCGACAAGATTCTCCGCCAGGCTCCTGCCGGTCACGGTCATGCAGTCACCGTGAAGGAAGCCGCCCTCCAGCAGTGTCTTCAGCAAAACAGGCACGCCGCCCGCCTCGCCCATATCCTTGGCCACGAAGCGTCCACCCGGCTTCAGGTCAGCCAGATAGGGTGTCCGGCGCATGATCTCGGCAACATCGCGTAGGGTGAAATCGATGCCGCATTCGTGGGCCATGGCTGGCAGGTGCAGACCGCCGTTTGTCGAACCGCCGGTCGCAGCGATAACCACGGCCGCGTTCTCAAAGGCCTTGCGGGTGCAGATATCCCGCGGCCTGATGCCGGATTCAATCAAGCGCACGACCGCTTCGCCCGAGGCGACCGCGTACTGGTCGCGACTCTCGTAGGGCGCCGGGAGGGCGGAGGACAGCGGCAAGGCGAGACCGATGGCCTCGGACACACAGGCCATGGTGTTGGCCGTGAACTGACCGCCGCAGGCCCCGTCTCCCGGGCACGCATGGCGCTCAAGATCCGTGAGATCGGTGAGCGACATCTTCCCCGCCGAGTGCTGGCCAACGCCCTCGAACACATCCACCACCGTAACATCCCGGCCGTGCCAGCGGCCGGGCATGATCGACCCGCCATACAGGAAAACCGAAGGCACATTCAGGCGGAGCATCGCCATCATCATGCCCGGCAGGCTCTTGTCGCACCCTGCAACGCCGACAAGAGCGTCGTACCCGTGGCCTCGCATCGTGAGTTCCACTGAATCAGCAATGACTTCCCGGCTGACCAGGCTCGAACGCATGCCCTCATGCCCCATGGCGATGCCGTCAGTGACCGTAATCGTGCAGAACTCCCGGGGGGTGGCGCCGGCGGCCCTGACGCCCTGGCTCACGGCATGCGCCTGGCGCATGAGAGCCGTGTTGCACGGCGCCGCCTCGTTCCAGCATGACGCAACGCCAACAAAAGGCTGCGCGATCTCGCGCGTGCCCAGGCCCATGGCGTAATAATAGGACCGGTGCGGAGCCCGGGCCGGCCCTTCGGTCACATGTCGGCTCGGCAGCCTGGATTTGTCCCACGTACCGTCAGAATTCTTGGTCATCTCTTCACCTCAGTCTAGAGGTGGGCATCCGTAGCCGAGCGCCGCCTCCGGCGCAAAGCCGCTTATGAGGAGACTGCCAGTGCGCCTTGACGCCGTACCGATCGGGATCGACCCGCCCCGTGAAGTCAACGTGGTGATTGAGGTGCCGATCGGCGGGGAGCCGATCAAGTACGAAATGGACAAACCCTCGGGCGCCCTGATCGTGGACCGGTTTCTGTACACGGCGATGCGCTACCCGGGGAACTACGGCTTCATCCCGCACACACTCTCGGGTGACGGTGACCCTTGCGACGTCATTGTCGCCAACACGCGGGCCATCATCCCAGGGGCCATCATGAGCTGCCGCATTGTCGGGGTGCTCCTCATGGAGGACGAGGCGGGCGGAGACGAGAAGCTCATCGCCGTGCCCGGCCACAAGCTCACCCAACGCTATGACCGCGTGCAGGACTACAAGGACCTGCCGGCCATCACTCTGCAGCAGATCGAACACTTCTTTTCCCACTACAAGGACCTGGAGCCCGGCAAGTGGGTGAAGATCGTGCGCTGGGGCGGCGCTGAGGAAGCCATGGCGATGGTCAGCGCCGGAATCGCCCGCGCCAAGGCCAAGTAGAGCCTCAGAGCCAAACAATGGCCCTGGCCTGCAATCGACGGTTCCGGGGCCTCCTGACCTGCGTCATCGCAATCATCACCGCCGGCCCCGGCCGCGGCGAGAACGAACCGCCAGCGTCAGCCGATGTCGCCTCGGCTCGCCCGGGACTGCTCGTCCGGCTTCCCGACGGCCGCGGACTGAACTTCCGGTGTAGCGGCCATGGTAGGCTCACCGTGCTATTCGAGAGCGGTTTCGCCGGGACGTCGCTGGCCTGGTCAAGGGTGGTGGAGCCGGTGGCCATTCACCACCGGGCGTGCGCCTATGATCGGGCAGGTTCAGGCTTCAGTGACGAGGGGCCAGAACCCCGCGACGCCACGGCCATCGCCCGGGATCTCGATCAAGGTCTGAAAGCCGCCGGTCTGACAGGGCCGTTCATTCTCGTCGCGCATTCGGCCGGCGCCCTCTACGCGCGGGCCTTCGCAGACCTTCGCCCCGCGATGGTGTCGGGCATGGTGCTGGTGGATCCTTCGGTTGAGTACCAGGACGTCCGCCTTAGAAGCAGGTTCGGCGATGACGCCGGGTCCGTGGCCGCTCTGCGGGCCCGGGCGGCTCGATGCCTGGAGGCCGCTCAGCAAGGCCTGCTGCCCTCCTCCGAGGCCACCCTGAGGATCTGCACCGCCTCGTCCAAGCCCGATCAATCCAGGACCGTGAGAACCGCGCGACTCGCCGAGGCTCTCAGACCCGGCGTCTGGCGCACGCAGATATCCGAGCTCGACAATCTTTGGACCCGATCCTCGGATGAAGTTGCGGCGGGGCGGCGATCCTATGGCGCCATCCCGCTGGTGGTGCTTACCGCCGGCGGACCTCTGACCGGGCCGGAAACGGATGAGCAGGCGGCCTATCTGGCCTACTGGGCAAGCCTGCACCAGGAACTCGCCGCCCGTTCGACCCGCGGGGTGCAGCAGACCGTTCCTGGTGCGTCACACCTGATGATGATCGATCGGCCGGATGCGATCGTCGAGGCGATCGAGCGCGCGGCGAGCCAGTAAGCCATCCGCCGCACCACCGCGGCGGTTGAGTGTCAATAGGCCGACGGGTGGAAGGCGAAAATACCCGCCGTCCTGACGACGATGCTGACATCGAGGATCATCGACCAACTCCGAATGTATTCGAGGTCCTTCTCGACGCGCGCGGCCATGCTGGCCACATCGGGCGTCGGGCCGCGAAGTCCGGAGACCTGCGCCAGACCCGTGATTCCGGGCTTGGTCTGGAAACGCAGGCCGTAGCCGTCGATGCAGGCGCCGTAGTCGTTGTCGTGAACCAGAGCGTGTGGACGAGGGCCGACCAGGGACATGTCACCCTTGAGGACATTCAGCAGTTGGGGCAATTCGTCGACGCTGGTGCGCCGGAGCAACAGACCGAACCTGGTAATGCGTTCGTCTTCACGTTGCGCCTGGACCACATCGGTCCCGTCCTCGCTGACGCGCATGGTGCGAAACTTGTAGATGACGAACGGCGCGCCGGCAAAACCGCTCCGCCGCTGTCGAAAGAGCGGGTTGCCGGGACTCTCGATTGAGATCACCGCAGCCACCAGCACCAAGAGCGGAGACAGGACGATCAAACCCACCAGTGAGCCGACGATGTCGAACGCCCTCTTGAACCTTGAACCCGCAATCCGGGCCGCGCCCGCCTGAAACTCTTGAGAGTCCAGAGCGCCGGAAGTACCCGCCGTGTCCCCGACCAGAATGTGTAAGGACGGATTGACCTGGGCCGCCTGATCCACCGCGCCGTCCGAACCCCGGGAGAAATCCCCACAGGCGGCCAGCTGGCCAGCGGCCTCAGAACGGGCGAGCGCTGCCAACTTAGATCGATTCATGATGCGATCGACCTACGACCAGAGAGAGGCTACTGACTTCAACGCGCAAACACGACCCCTCTCGGTTGCATGGCAACCTAAACTCTCTATCGGCCCAATGCGGCAAATGCGTGAACCGCGCAGCCGGTTCCCTGCCTGCCAAGCACAAAACTAACAACATGCGGTTGGTATGCCAAATCTTGTGGCGCACGGCGCGACATTTCCACCCTCCAGCCGCCTAGGCGCCAGCCGCCGCCATAGCGGCCGCCCGCGTCGTGCCTATCAGAACCGGTCGGCGTTCGCGACGGACCGCCTGGAGCAGCGCCGGAATGAAGTCCGTCAAGGTGCCGAACGCCGCCTGCGAATCCTGGGATACCATGGAAAAACGCGCCAACAGGCCATCGGCCACGACACCGCTCATCGCTGTTCGCAGGCGGTCCAGTTGCTGCTGTTTCCGGTCGACGGGCAGATATTCGCCCAGTCTGGACCAGTAGATGATCGTCTCGCGGCGATCCGGCGCCACAGCCACCAGGGTCCGCGACGGAACCGCGACCCCCGGCGCGACAGGCACGTCGACCGCCACACTGTGCTGAATGGCGAAGCCGAACGCCGGATAGCAAATCTCCGGCCTGTGCAGCTGCAGATCCTCACTCTGCGTGTCACCGTGGGCCAGGAGCATCATGATCTCGGCGCCCGTGACGGCGTGAGCGTAGACCCTTCCTACAGTCTCCCCGTAGAGCCTTGAGGCCAGGCTGCCCTCAATCTTCGGAGCGACGACGTCGCTGACGTCGTGCGACGCCCAGGGGCCGAAAGCGCGGGGCACGGCCTGGTCAACGGTCTGACCAGAAGGCAGCAGCGAGACCCGCCTCCGCGGCTTCAGGAAATACGCCGCGCCCGACCCGGCAAGGCAGGTCGCGCCGACAATCATGTCGCGCCGGTTGATCATGAGCGGCGCCCCATCCGGCTGAGGGCGACGTCGATGAGACGGTCCAATCCGAACACGCAGGCCAGAGCCGTGGCGAACAGTAGCATGCCGGCCATGAAGTGGAGATAGCCCTGCGCGACGTCGTTGCCGAAAAAATAGGTCAATAGAATGAGAACCATGATGCGGACGACGTTCGCCGCCACCGCGATGGGGACGACGAAGAACACCAGCACGACTGAATAGAGCCACGAAGAGCCCCTGATCAGATAAATGTACAGAAGGCTGACCGCGCTCAAGCCGACAATAGAGTTCATTCCCGAACACGCGTCCTCAACGAGGAGCTGATACTGGGCGACGAATATGGTGACGCCCTGTCTCGCCACGGGAACGCCAAAATGCTGGAGAGCATCGGTGGCGAACAATGACACCAACTGCTTGAGGGGCGCGGTCAGGTCCGCGAGCATCGAGTTCGGCGGCGGAATGACGAAGGCCAGATAGAGCAACGGAAACCAGTGCTTCAGCAGCACCCGCGCCCCGAACTGCGACTGCAGGATGGCTATGCCGGCCAGGTAAGCCCCGGCCGCCTGTAAGGTCTCGAAGTCATAGGCGGCTCCGAAAGCGTAGAGGAGGAGCGCGCCCAACAGAACCGGCGTGGTGATCAGGGGACTGCCGGGCCGTCCCTCGCGGCGGATTTCCGGCATCTGCCGCCAGAGAAGCCAGAGTCCAGCCCCAAGGACGATCGGCCCATAGGCGCCGAACTCGCGCGACCACGACTGATTGGCCAAAGTCGCCAAGGCGGGAATCGCCAGCGCGGCGAAGCCAATGGCCAGACACCAGCCGCCTAGCGTAACCCGGGCGAGGCCCAGGCCAACACGGGTCGTCGCGACGGCCATACGAGGTCAGGCTCGGTTCATAACAGTTCCAATGACCAGGGTGTGGTCCGCACGCAGTTGGTTTATCAACACCTTGACGTCGCGCACCGCGGTCTTGTCCCGGGCCGTGACGATCAGGCTGTAGCCGACGACATCACTTATCCGACGGGCGTCGGAGGAGGTGTTCGCCGGCGGTGTATCGACGATGGTGACGTCGAATTCCCGCAAACAGAAATTCATCAGCGCGCGGAACCGGTCGCCGGCCAGGAGTTCCTGCGGGCTCTCTGCGGCCCGACCAGCGTAGAGCACAGAAAAATTGGGCAATACATCGGCGTCGATACTGGCCCCGAACGGGGTGTCGAGCGACCTGAGACAGTTGGCCAGGCCAGCGGGCTCATGAGGCGGTCGAATAAGGATATCAATCGAAGGCCGCCGCAGATCCGCATCGATCAGCAAGGTCTTTACACCGATCTGGGAGAGCGACACCGCCAGATTGGCGGCGGTGAACGAGCACCCCACCCCTATGCTTGGGCCGCAGATGGCCAGAGCGCGCCGGCCATGATTGATGTGCTGGGCCATGATGTGAGTCCGCAGGCCGCGGATCGCCTCCGCCTGAGGACCAACGGCCCCCGCGACCGACACCATGGCGGGCGAAAACCCGTATGACCCTTCTGACGGCGTTGATGTCGAGGTGGAACCGTCCCCGCCTGCCGGCCGGGATTCGGTCAAGGTCTCACTCATGCGCCGACGGCTCCCCGGTTGGCTGACAACCAGCGACGTCGGAGCTTCGCGCCCGTGGGGCGTCCGCCCCGCTTGCTCCCCACATCGGGTATCACGCAAATTAGCGGTGTTTCAGGATCGATATTCAGGTCGTCGGCGCTGCGCACCCTGCGGCCGAAGAACTCCATCAACAAGCTCACCAGGACACCCACGGCGAGACCCAGGCCGATCGCGCCGGGCACGATCAGGAAATAGTTCGGGAAGACCGGGGCCTTTGGCGTGGCCGCAGTCCCCAACGGCGTCACATTGTCCTCGGCGGCGCTTGTGCTGTCCTCGGTCGAGCTGGCCTGTTCGCGATACTGAACCAGCTTGGCCTGGATGTGATCGTACTCCGCCCGACGCAGTTCGACGTCCTGATGAAGTTCGTTCAGCTTGCCGATCTGTTCGCTCTGCGCGACCACCTTGGCCTTCTGTGCGGACACGGCATGTTCCAGCGCGACCGCCCCGCCCGAGGAAATCTGGGCGGCCGCCTTGCGGGCGTCAGCCTTGTCCCGCGCCACGAGCTCCGAAAGCGCCGCCTTCTTCGACTGGAGATCCTGAATCTCCGGGTTGTTCGGCCCCAGGATCTTCAGCTGAGCCGCCAGTTGGGCCTGGACGCTTGCCAACTGGGTCGCCGCCGTCGAGGAGTCCCCTGTTGGCAGAACCGGGGTGGACAGGGGCGCACCCTGTTGCGTGAGCGCCTGAAGCCGCGCGCTCTCGGCGTCGAGCTTGTTCTGCTGCATAACCAGGCCATTAGCCCGCTCATAGCTCGCTTCGGTCGCCACGGCCGCGTCAAGCGCCTGCTTGGCCTTCTCAAGCTGGCCCGAGTACCAGGCGGCGTTACGCTCGGCGTCCTGATGCCGGAAGTTCAGGGTCGCATCGATGTAACCCTTGCGCACCGCTTCAGCAGCGCTCTTGGCTTCGGCGGGCTTCGAGGCGGTGTAGGTGATCTCGAGAATATTGCTGCCTTCGACGAGGCTCGCCTTGGTGTTGGCGATGACAAGGTCGGCCAGCCAGCGCTTATAGTCGCGAAGGTCGTTCGCCGGCCGCTGACGCCATTGGGCGATCAGCGCCGGATCCGACAGCCAGTTCATCTGTTCGGCCACCTGACCTGCTACTGTATAGTCCGTCACCAGCTGCGTCTGGGTGGCGACATAGGCGCGGGTGGAAGCCCCGGCGATCACCTGCCCGGTGACCGGGTCAGGCTTGATGTAATCCAGCATGACCCGAGCCGTTGACTGCCAACGGGGCGGTAGTATGGCCGTTACGATCAGTGCGCCGACCAGGCAGCTCAGTGTCGCCGCCAGAATCAGCACTCGCCGAGCCCAGAATATAATCAGAAACTGGCCGATATTCATTCAATTCCTCCGGCGAGCAAACCCATCACCCACCTAGTCTACTCAAAGATCTTTCATTTATCGGCAGGGATGGCGCGTTCGGTTCTGTCAGAAGCGGCGGGGCCGCGGCGGCCAGATTCAGTCCATACCCAGTCTCGCTAGAACAGGCGCTCGCCGATCAAAAGGATGTCGCCGGGCATCACCTTGCTGTCCAGATCGACATGGGGCAACTTCTGACCCGCACGGGTCACCGTGACACTCTTGTCACTACCCGACTCCGTCAGGCCTCCTGCCCGAGAAATGGCCATGCGCAGGGTGACGTTCGCGCGCAACGGGAACGCACCAGGAGCCTTCACCTGTCCCGAGACATAGAAAAGATCCGCGTCAGGGCTGTAGATCTTGTCGCCCGGCGAGACATAGGGGTCATCCTTCAGGTCCCCCGTGGCGAGCGCTTGAACGGTGATATGGCGCTCCGCGCCAACCCGGGGCCGGAACACCACGTAATCGGCTCCGGTCTCCTTGACCCCGCCGACCCGGGCCACGATCTCCGACAACCGATAGGCGCGATCGACTGGAATCAGGCCGGGGGATCCGACGTTGCCCAGCACCGTGACATACCGACTGGCGTAGGAGGAGACGTCAACCTTTACGATCGGGTGCGAGAAATACCCACCGCTTTCGAGCGCCTTACCGAGTTCGTCGGCGAGTTGCACCGTGGTCTTATTGCTGGCGGTCACACTGCCCAGGTAAGGCACGCGGATCGTGCCGTCCTCGCCGATGCGGCCCTTCGTAGTGAAGTCCGGTCGCCCGAGAACACTCACCTCGATCACGTCGGCCGCACCGAGGATGTAGTTCTGCGAGGCTGTGTCATCGGCAGCGGGTCCGACGGGATCGGCCGCCGCCTGGCTCCGCGTGGCGCCTGCACTCTGGGCAGACACGGCCGTCGAGCCGCACAGGGCCAACGACACTCCGATAGCCAGCCCGACAACGGTCCTACGCATCGTCAATTTGAACCTCCGATCAACCCAGGTTTGCGTCCGCGGCCCGTGCAACTCTTCCGCAGAACCCGCATAGCCCACTCTGCGGCAAATTGCAGCCACCTGTTAAAAGCCCAGAGCACATCGGCATCCGAAAAGCCTCAGCGCGCGCTGCGATGCTCACTTGATCCGTGGCCTTGACCGAAATCGACCAGCCCGACAGTCAGCGAAGACGTCACCCTCACGGCGGCGGCCGGGATCGCCTCCTGGGGCGCCCGATCCGGGTCTGGTCCGGCAACGCCTCTTCGGAGGGCGATCAGCCACTGCGCCGTGCATTTCCTATCCATCGGACCACGCAGGCCCGGCGCCTGCGTTGTGGTCAGGGGTTCGTCGCGGCTTTGGCCGGTTGGCCAGCGGCCGACGGCGGCGGAGCGGCGGGCGCCCCTGAAGGTTTCTGCGGCGCATAGTCCTTGTTGAACCTGATCTTGGGACCAGCCTTGGCCATGATCCCCGCCGCTGTGCGGTCGATCGCCTCCTGCGTGCGCTGATGGGTGATCAACTTCTGGGCGTAACTGGCCGCCTGCTCGCCTGTGAACGGAACGACTTTTGTGTCCCGCACCTGGTTCAGCAGGATGCTGTCTCCCGCCGGGATGGCGAAAATCTCGCCAGGCGGCATTTTCACGATCTTTTCGACGAGACGAGGATCGGCGCCCACAGTGTCGAACGTTCCCACCGCCCGCTGGAAGGGCACGCCTTGAGCTTTGAGCACGTCCTGGATCTGCTCTAAGGTCTTGAGAGGTTCAAGCGCCTTGAACACAGCCGGATCCGACGGCCGCTTCATGCGAAGCTGATCCACAGCGAACACCTTGCGCTCGAGAAAGATGTCGGAGTGGGCATTCATATAGCTCTGCACCTCGTCCTTCGACGGCTGCGGAACATCGGAAATAATCTTCTGCTGAAGTGTCTGGGCCAGGACTGAGTCCATGGCGCGGGCCTTCTGAACGGCGAAATCGGGGGTCTTGTCGAGACCCTGCTCATGCGCGGCGTTGGCCAGCACGATCCGGGTGACGATGTTACGAAGCGCGAGCATCTCCGCGGCCTTGCGCGTCTTCGCGTCCGCAAAGGTGGCTGTGCCGAGCTCAACCTGGAGATCGCGAACCGTGACCTCCCGACCGTCGATGGTGGCGACCACCTGACCGGTGGGAGCCTTCGCGCCTCCGCCAGTCCACGGGAAATGGCATCCCGCCAGGGCGACACAGGCCGAGGCGGCCAGCAAGCCCACCCTGAATGAAGTCATAATTTGAAGTCCCGAACCAAAACCACCCCGACCATTGGGTCACTAGCTCAGCACCGGGGTCAACGTCAATTTCGCCTCACAGAGGCGCGGCCCCGCCGGGACCCGAGAGGCCACGGGCTTTTCGAAGATTCGGAATGGCGGTATCAAGAGGCCATGGGCGGCGAACCGTCTGCAAACTCAGGAGGAAATCGACAATGAAGTTCTCGGCTCTGGGGATCGCGGCGGTAGCCCTCGCCACCCTCTACGGCGGATCGGTTCTGGCGCAGTCCGCCGCGCCTGTGACGATGCAACCGATCGCCAACCCGCCGGAAAAGGCCGCCAAACCCCACGCCCATAAGGGCAAACACCATGCCAAGCCGGCGGCCAAGACGGACGCCCCGGCGCCCTCGGCCAAGTAGCGTCACTGGACCGGATCCACGATGGACTCCGGCATCGGCGACAGGCGGTAGTGAATCCCTTCCGCCTGTCACCGAAAGATCACAGGTTCGCCTTCGATTCAGGCGGTTCCGGCGTTGCGCTCAAAGGCCGCCGGGGCCGTTAAGCGAAAATCCGACTGTGACGGTTCTGGGCGGCCCGTAGCTGAACACGCCGTTGCCGGTCTCGCCCGTCGCCACTGCGGCGTCGAGCAGATTGGCCGCCTCGACGAAGACGGCCATGCCGCGGCGGGGGCGCCATTCGGCCCGCAGGCTTGCCATGGTCGCCCCAGGTAGGCGCAGGGTGTTTCGGTCGTCATCGAACCGCTTTCCCTCGTACCGCAGTGCGGACGACAGGGTCAGAGTTGCGACGGGGGTCCAACTTACGCCGCCTGTCACGACCAGCCCTGGCGTTTCAGTTGGGATTCTTCCCGTCAGTTGCGGCGCCACGACACCGCCGTCGACCCGCGCATGAGTCAAACTCAGGGCGAAGCTGGTTTTCAGTTGATCGCCCAAAGGGGCCGCGGCCTCGGCCTCGAGGCCATAGGCTTTCACCGAACCGACATTCCGCCGTTGCAGGAGCGCGCCTCCCGCAGGGACAAAACCCTCTACCGGATCGAGGAACGGCCCGCGGGCGAGAGTGACATTGGTGACCGGGTTGTCGAGCAGGTTGTAAAATGCGGTGACGGTCCAGGTCGCACGGGACACCTGACCGCCCGCCCCGATTTCTGCGCCGTACAGCCGTTCCGGCGTCAGAGCGGAATTCGCTTCGGTGATATTCGAGCCCTGGCGGAACGGGCGGAACAGTTCGTTCAGCGTGGGCGCACGAAATCCGGTATAGGCAGCTGTCCTGAACCAGGTCGACGCCCCGAGATTCACCCGCCCGCCGAGCCGGCCGCTGGGCAGAACGCCGCCACGGTCCGCAGCGCGCTGGTTCAGGGTCTGCGCGCCCGTGGCCACGAGTGATTCCAACCGGTGAGAGTTGAAGGTACCCCAACCGTCGAGTCGGCCACCGGCTGTGAAAAGCCATGCTGAGTGCTCCAGGGTCGCCTCGCCGTAGAGGCCGCCCGTGAAAGTCTGTCCGCCGGCGAGCCGCTGCTTCGTCAGCACGCCGGACACAGCAGCGAAACGCTCGCGATCCTCGCCTGCGGCGCCGCGGATGTCGACGCCAACTTCGAAGGTGCTGGTGGCGCCAACGCCCCGCAGGGCGGCGTTGGCGCCATACCCCAGAGCCGGGGTCGCATACTGATTGTTGGACAGGGTGGCGCTCTGCCGGTCCGCAGCGACCGTTACCGAAGTGTTGGCCAGGTCAGAGGCCTGAATCCACGCCTGGGCTCGCCATCCCGGCGCCCCCGGCTCTGGCGGCCGGGCCGCACTGGCGCTGGCGCTGAAACCCCGCTCCCGGGAGTGGGCGCCGGCCAACCCGGCGCCGCGTTCTTCCTCAAAGGCCGTGGCGCGAAGATCCTGCGTGGCCGCGCCCACCTGGGAGAGGAAATGCAGGCCAATCTCGCGGTCGTCCAGGGTCAATCGCCGGTCGGCGGCCCCGCGTCCAGCGACGACAGGCGTCCAGCCGTCGCTGTGTTCGCCAGCCGCGGAAAGGCGCAGCACGCCGCGTCCCGCCTTCACAGTGAGGGCTCCGCCTCCCCGGGCGAGGCCCAGGGATCCGAAGTCGCCATCGACCGCCCAATCACCGGGCGGAGTGGTGACGGCATTCATCGCGATGACCCCGGTGAGCGCCCCCGCCCCGTAGGGGCCAGCGCCGGCGCCGCGCACGACAGTAGCGGCCTCAATGTTCTCGATATTCAGACGCGTCCAGATCACCCAGCCACCAAACGGATCGTTCTGCGGTACTCCATCCAGAGTCACCAGAGCCCGGCTGGCGCCCGATCCGGCAACGCCGCGAAGCGAGACTCCCTGCGATGTCGGATTCGCACCGAGGCTGGAGGTGCGGCGGAACAGCGACACGCCGGGTATGTTGGCCAGGACCTCATCCAGTCGCGGGGCGGTCCGGAGCGCCTCTCCGCTGAGCCTGATGATGGAAAAGGCGGCGTCGGCCGGACTCGGCGGCAGATTGGCCGGGCGGACAACCACAGCCTCCACACTCGGCGGCGGATCCGACGTCACGCTGACAAAACGGGCACGGCCGCCCTCCCCTTCATCACGGGTCCCGATGAACAGACCCGCGTCGTCGCTCGGCGATTCAATCTCCCGGGCACGCCCGCCAGAGCTGCGCCGAGCCCAGACTGCAGCCCCTACAGCATCCCCGGGTCGAAATCAGCCCGCACCCCTGACACGAAGCCCTGCATGGCGGGTCTTCGCTCGGCCCACAGGCCGGCTATCCCAAATACGGACCACCATTTGCCTGTATCACCTGAACCTGGACGCCCCCCCCCGCCGGACTGGCCAGAAAAGCCACGACTTCGGTGTATTCGGTATCGCCGCTCAGTCGCCCGGACGGATTGGCCAGCGTTGCCCACTCGGCGGCTTCTTCGCCGCCCACGATCGCCGAAACCGAGGACGTTCGCACCAGGCCCGGCGCGACGCCGTTGATCGGCACGCCCAGGGCCTCGAACTCGTTAGCAGCTGCGGCGACCGCGTCGCGGAGGAAGACAAGCACCAGGTTTTCGCCCGGAGAGGCGAGTCTTCGGGCGATTGCCGGGCCGATGCCCTTCGCGCCCCCCGTCACGACAACCGTCATGCTTCGAACCCTCTCATCAGACGCTCAGGCCGGCGCTATGCTCTTGCCCACCGGCGCCAGAGCGATCAGCGCCAGCTTGAAGTGCTGCAGACCGAAGGGGATCCCGATGAGGGTGACACACTGCGCGGCCCCAATCACCACATGGGCCAGCGCTATGTACCATCCGGCGAACAGGAACCAGAGCACGTTGAGGACAACGCCCAGAGCCCCCGTGCCAAGGTCGTCCCGTCCGGTGAGCATACGTCGGTCGACCACCCGGGAGCCAAACGGAGCGAACGCGAAGACGCCGATCCGGAACGCCGCCGCCGCCCACGGAAGGCCGACGATCGTTATGGCCAGCAGCACGCCGCCGAGGAACCAGGCCAGCCCGGCCGCGAAGCCCCCCAGGATGAACCACAGTATATTCAGCAACAGCGACATCGCTTTTTCCTTGCTTTCCCCAACGCCCGTATCCGGAATTGCGCCCACCCAGACCCTAGTCCCCGGCCCGACTCCGCGCCATCGCCAACAGCGGCGGCTGATCCGGCGAAAAACCAGAGACCTAAGAGATCCAACGAAGGCCGTTGTGGCGTAACCTGAGGGCGCGCGGAAACGAACTCGCAACATGAGACGTTCCTGCTCACTAAGCGCCCAACCGGAAAGCCGAGGCCGCAATGCTCCAGCCCCCTGCGAACACACCCCCCCCTCACCGGGCGCGATGGAGCGTGGGCGCCTTCGCCCTAGTGGCCGCGCTGGTGGCTTCGGCGTGCGCCGGCGGCGCTGCGGGAGGTGGTTCGGGTTCGGCCGCGCCCGTGAAGGCGCCGCCTCCAGCGTTCAGTCCCCCTGCCGCCGGAGCCACAAGCCAGACCGCCGTGCTTTCAGGCGGCTGCTTCTGGGGCGTGCAGGGCGTTTTCCAGCACGTGCGCGGGGTGCGCCAGGTGCTTGCCGGATATGCTGGCGGCGCACGGGCGACGGCGGCCTACGAGCTTGTCGGCACCGGCACGACCGGCCACGCCGAATCCGTGAGGATCGTGTTCGATCCGCGCCAGATTTCCTACGGCGAGATCCTGCGCATCTACTTCTCGGTGGCCACCGATCCGACGCAACTCAACCAGCAGTTCCCCGACGAGGGCCCGCAGTATCGCGGCGAAATCTTCTACATGGACGAGGTCCAGAAGACGGTGGCCCAACGGTACATCGCCCAGCTAGAGGCGGCCAAGGTCTTTCACAGACCGATCGTCACGCGCGTCGACGCCTTCAGCGGCTTTTTTCCGGCCGAGACCTATCACCAGGATTACCTCATCCTGCACCCCCAGGCGGCCTATATCGCCACCTACGATCTTCCGAAGGTTGCTGCCCTGAGGGCCCTTTTCCCCGACCTGTATCGTTCTGCGCCCCTCAGGGCGCTTTAGGCGGGCCCGCCCCGGTCGGAACCAGTGTGCGGACGAAGAAGGCGGCAACGGAGCGCCTTGCCGCAGCCGCAGCCTGCGGATGAAAGGCCATGGTCACCGGACCGCCGCGACCTTCGTGGGCAAAAGGGTCCTGGATCACCTGCATAGGCAGGTCGCGGTCGAAACCGTGCGTGGCGCCCGCAAACGTCTCCGACAGAATTTCGCCGGCCTCGCCGTCCGATCTGAGAGCCGCGGCAAGCCGCTCGCCGGCATCCGGCGTGTCGTAGGCGTCGGCGTCTCCGGTCAGCAACAGAATGGGAGCGCCCGTACGGCCGTTCAGGGACAGTCCCGGGACGCGGCCGTAGGCCCAGCAGACCGGATATAGCGCAGCGTGCGCAGCGAAGCCCGGTCCGTCGCCAGCCAGATCCTCGGTCCTCGCCCGAGAGGTCGCCAGCAGGGTCACGACACCGCCCCAGGAAAACCCCATGATGCCAATCTGGGCCGGATCAATTTCCGGCTGGTCGCGCAGGAACTGCAGGGCCCCGAAAGCGTCGGTCATGGTCGCCAGCGGCGTCGCCGGGCGGGCGGCGGCGCCTCGCACGGAACCACGCGCCGACCACATGTCGACCTCCAATGTGGCGATCCCCGAAGCGTTGAGCGCGTCGGCGTGAAATTCGCCGCGGCCGTCGACCCCGTCCGAACCATGGCAGATCAGCACCGCGGCTCCGGCCCGGCCGACACTATCCGGCAAGGTCAGGCGGCCGGCCAACTGCAAAGGGACCGACGCCGGCGTCGCGAAACTGACAAACGCGGTACGACAGGCTGACTTGGCGATCATTCGACACTTTTCGGGTGGTTGGATGGATGACGCGCGGCTTCCGGCTCCCCGGAGGCGTCGCCCACGATGGCGACCGCTCTGGCCGGGCGCGGATGAGTATGCTCAGATAAACCCTCAATGGGGTGCGAGGCAAAGTGACCGTTACGGACAGACCGGGGGGCTCTCGCCCCCACAACCCCACCCCGCCATTCCACCCCCTGATTCCGGCCTCGGCCGTGCTTAGCGAGCTGACAATCACGCCCCTCATCGTCGGGGTGCTGCTTGGAGTCGTGTTCGGCGCTTCGTCGCTTTATCTGGTTCTCAAGGTGGGGCTGACGGTAAGCGCCTCCATACCCGTGGCGGTGATCTCTCTGACACTGTTCAGGCTGCTGGGCCGGCTCGGCCTCAGATCTGCGACGGTGCTGGAGCACAACATCGTGCAGACGGCGGGATCGGCGGGCGAATCCATCGCCTTCGGCATCGGCGTGACGATGCCGGCGATCATGATCCTCGGCTTCGATCTGGAGATCACCCGGGTGATCCTGGTGGGGATGCTGGGCGGCCTGCTTGGCATCCTGATGATGATTCCGCTGAGACGCGCGCTCATCGTCCAGCAGCACGGCATCCTGAAATACCCTGAAGGCACAGCGTGCGCCGAGGTGCTCAAGGCCGGGGCAACGCCGGAGGAACGCGCCATGGGGCTTGGCGACGCGCCCCCAGGATCAGATCAGGCCGCAGCCCGATCAGGCGCCGGCGCCATCTTCGCCGGTTTCGGCGCTGGGGTTGTCTACAAGTTCGCCATGGAGGCCTTCAAGCTGTGGAAGGATACGCCGGAGAAGATCTTCGGTGCGCCGCTGGCGGCGGGATCGCTCTCAGCCGAAATCTCGCCGGAACTGCTCGGCGTCGGCTACATCATTGGCCCGCGGATCGCCTCAACAATGGCCGCGGGCGGCGTCCTGGCCTACATGGTCCTCATCCCCACCATCCGTTTCTTCGGCGGCGCGGCGAGCGGAGTCATCCCGCCGGGAACCCGTCCGATCGCCAGCATGGGACCGGACGACATTCGCGGCGCCTATGTGCTCTACATTGGCGCTGGCGCGGTGGCGGTGGGCGGCGTCATCAGTGTGTTCCGCGCCTTGCCGATGATCGCACGCGGCGTCGCCGGCGGATTGAGCGACTGGCGGGCCAGACGTGCCGAGACGGTCACACGACAGGCGCCGGACCGCACCGACCGCGACCTGTCGCCGCGCGTGGTCGGCATAGGACTGATCATCCTGATGACCGGTATCCTCATGTCACGAAGCCTGCACATGAACATTCTCGGCGCGGCTCTGATCGTGGTGTTCGGGTTCCTCTTCGTGACCGTCTCGTCGCGTCTGACAGGAGAGATCGGATCATCGTCCAACCCGATATCGGGCATGACGGTGGCGACGCTGCTGCTGACCTGCCTGATCTTCCTGGCGCTGGGGTGGACCGGACCAGGCTACTATGTGACGGCGCTTTCCGTGGGCGGGATCGTCTGCGTGGCCGCCTCGAACGGCGGCACCACGTCACAGGACCTGAAGGCGGGTTTTCTCATCGGCTCCACGCCCCGTTCTCAGCAGATCGCCATCCTCGCCGGGGCGTTCGCCTCGGCCCTGGTCCTTGGGCCCATTCTGCTGTCGCTGAATGATGCCGCCACGGTCTATGTACCCCTACGCCCCACGGCCGCCCACACCGCGGGGGAGACGGCGCCGCCGGCCGACTGGCGCGTACCGGCCGCGGTGGCGGCCCGGCTTCCGGTAGAAGGCGTGAAGGGGCCGCAGGCGAACAGCGACCAAAAGACCTACCGCGTATGGTCCAAGACCGACGATGCCGGAGGGCCCGCAGGCCGCTATCTCGTCGATGAAGTCGGGGTTCCCGTCTATCTCGTCGATCCCGGGATCAATGGAACCCACCGCACCCGCCCGGACGGCACGCAGGTGAACAAATTCGCCGCCCCGAAGGCCACGCTGATGAGTTACATCATCAAGGGGATCCTCAACCGCCAGCTCCCCTGGACCCTTGTGATCCTGGGCGGCGGCGTCGCCATTGTCCTGGAAATGTGCGGGATCGCCTCCCTCGCGTTTGCTGTCGGCGTCTACCTTCCGCTTTCGTCGTCGATGCCGATCTTTATCGGCGGAGCCGTGCGTTGGCTCGTCGACCAACACCTCAAGCGCCGCTTCCGCAACGCTGACCTATCCCCCACGGAGCTGATCGCGGAAACCGACAGGAGTCCGGGCGTGCTGGTGGCCTCGGGCTATATCGCCGGCGGGGCCATCGCCGGAATCGGCATCGCCTTCATGGCTGGCGCGCTTTCCGACTTCAATCAGCGGGTCACGGACGTCATGACAGCGCGAAATCCCTTCTTCTCCGGTCCCTACGCGGACGCGCTTGCCCTTCTGCCTTTCGGGGCCCTGGTCGCGGGCCTCTATCTGTCCGGACGCCTGGCGCGCGGCCCGGAGAGCACCGGCCCCGCGGACCTGCTGCGCGACTGATCAACCATGCCCGACCGCGAGGACCTTGCCAGACTGATGCGAGAGGCGCGTCGAATTGTGGTGTTCACCGGCGCGGGCATGTCTACGGAATCGGGCATTCCCGATTTCCGCAGCCCGGGCGGGGTGTGGAGCCGGATCAGGCCGATCTACTTCCAGGACTTCTTGGCCAGTGAGGACCGGCGGCGGGAGGCATGGGCGCGAACCTTTTCAGGCGCTGCGGGCTGGACTGGCGCGAAACCCAACGCCGGTCATTTCGCCGTGGCCCGGATGATCGCCGACGGCCGTGTCGGCGTGGTCATCACCCAGAACGTCGACAATCTGCACCAGGCGTCCGGCGTGCCGGAAGACCGCATCATCGAGCTGCACGGCAACGCCGGGTACGCCACATGTCTGACCTGTGGTCTGCGGCACGAACTTGCGGACCTGCGCGAGCCGTTCCTGGCGCGCGATGAGATCCCTTCCTGCCGGGCCTGCGGCGGGATCGTCAAGTCGGCCACGATTTCCTTTGGCCAGCCGATGCCGGCGGCCCCGGTGGCCAAGGCCGAGGCCGCGACCTTGGCCTGCGATCTCTTTCTCGTTCTGGGCTCTTCACTCGTTGTCTATCCCGCGGCGGGTCTGCCACTGATGGCCAAACGCAACGGCGCCGCCTTGGCCATCGTCAACCGCGAGCCGACTGACCAGGACGGGTTCGCCGATCTGGTCCTTCATGACGAAATCGGCGCGGTGTTGGCTGCGGTCGCCGGGCACCCCTGACCGGCCCGGCCCGCTCCGGCGCGCGGGCAGCCGCTCTTGCGTTCATCCCGTAAGGGCGCCAGTCACGGCGGGGCCGGCGGGGATAACATCGCCGCAATCGCCGGTCGAATGCGCGCACTGGGAGTGATGATGAACCCGGCCCCTGACGGCCTTCCCGGACGCGGCGGAACTGGCGATCGGGCCCCCAGGCTTGCGGCCCGGCCGCTTGCGCTCGACACGATTCGCGAGAACGTTGTGGTGCTCTCCCGCGACTGCACGGCGCTGCGACCTGTCCGCCTGCTCGGCTTGAGGCGGGTCGAGGTTCGCGCCGGTGACCGGAGCCTGCTGGCCTCGCCGATGATCTGCGACGATCCCTGGTTGGTGGGGCCAGACGACATCGGCCTCCCCCAACCCCTGTTCCATCGCCTCGGCGTGGTGACGGGGGACCCGGTCTCGATCGCGCCCGCACACCCGCCCGAAAGTCTGGACCATGTGCGGTCGAAGATCAGCGGCGCCACGCTAAACCAGGACCAGTTCAATTCCATTGCCCGCGATCTGGCCGGCCACAGGTGGTCGGACATGGAGGTGGCCGCCTTTCTCATGGCCTGCGCGAGTTTCATGACGCCTGAGGAGACGCTCTCCTTGACCCGTGCGATGGTCTCCGTCGGCGGCAGGCTGTCGTGGTCGCACAGCCCGGTGGTCGACAAGCACTGCATCGGGGGCATTCCCGGAAATCGCACGAGTCTGATCGTCGTTCCGATCGTCGCCGCCCATGGACTGACGATGCCCAAGACGTCGTCACGGGCGATAACCTCGCCGGCGGGGACGGCCGACACCATGGAGGTCCTTGCCAAGGTCGACCTGGACGAAGCGCAGATGCGCAATGTCGTGGAGACCTGTGGCGCGTGCGTCATCTGGGGCGGACGTGTGAATCTGTCTCCCGCCGACGATGTGCTGATCTCGGTCGAACGACCGCTGTCGATCGACACGGCCGACCAGATGGTGGCGTCGATCCTGTCCAAGAAGATCGCTGCGGGATCCACCCACCTGGTTTTGGACGTCCCGGTCGGCCCGTCGGCCAAAGTGCGCGACCTCCAGGCCGCCCACAACCTGCGCAGGCTCTTCGAGTACGTGGCGAGCCGAATTGGGCTTTCCCTCAAGGTGATGATTACCGATGGCAGCCAGCCGATAGGGCGCGGCGTCGGGCCGGCGTTGGAGGCCCGCGATGTCCTGGCCGTGCTGGAAAGCCGCGCCGACGCGCCTCGGGACCTGCTGGAAAAAGCCGTCAGGCTGGCCGGTCAGGTCATAGAGGCCGACGCCGCCATGGGGATCGGCCAGGGCGAGGTGCGAGCTCGCCAACTCCTGGCCGACGGCTCCGCGCGGCGCAAGCTGGACCAGATCATTGAAGCCCAGGGGCCATCGCCGGTGGACTCACGGCTGGGTCGACGTGTGCACGAAGTGCCAGCGCCGAAGTCGGGCCGGGTCGAGGCGTTCGACTGCCGTCGGATCGCCGCCATAGCCCGCATGGCCGGAGCGCCGGACGATCCAGGAGCCGGGCTTGATCTGCTGTTCAAGGTCGGCGACACGGTCCGGGCTGGCGAGCCCTTGTACAGGATACATGGGTCCGAACCGACGGACGTCCGGTACGCTGTCGGCGCCAGTGAGGACGACTGCGGCCTGACGGTTACGGCATGATCAGCGCCGTTCACGCCTTCGCCGATGAGGCCGCAACAGCCGGACGTCTCGCCAACGCGATAGGCACGCCCCTGGAAACGATCGAACTGCACGTGTTTCCCGACGCCGAGACGCTGCCGAAGGTCGCCCCAGCCACGGGGACCGTTGTCCTACACCGCTCGCTGTGGTCGCCCAACGACAAGATCGTGCCCCTCCTTCTGGCCGCCGACGCGCTGCGGCGGCGCGGCGCGGAACGACTCGTGCTCGTCGCCCCCTACCTTTGCTACCTGCGCCAGGACACCGTCTTCCATGATGGCGAACCGGTGAGCCGCGACGTGCTCGGCCGCCTGCTGGGCGAACGATTCGACGTCATCGTGACGGTTCAGCTCCACCTGCATCGAACCGCCGACCTGTCCTCCGCCTTCGCAGGGGCGCGGACCATCGTGATCGGCGCCGGCGCGGCGATCGCAGCGGCGCTGGTCCCGGCCGCGCCCGGGACCGTCATTGTCGGGCCGGACATCGAATCGGCGCCCTGGGCGGCCGAGGTGGGCGCTTGCCCTGGGGGTTCCGAGCCTGACGCTGACCAAGCAGAGGATGGGAGATCGCGAGGTCAGCCTGACTCTGGAGGCGACGGAGCGGGTGCGCGGACGGCCGATCGTGCTGATCGATGATATCTGCTCCTCCGGCGGAACGCTGGAAGCCGCCATCCGACTTCTGAGCGCCCACGGGGGCGGCCCGGTGGATGTCGCCGTTGCCCACGCCCTGTTCAGCGCCGAGGCGAGCCGCCGGTTGATCATGGCGGGCGCGCGTCGACTCATCTCCACCGACTCCTGCCCACACACGACCAACACGGTCCCGCTGGCGCCCCTGATCGCCAGGACACTGAAGGATTTCCCGGCATGGGCCTGACCCTCACCTTCCACGGCGCGGCCCGGTGCGTCACCGGCTCGTGCATGCGTCTTCAGTGCGGCGAGGCGACCGTCCTGATCGACTGCGGAATGTTCCAGGGCTCCAAGACCCTGAAAGCCCTCAACTACGATCCCTTTCCTTTCGATGCCGGCGAGATCGATGCGGTTCTGCTCACCCACGCGCACATCGACCATTCTGGACTGCTGCCCAAGCTCATGCGCGCCGGCTTCAAGGGACCGATCTACGCCACGGCCTCGACCCGCGACCTGTGTGAGATCATGCTCGCCGACGCCGCAGGCATTCAGGAGATCGAGGTCGAGCACTTGAATCGCCGGAACCTCCACAGAGGCCGTCCCGAGGTCGAGCCAATCTATCGCACTGAGGACGCCGAACGCGTGATGACACAGTTCCGGAGGGTGAAGCTCGGCGAACCCGTCGAGGCCGCGCCCGGGGTTGAAGCCGTGTATTGGGAGGCTGGTCACATCCTTGGCGCAGCGTCGGTGGAGGTGCGCCTGCGGACGGATGAGGGGCCCGTCACCATCGTGTTTTCTGGCGATATCGGCTCGGGGGACAGCGACTATTCGCCCCATCCACAGGCGCCGGCGGGCGTCGACTACCTCGTCGTTGAATCCACCTATGGCAACCGCGAACGCCCGGGAGTCGATCCGGCTACCCGTCGGCGGCTGCTCGCCGGCGAGCTCAACGCCGCCCGCGAGGCCGGGGGCCCTCTCCTCATTCCGGCGTTCGCCGTTGAGCGATCTCAGGAACTCCTGGCGGACATCCTCATCCTGATCGAAGACGGTGAGGTCGCCGAGGCCGATATTTTCCTGGATTCACCTCTGGCGATCAAGGCCTCCAAGATATTCCAGCAACGCGGCTGGAACCCGGACTCGCGAAGAAACCCCTTCGAGGGAGTCCGCGCGTCGGAACGGTTGAAGTTCCTGGAGAAGCCTTGGGACAGCGACGCCCTGGACCGGGTGTCGGGCTGGCACATCATCATGGCCGGCAGCGGCATGTGCGACGCAGGTCGGATCCGAAAGCACCTGAAACGGTGGCTCTGGAACCGTCACGCGACGGTCCTGTTTGCGGGTTTCCAGGCGACGGGAACTCTGGGGCGGCTGCTGGCGGATGGGGCCCAGAACGTGCGCATCCAGGGTGATGACATTCACGTCGGCGCCCGCATTCGCGCCCTTGACGTCTATTCCGGCCACGCCGACGCGGTCGCCCTCGGCGCATGGGTCAAGGCCCGGCTTCCGGTCCGGGGGGTCACCTTCCTCGATCACGGCGAACCGACCGCGCTGCAGGCGCTTCACGCCAGATTGTCGGCCGACGGCATGTCGCCTGCGGGAATGGTGATCCCGGCGATGGACGCCGCCTACAGGCTCAAGGGCCTCGCGGCGACCGCGGATGAAGTCATTCCGGCCCGCCTGTCAGGCAGCGCCGCATCTGATCTGGACTGGCACAACACGCGCTCGCGACTCCTGGTCGAACTGGACCAGGCGCTCGACCGGGCGAAAACCGACGTGGGTCGGGACCTTATCCTCGATCGCCTTGCGCGGGCTCTGGGCAAGGCCGAGAAGGCCGCCCGGCGGACAGCCCGAAAACCTCGGGCCTCCTAGCGCAAACGCCTGTTGAGATGAATCGAATGTGATCGCTGGGGGGATTTTCCTCGAAGGCTGGGCGTGAGTCGATGGGACCTCTGATTCGAGGAGGCGAACATGGGCGCTGCGCATTCGGACGATCTTCGCATACGGG